>NZ_JAUEXY010000019.1:0-142406 GCF_032489375.1 Bradyrhizobium sp. SZCCHNR1098
AAAACAAGGCACGATAGTCGTCGTGGCAACCCCACTGTCACAGAAATTATCGTGTCTCACTTAAGGGGTGCAGTCCAGAACCGTCACGTAATCCCAAGGCTGGGCACGTCTCAGACTGCAACCCAACGTCCCTTGTTCGATACACCGCATCGCAGCCAATCACCTACGGCGAGTCGCTGATATCCATGCGCTATTCAGGAGCAACGCCAATGGAGCCACGAGACGGCGGATCACGATCCGCCCTACGGACCTTTTCCGGGTTACGCGTTATCAGAGCCCTTCGTCTCGAAGAATTTGCTTCGCCTCTTCGTCATTGAGCGCAGCAGCTTTCCTCACCCAATAGATAGCCCGTTCTGGATCCTTTGCAGCACCATTTAGGCCATGAGCGTAGTTTACTATCATTTCCCGAATGGCCGCCAGATTACCCGCTTCTGCCACTCGCTCCTTCAAGTCGAAGGCTCGAAAATAACGCTCCTTGGCAGTCCCGGCTCCAAGTCCGCGCCGAAGAGCTCCCGAAAGATAGAGAAGTGAATCGAAGTCCTCGGGTCCGATTGCCCGTTCGGCCTTTTCCATCCAGCGCAAACTAGAAGAGCTGTCTCCCTTGTCCTGCAAATACTCCGCCATCTCGATCATGGCCAAAATAGAGCCCTTTGCTATGAACTGCTCTAAATAGGCAACAGCCCTTTCCTCTTCACCTTGTCTAAGAAGCTCCCTAGCTTCTCCTACATCAAAGCCGACTGCGTCCGAGAGGATCTGCACGGTCTATTCCGTCGGTTGGCTTAGACTACCACGAATACCGCGGATTACGCTCCGCACATTAGTTCGCCCACTTAGTCTCTGCTGGGCGACATAATCCATTACCTGCCGATTAAAATCAAGCTTCTCCAATCGGTTTATGACCTCGTAGGCCTGCTCAACGTTCAGTTGATTTGCTGGAGTAATGTTTTTCTCAGCGAGATAACGGTTTACAGTCTCTCGGCCACTACCATTGTTGTATTCATCATGCGGGTTTCCTGTTCGATAGCGATTTGGGTGGTCTCCTTCCCAAATTACATCTGCGCCAACGGTCGTGGACGAAAAAACGGCGAGGGCATCCGTACTTATAAGGTCCCGGAATTCGTAAGCCCACTGCTTTGCGAAAAGGTGATGCCCCCTTGCCATGGCATAAAGGCTCCTCAACTCTGGCTTTTCGAGGAGATGGTTGAATAGATATCCGAAAGCACCGGTGATGGCTCCATTCTCAAACTTGCCACCACCTGCGACAGACGCGAGACCACCCGCCGTAGCTGACACAATCGTGCCGCCAATGCGCTGGCCGATATCGGTCTGGGCATCCGGGAACAATTTACTGTTTAGCGGCGCCAACGCTGATCCGACCGCTCCTGATAGAGCACCGGATTTGCAGTCGCCGCCTGATGCGGCCGACGAGGCACAGCCAACCAGTGCATGACCGGCAACATTCTCGGCGTATTTCAGGGTACCGAAGTCGGGATTGTGGGTGGTAAGCTCGCCCACCCCGTAAAAGGCCGCGGCCGTGACGCCTGCTATGAGCCCTGCTTTCAGTACCTGACTTAGATTGCCCCCCGATAGTCCGGTTGCGATCATTGCACCGCCGGCGGCGGAGGCCACGGCCAGCGACATGCCAGCGAAGCCGAGCCCAGGAAGGGCTAAGTTCAACAAGATCGTCGCGCCGATCTGCAGGATCGACCTGGCAATGGGGTTAGTCTGGAAGAAGTGTGTCACCGACTTCCAGGCACTGCTCACCGCCCTGCCGATTGAGTTCCAGAAACAGCCGAGGAAGCAGTGGCCGGACGGATCCGTGAAGGTCAGCGGGTCGTTGCCGACATAAGAGTAGCGGTTCCAGCCCTGGGTGCTGAACGGGCTCTCCGTCATGCTGTCAGGACTGGTGAAGCGCGCGAGCAGCGGATCGTAGACGCGGCCGTTCATGTGGACGAGGCCGGCGACCGACAGCTCTTCGTGGTCGGTGAAGCCCCGGGTGGTCTGGCTGGCGATGCTGCCGGTGGTGTCGTCGGTGCCGTCGACGTTGCGGCGCTTCCCCCAGGCGTCGTAGCTCAGACGCTCGACCAGCAGGCCGTTCTGGTCCGAGATCGCCGAGATCGAGCCGAGATGATCGGTGTGGAAGTAGCGCGTGGTGACCGTCGTACTGCCGCCCGACGTCTGCGCCACCCGCATGCCGACCCTGGCGTTGCCGACCAGCAGAAAATCGGTCCATTTCTGCGTCACGATACCGGGGTTCTGCACCTCGGCCGCAACCCCGAACGCGGCGATATAGAGCGTCGTGCCCTCCGGGGTCACCTGCTTGAAGCGTTGGTGGTCGGTGTCGTCGACGAAGGAGATCGTCCGCGCGCCCTGCGTGATGCTCGCCGGCTTGTTGTAGGAGGTGTAGACGATGCTGCGGCCGAGGCCGGAGGTCTGGTTGCCGTTGGCGTCATAGGTGAACGTAGCGCTGATCGTGCCGGAGACGCCGGTCACGGCATGCGGCAGCGGCTGACCGGCAGCGGGATAGGTGTAGGTGCCAACGTCCGATTTCGACAGAATGTTGCCGATCGGGCTGTAGGAGAACGTCTTGACCAGCGGTGTCGTGTCGACATTGGTGGTCGAGGTCGTCAGCCGGCTGAGCGCGTCATAGACGAAGATCTCGCTGACATTGGTGTTGGCATCGCTGCGCGAGGTCAGATTGCCGAGCCGGTCATAGCCAAAACTCTGGTTCTGCACTGCGCTGTTGACGCCGGCAGCGATGCTGGTCAGGCGCCCCGTCAGCGGGTCAAAGCCCCTGATGGTGCTGAGGCCATTGCCGGCGGTCTGCTGGGTGATGTGCCCCTCGGCATCCATCGCATAGGCCGCCCAGTAGGACTGGCTGGAGGCGTCGTCCTGGAGCTGGTTGGCGAAGCCGAGGCTGTTGTAGCCATAGCGGGCGGTGAAGCCGGAGGGGTAGCTGACCTTGGTCAGCCGGCTGTTGGCGTCATAGGTAGCTCCCATCGTATAGGTCGCGCCATCGACCGTGGTCGCGACCTGCTGCGGGCGGCCGAAGCTGTCATAGCTGACGCTGCGGGCAAAGCCGTTGCCGGAGCCTGAGGTGATGCCGGTCGACGCCAGCTTGCCGATGCCGTTGGCCGCGGTGTCGTAGGTCCAGACCGAGGTCATGTCCGGCTCGACGCGCTGCACCATGCGGCCCAGCCGGTCGTAGCTCAGGCTGACCGTCTGGCCCTTGGCGTCGGTCTGGGTCGTCAGCTGCCCCAGCGTGTTGTAGCTGTAGCTCCAGTTACCGAGATCCGGATCGGCGCTGGCGATCTTGCGGCCGCGCAGGTCGTAGGTCGCAGTGACGACGTTGCCGACGGGATCGGTGGTCTGCACCATGTTGCCGACCGCGTCATAGGCGGCGGTCAGCGTCTTGCCCATCGCGTCGGTCACGGACACGATCTGGCTCTGGCTGTTCTTGGTCGTCGTCCGCGTCTGGCCCAGCGGGTTAGTCTCGACCGTGGTCAGGCCGTGATAGGCCATCTGCGACACGCTGCCGTCCGGCTGCGTGGTCGTTACTGCACGTCCCAACGTATCGTAAGTGAAGGTAGTGTAGCGCGGCGTGCCGCCGTTCAGGAAGTATGGCCGGCTGGTCTGCGTCACCCGCCCGAGCGCGTCATAGGTTTTCGTCGCCTGGATGACGCTGCCATCAAAGCCCTGGGTCTGGCGCCCCATCTCGCGCTCGAGCGAATCATAGAACAGCGTCGCCGGAGGCGCGATTACCGTGGTGCCGTCGGCGGCATATGATGTCTCCTGGACCAGGTAGCTCGCGCCCGAGAGGCAGGTGGCTGCGCCGCCGTTGACGCCGCTGCAGAACTGATACAGCCAGCGCGTGATCGTGCCATCGGGCCGCACCTCCTGGATCTTTCGGCCGAACGAATCGTAGCTCCAGGTCGTGGTCAGCCCGTTCGGTCCGGTGTGGCTAGTCGGCTGGCCGAAGCGTGCGTCATATTGGAAGCTCTCGCTCTGCCCCAGCGCGTTGCTGTTGGAGGTCGCGAACTCTCCCCGCGCGTCATAGGTGCTTGAGCTCGAGCGGCTGACGATGTCGGCGCCACTCACGGTCACTGACTGCTTATGCCCGAACGCATCATAGACATAGTCGGTCTGCAGCCGCAGCGCCGGCGTATCCGGCTCCACCACCTCTTGGGTGAGAAGGCCTGAAGCGGCGTCGTAAGCGAACGACGAGGTTCGCGTGATGCTGCTCGAGGCCCAGGCTGGCCCCGCCAGCACCAGAGCAATCACCGCCGCGACCTGCGGCAACACAGTTCTGATCGAGATCGTCATGGCGCCAAGCCCCCAAGTCGCCGAATGAAGCTGCTGAGACTGACCGGTCAGCCCCTGACCGGCGCAACGCAGGACACAGTTTCCCCGGTGGCGTGGGCCAACCCACGCCACGAACCTTCGTGATGCCGTGCCGCTATGGCGCGACGCTCGTGACGGAAGCTCTCGTGAGACGGCCGAGATACCAGAGCGACGGATCGTTGCTGTAGGTGTTGACCGTCGTCTTGCTGTAGCCGTCAGGTGTGGACACGGTGACCCGCGTCGCATTGCCGTAGGCGTCATACTGGTTCGCGGTGGTTACCGTCGGCAGCACCGAACCGTCGAGGTCCGACCCGCTCGCCACGTTCTGCGCTAGCGATACCCGATAGGGCGCGCTCGACGGACTGATCGTCGTCGTGCCGGCTGCGTTGGTGAACTGGTAGGTGTTGGTCGACTGCCCAAGTGTCTGGCTGCCCAGCGTCCGTGTCGTCGACGCGACCATACCGATATAGGGGAAATCTTGTCGGAACGTCGTGACGTCCGAGATCCCGGTCTGCAGATCATTCACCGTCATCTGACGGAAACCCAACATCCCGCGCCCGGTGATATCTGCCTTGGCTCCCGCATACGCATACGTCGAGCTGTACGTCCCGCCCACCCCGTTCGACGCGTCGACACGCGAGACGACAAATGAGGCAGACTGCAGATCAACGTAAGGATAAGTGGCCGTGGTGTCCTTGGTGTAGACCGCACTGCTCGTGATTGGCTTGTACGTCACCGCCGTCGTCACGCCCAGACCGGTCGTGAAACCGACGATATAGTCGCCCGCTCCTCCGTTGACCATGACCGAATACACATGCGTCGCGTCAAGCAGAGTAAATCCTGCTTTGCCATCGCCCTTGAAGTCACCGCCAAACAACCAGTAGCTGGCAGTCACCGGCGCGCCGAAGTTCCAGTTGTTCGGCATCGGAAGCAAATGGTAGCTGAACGTGGCATCGCCGTTGCTCAGGAATTGATAGATGTACGGACTGTTTCCGCCAATAAACGCAAAGTCCGACTTTCCATCTGCATTGAAATCACCGGAGAGAGGACTGAACGATGCAGCCGGTTGCGTTCCAAAATTCCAGCCGACCGAGCTCGGGATGGGGATCGTGATGTAGTTAAATGTCCCATCACCTTTACTCTGGAATTCGTAGAGATAGGTGCCCTGTAGCATCACCCAGTCGGTTTTCCCATCGCCGTTAAAGTCGCCACTGATGGGCACGAAAGAGTTGTCAGGCGGATTGCCGAAGTTCCAGCCGTTCGAGATCTGCAGGGCGCTGTACGCGAACGTGCCATCTCCATTGCCGAAAAACTCGTACAGATAGGCGCCCCCCATCATGATGAAATCGGCTTTCCCATCTCCGTTGAAGTCACCTGAGATCGGCGTATAGTTATCTGAGGGACGATTGCCAAAATTGGTGGGGCCAATGTTTATCGTGTTGCCACTGAACGTGCCGTCCCCATTGCTGAGGAACTCGTACATGAACTGGCCACTCATCAGCAGAAAGTCTGACCTACCGTCGGAATTGAAATCGCCGGCAATCGTTGTGTAGGTCGCCTGCGGCGGAGTGCCGAAGTTCCAGCCGTTAGGACACGGTGTCGCCACACCCCGGAACGTTCCGTCCCCATTGCTCAGAAAAGTGTACAGAACGCCTCCGCTCAGCATCGCGAATTCGGACTTGCCGTCGCCGTTGAAATCGCCAGAAATCAGGGCGTAGCTAGAGAAAGGATCGTTACCGAAATTCCAGCTGTTCGGCGCACTCGAATTGACGAACGTGTAAGTCCCGTCGCCCTTGCTAAGGAAGGCGAAGAGATTCGGCCCATACAGCATCAGGAAGTCAGTCGTTCCGTCGCCATCGAAATCACTATAGATCGGCGTAAACCCAATTGCGCCCTGCAAGACATGGCCTCGGCCGACACCGCTGGTGGTCGAGGATGGCGAGCCGAAATTCGCGCCGTTCGGGACCGCCATCACCGCCGCCGAAAAAGAGTCTCCCCCTCCGCTAGCCCACTGGAACGTCGACGCCGGAAGGCACGATCCGTCACCCCCACAGGCGGCAATGGATGTCACCTCAGAGACGCCGCTCGTCGGACTCTGCTGATATGTGAGCCGGTAGTCGGCGACCAACGTCGCCCCGGCGAAAGTCTTGATATTTGTTAGCCGATCGGAAGTCTGGACCAGCGACCCCGCATGATAGTGCTGAATGACGTCTGATCGCTGGGCATACACAAACGCCACAGAGTTATAGGGTGCCACACCGGCGGACGCATTGCCGGTATAGACAATCCAACTTGGGACCGACTGCCCCGTCGATGCGTTGGTTACATACGTAACGGAGAAGTAATTGCCCTTGGTGTCGCTGACCTTGTTCACCCCCCAAGCGCGAGCTGTGGCCCTCCCGACCACCGGGACCTGAGAGTCGGCCGTATGACCAAACTCCATGATCTGGCCCGCCTTGGTGCGCACCTCGAACCACGCCGGCCCATTGCCGGCCGCCCCGTGAGAGATAACCTTCGAATAAACGTCGATCTCGGTGCGATATTCGGCGCCGTCGCCGCCGTATGAGCCGCTCACTAGAATAAGGCGCTGACCGTCGAGGCAGAACCGATCACTGCCGTCGAAATTTACAGTTCCGATGACACCGTCCTGCACCATTGTCCGCGGACAACGACCAACGGAAGGCAGTCCACCGAGAGACCAACCGACACCCATGATGCCGTTGGCCCCGGAGCTACTATAGTCGAGCGAGAGCGAGGGCACCACGCCAGCCGTTCCAGGAGGAACAGCAATCGGAATCGAATAGGCTGCCGCGCCACCCTGGTTGACCGAGAAGCTCCCAGGCAGCGACATCCCACCTGCACTGCTTAAAGTTGAATTCAACGCACAAAAAATAACGGCAAGACCGACATTTGCAGCCCCTCTTATGCCGCCCCGTGCGAAGCCCCCTCGACAGGCCCGAGTCGAAATAGCCAACATCCCTGCCCCCGCAGCATGTGTAAAGCACTGGACACAGCAAAAGGTATCTGCGTCCGACGATCAATATGCGTCGAAACTTATCCACAATAGGAGAGCGATTAGTTTTCGAAGCGCAATCTCAACTTGATTCTTTGATCACGCCTTCCGCTCAAGGGAAGAATGACAGCGCGCCCCGACTCCTGTTCCGGTCAGATACTTTTGTGAGGAGCAAGGATCGAAAGCGTACCGCATCAACCGCACTCTTCATGCGGAGGGAAAGCGCGCGCCAATAAGCCGGTAGCGCGCTGCTTCATTTGTCGATGAGCCAGGAGTCCCCCCTCGATCAACGGCAGATCAACTACCTGATGCTGCAGGACGCCGAACCCGCGGGAAGTCCGCCCGGCGGGGTCAGGCCGTTCATAACGAGCACCGCGTAGCTGTCGCAAAGGCTGCCGCGGCCGCCTCCCGGGACATTGAGGAATCCACCCGTGAAGTTTGCGTACCCGCCATGAAGCTCCATGAACTGCAAGGAGGGCGAGACGCCATTCATGTCGATAAATGTGCCCACTGAAAACTTGCTAGAGGAATTGGTAAAGACAAGCTCGCCGATCTGCCCACCGAGAGTTATTCCCGGATTGCTCGCGCCGACAGCTCCGTACTGTGCGATGTTGTATGCGCCGAGGGCATCAGCCATAAAGACGTATCTGAACGCGCCAACACGCACACTGTTGATATCGAGTACACTGAACTGAGCGGCATAAAAAGCGGTATCCGCCCCTGGATTGATGGTGTCCACGGTGAGGCACTGCAATACGCCAATGCCGAGGTCACGAGACTGAATCAACGTTCCACCAGGTGCCCCTGTGTAGCGCAAGACTACGTTCATTTCTGTGGCAGGCACGTTGGAGCAATCGCCCTGCAGAATGTACAACCAGCTTCCAACCGGCGAACCGAAGAAGTTCTGCGTGCTATCGATTGAGTAGTAACCATTACACAACTGTATCGTCGGTTGATTACCTGCCAGGTCAATATTAGCTGCGATGTATCGGATCGCTCCATACGGCGTCGCAAATTCGGTCCCACTACCGCACCCCCCCTGTCCGGCGCGTCCCGTATCGGAGCCGTTCGTGGCGACGTACCACGTATATGAAGTCACCGAGGTACGGGCATCTGCGCTAGCCGGCAGGAACCAAAGAGCAAGAAGACAAGCAAGAAGACGCATCTGAACTCCACCCATGATAGAGATTACCGCTCGGGAGAGCGCCACCGGCCGCAGATGAAATGCAAAAGAAGCACAACTTCACCAAGCAATTACTTAAAGTAGAAAATGAGCCTCAAAGAGAGCGCCTGGGTCGATCCTCCCAGCTCTCTTTGTTGGTCCGCGCGCGACATTGCCCCGACCAGCCTGAGTCGAAGTACGGACCATTCCTGCCCCCGCAGTCTCTGTACATTCCGAAGCATAAACAGACGTCATTCGTATCTGGCGATCAACGAACATTGCAATTTATTCACAACATAAAGATGACAAAGCGGATAACACAACCCTTGATTACGTACTCCAAATTTGACTCCACATTTGCGAGCAGAGACCGTCCACATATTGCACTAATGAATGGAAGCGCCGCGTTTGCACTGGGGCCGATTTTGATCCGCACGAACCTTAACCGGCTTCGTGCGCTATGCGGACGAGTGCAACATCAATGTGCGCTGTCGGAAAAGGGCGAGTTCGACTTGGCGGTCTAGGCGCGGACGAAAAGTCGAGCTTGAGGAGTCTCCGTGCTCACCGCCGGCCGGCCCCGCGTGAACTTGCCCAAGAAAGATCCCGCCGAACATATCGCCTCGATATGCTCGCCACGAGGCCAGTCTGTTCGATCAAGGCGATCGAAGACCTGCCGACGAATGGCGGCCGGTGCCGCACTGTCATTTGTCGCGATCCTATCGATCGGCAACGGAGAAAGGTAGGATCAAAACCCGTCGCTGGCGAACGGCTATTCCACAGCGATTGTTACGGCGGGTCCACCGAGCGCCACGACAAACTATGACAGCGGCCGAACGGCCTGGTTCGGTCTGCACGTGATCGCGATCTCATGGATCGGCGTAGTGCTTTAGATTGATGACGGGCTGTCTCGTAAAGCTGATCGTACGCCCTTGGCCTGCGCTTGCCTCGGGCGGGCCTCCGTCTTTTAGGAGGGGGCCTTTGCATACCACCCCTCCCCTTTGGCAGCTAACTCCTCCAGGAACGATCTGTTCTCGAACGGTCCAGCGGCCTCTCCCAGCCGGTCGCCCAAAGGCTGTCGTCGCGCTCGCAAATGGGTGAGCCAGTGCCGGGAAAAGCCAATTGCAGCCAATTGCGCCGGTTAGAATTTGCACTAGATGGCCGTTCTGCCGCGCAAAGCATGAGATCAGCAAGACTCATCGAACTCGCCGCAGCAGAGGTAGCCCAGCTCAGGTGCGAGCTCGGCGGCTCGACCAGCGCTGACATCGTCGCGTAAGCGATTTGAACCCGGAAATAGTTGCGAGAGCAGACACCGTCCGGTTTCACCCTCGATTTGTCCCTCGGACCTCAGAAATGAGAGAAATTGGCGATATATAAGTATCTTAGCTTTACAATTCGAATCTCTCCGAGCGCGCCAGCCATCACCCGACCCAGCACTCGACCCTTGAGCCCGTACCACCCGACGCTGCGGGCGGCATGTCCAGATGATCTCCGGCGACGGCCGCAGTTTCGATGCCGGTACCGCCTTCAGGCGCTCGCGATGTCGTGAGTGAGCCGGCCGACCTGGATCAACGGCTGCGTCGCATCGCCGACGCCACCGAAGACCTTCAGCTCGATCTCGACGCGGGCATGGCCCGACGTCGTTGGCTTGGTCGTCGCCCGCCACATATCGATCATCTGCGCGAACGGGGCCACGAAGGGCGGCTTCACGCCCGGATCGACCGCTGACGGGGTCGGCGTCAGCAGGTTGATCGGCAGCCGTACGCGCGGGATCGCCGGCTGGCCGGCTACGACCTCGTAGCTGTACATGCCCTGCATCGCGACCTCGTCGCTGGTGCTGCCATTGCCGTCAGCATAGAGTCCCGCGAAGAACTTGGTCAGGCGCGCGTCGAGGTCGCCGGAGGCGCCCGACATTGCGTCGAGCGAGAACGCCGTGTAGTTCAGCTGCGGGACCACCGTGGACGCGAAACGCACCTCGGGCGTCTGGAACAGGAATGCCGGATTGGTGCTGGTGGTCTTGAGATCTGCCAGCGGGAACAGCGCGAGATTGCGCTGCACGAACACCGACGCCCAGCCGCTCTGGTACAGCAGCACATCGAGCGGAGCGATCGACACCGTCCGCGCCGGCAGCCCGCGCGCCTCCGCTTCGCGGAGATAGACCGTCTTGCCGTCGACCTGACGCGTATAGAGGTAGGCGATCTCTACACCCGGGGGGAGTTCCGCCGGAGGCACGGCTTGGGGCGTATAGAGCTCGGGCGCGATGATTGCGATCACGGGCGCCGGAAGCGTGGTGGTGCCGTTCGAGATCGTATTGGCCGCCGCATTCCAGCTCGCCGCCTTGCCATCGATGGTGATGTTGACGAGATTGGTCCGCGCGTGCCCGTCGCTGGTGCCGTCGAGCGTCGACAGAAACTTCACGATCACATGCGCCGGTGCGACCGCTAGCCTTGCAGCCCCGACCGTCTCCCGCGCATAGGCATCCGCGATCTGCCTGGTCTCAAGGGCAAAGGCAGCGGTCGCCTTGCGCGCAGCGGCCAGCGTCGTCGGATCGGGTTCGGCGCCATCGATGCCGACCAGATACTGATTGAGGTCGCGCAGGATCGCCGGATAGTTGGTGACGAATTGCGCGAGCGCGGTGAACAGATCGGGTTCGCTGCTCAGCCTGGCCGAGCCGCGCAGCGTCGGCTCCGCTGGCCGGTTGAACTCCATCGTGCAGGACACTGCGTCGGCTGCCGCCTGCTGATAGAGATAGTCGAACGAATAACCCCAGGCGTTCAGCTTCGATGGATCGGTCGTGCCCTCGCCGGTGAGCTGCCGCGCCTGCTGCGCGGAGACCGTCGGCGGCGTCGGCAGATCGCGGTTGACCACTGGAATGTTGGTGACCTGCGTGCCCAGCGGATAGCTGAACGGCCCATTGACGAAGGCGAGCCATCGCGAATCGACATAGCCATCGATGCCGGGGACAGTCCGCCGCTCGAACTCGAGATGGGTGAGCGAGAGCGTGAGCTCGAGCGGCACATACGCCTGGTCGACGACATTCTTGGTGGCGAACACGAAGGCCAGCCGCGGATCGTACCAGGTCTTGCTGGCGGGATCGTACACCTCGCCGAGCGGAATGCGCGTCGGGGTGAGCGTGAAATTCTGATTGTCCGCGGCGCCCTTGATGCTGCCGCCCGGCTGACCGTAGAGGTTCGGCGGACCGGCCGGGTTGCTGTCGCCTCCGCCGGTCACCTCGGTCAATCCGAACACGACGGCCGCACCGGCGCGATAGGCTGCGCCGAGCTGATTGAGCAGCTGCTGGCGCAGCTTCTCGCTGGCGGCGAATCCGGTTGAAGGATCGCCCGCGCTGGTCGACAGCACCGGCAGCGTCTTCAGGCTGATCGTATCGGCCAGGGATTCCTTGGCCGACAGCACGCTTCCCAGCGAACCGTCCTTGAGCGGATCGGTCACGCCGTCGATCCGGTCGAGGATGAACGCGTGCGGCGCGTAGTCGGCCGACAGGAACTGATCGATTGCATCCAGCGCGCTCTGGAACCACTGGTTCAGGTCGACGCCGTCGAGATGCAGCGTGTCGGTGTCGCCGCTGTCATAGCGCGTGATCGTCGCATCGCCGCTGGCCAGCGCCTTGGCGATCGGCTTCGGCGCGAAATAGCTCGGTGACGTGCCGAGCTTGAAATGGATGCCCTGCCCTGCCGCCTTGCCGAAGCGCACCGCCCAGAGCTGCTGAGCGCCGTCGGCCGCATCCTCGCCGTCGCGGGACAGCCCCTGCCCGACCTTGAGATACCAGTCGGCAGTGGCGAACACGGCCTCGACCGCTTTGCTGAAGACCGTATAGGACACATTGCCGTCGCCATCGGCACGCGGCAGGATCGCCGCGGCCACGCCGCTGCCGCCCTGCAACGCCGCCACCGCCGAATCGACCAGCAGCGGATTGCGGCTGAACGCGAGTGTTACATCCAGCTCGAGGATGTTGCCGGCGGCGATCGCATTGACGTCGACCGGAAGCGACAGGGTCACAGCCGGGGCTGCGGGCACCTGGCCGCGCGTCACGAGCTTCAGATACAGCACGCAGGCGCGCACATAGCCGCGAATGATGTCCGCCTGCGGGTCGCTGAGGTCCACATCGGGCTTGGCCATCAGCGAATTCGATAGCCGCATCGCCACCGCGTTGCCGGAGACGCCCGGCACATGCACGGCCACATCGGCCGAATAGTCCTGATGCAGCTGATAATAGATCCGGGTGTAGAGCGAGAGATCGTCGGCGGCCCGCGCCGCGCCGTCCGGCCCGGCATAGGCGGCGGCGTTGAGGGACAGAACGAGCTTGAACGCGGCACCGGCCGTGCCGTCATAACTGTAGCTGGCGTTGGTATTGATCCAGGACCCCAGCCCGATCAGCTCGTCGCGATACAGCATCGGCACCGCCGCACCGTTGAGCGCGCCGCGGTACCCTTGCGGCGGTGCCTCGAACGGCGTCACCGTGGTGTTGCCGAAGATGTCGCGCCACTGCAGCGCGACCTGCGCCATGGTGCCGACGCCGAGATAGGGGTTGGCTGCCTTCGGCGGCAGATCCGGATCAGACGGGTCCGGCGCGGCGTTGACCAGCGCGAACTGCGCGCCGATGCCGATCGATTGGCGATAGTCGAAATCGGCGAGGGCAACCTGCGCCAACCGGTTGCCGCGCGTCCGCGCCGAGCGCGCATGGCTCTCGAACGCGCCGGACTGATCGTCGTCATGGTCCTGAGGACCGAACGGCATGCCCAGCGGAGTAGCCTTGCAGAAGACGTTGCCCGCGAGCCCCGCGGCCAGCGAGGTGTAGAGCTGATACATTGTCTTCTTGGCAAAGTCCGGCGCCGCTGGATCGTCCGGCGGCAGGCCGAGATTGTCGCGCGTCAACGAGAACCCGATGTTCTGCGGCGGCAGCTGGTCGCGCAGCGAGAACAGCTGCGGGTCGAGATCGAGCACGGCATTGACCGGGAACAGTCCGGGCGCTGCGCTGGCGCCACGGGCGATCAGGTCGGCATCCAACCCGTAATAGGCGGCCATGCTGGCAAAGTTCATCCCGGGCGCGGCGGAGGAACTGACCTGATAGGTCAGCGGCGGGATGTAGAAGACGGCCGCGAGCGCAACAGCGACTTGCGGATTGAACGCGGCGATGTCCTGGCCGCTGATGGAGTGGATGGCGCCGGCAGAGAACAGCCTGGCGAGCTTGTCGAGGGTGGCCTGCGCGTCGATGGACCCGCCGGCGGCGCGGACCAGATCCGCGTCGGTCAGTTGGCGTACCGCGCCCACGATCGGCACCAGCGCGCCCGCGGCGAGCGGCTTGGTCGCGTTGACCTCGGCGATCCGCCCGGGCCCAGGGCCGTAGATCGCCGCGAGCGCATCGAGCGATGCCCCCGCCGCAACCGGCGCCGTCTGGCCGGTCGAGGCGAGCGACACCGTCTGTACCAGATCGCTCTGCGGATCGACGGCGTCGGTCGTCACGAAGGCGTTGACGAAATCGGGAAGCGTGGTGCCGAACGACTCGCTGCCCTGCGTCGCGAACGTCACGACCACCGTCACTATGCCCGAGCCGGAGGAATCGAAGACGGCGGCCGGCAAGCCCTCGCCGCTTTCGACGTTCTCGTAATAGAGATAGTAGCCGCCGCTGCGGACCGTGCTGAGCTCCCACATCAGGCGGATGAACTGCGCCGGGGAGTTGGCAATGCCGCGCGGCGGAGCGTCCTCGGTAGCCAGCGTCAGCCGGAGCGCCGCCGCCGGATTGGTCTCGGTCGAGAGGTTGGTCTGGGTGATGAAGGCGAGGAAGTTGGCATCCGCAGGCGTCACCAGCATCGGCGCGCCGGGTCCAGACTGGTTGTAGAGCAGGAAGACGGCGGAGGCGATGCCTTCGCCCAGGGCGTCCATGGCGGTCAGGATGCGCTGCAGTCGCACCGCATCCTCCGAGCTGGGGCCAACCAACTCATAGACGAACGGCAGCGACGGCGCGGACGCCGGACCGCTCGGCAGATCGCCTGCGCCCACGCCCTGCGCGGCCAGCGCCGCCGCGTCGGGCAGACGCTTGATCTGAACGTCGAGCCGCGTGCACCAGGCCCAACGTGCGATGTCGGCATAGTCGGTGCGTCCCGTTGCAGGATTGCTGCGGCCGGTCTGCGGCTGGAATTTCGGCAGCAGCGCGAAGGTCGAACGAAGATCCGGCATGACGGCGCGGATCGATTGCTCCCGCGTGGCGACCAGATTGGTCTGCGCCGGCGGCAGGCTCCACAGCGTCGGCTGCACCTGCGCGCCGGCATCGGCCGCCGCGGCCACGCCGCCGCGGTTCGTCAGGGCCAACAGGCTCGCGACGGAGCCGCTCGACCAGCGCGCGTAGCCGCTGGCGGTAAACGGCCGCGGCTGGCGCTCGGCGAGCGGCAGCGCCGCAAATGTCGGGCTCGGGACGAAATTGCCCGGCCCCCTGGCCCAGCTGACGACCACATCGAGCGCCGCATAGGCCTGGCTCAGATCAACCTCCATGCTGAGGTCGGTGCCGTCGTTCAGCAAGATGAAATCGAGCGGGACGCCGTGGCTCTGAGTCTCGCGTGCGAAGCCGACTTTGTAGCTCGTGGCAGAACTGGGTGTCGGAAACTGCTGGCCGGTGAGCTGATAGACTCCATAGGCCGACTGCGTCCTCGGATAGAGGAACGCATTGGACAGCGTCAATCCGTCCTGGACCGGCAGCCGCAACCCATAGACCAGGAAGCGCGAGACCATGCCGGCGGTCTGCCCGACCTGACCCGTGGCCGCGATGGCCGACCACAGCGCGCCAACCGACAGGGCCTGAAGATTGGCGACCGTGAGCAGGCCGCGCTCCGCCTGCACGGCGAACAGGCCGGCGACGCCGCGATTGGCGTCCGCAACCGCAACGGCGGTGGTCTGGAAGAGGCTCGCCACCGTCGCCAGCGTATCGGATGACGGGCCGGATGTCCCTGCGGTCTTGTAGGCGATCGGCCAGATCGCGAGCGGCAAGGTCGGCTGCAGCAGGCCGGCGACGCCGTAGAGCACGCTCTGTGCAGCGAGCGCGTCGATCGAGATCGCGCCGAGTTGCAGCGCGACGTCGTCGAAACTGTCGCCCTGCCGCGTCACATAGATCTGCTCCTGACCCTGGCTGTTGGTGAGCAGCAGGACGACGCCGCCCTGCAGCATGTGGCGGAACCGGTTGGCCACGATCAGGCGGTCCGGCGTCGTGGTCCAGCGCGGAGGCGACGCCGCATCGGAATAGCGGCCAGCGATGCCTTGCAGCGTGTCCCCGCTCTGCACCACATATTCGAGGCCGTCGACATGCAGCGACAGCCCGGCCCCCAAGGCATGATCGACGTTGGGCTGCACGATATCGGCAATCGTCAAGGCATTGCCGGCGATCCCGTTCAGCTCATCCAGGATACCACCGACGTTGCTCGTCGGTGTCAACGGATAGGCATAGCTCTGCAGCGCGTCGGCCGCGGCCTGGAGCAATTGGCGTGCGATCAGGGTGAAGGTGTCGACGAACACCAGGGCCGCCATCGACTCCGCCGAGCTGGTGTCGTCCTCCGCGGCAAGCCGGCGCGTTTCCTTGTTCTGGGCCTCGATGTTCGCGGCGACCTGCGCGAATATCTTGCTGACCGCGGTCGCGTAGCCGGGCGTAGCCGTGGTGTAGGTCTCGAACGCGATCGGCGAGGTCTGGCCACCGGACATGCCGGGGACCTGCAGCTTCAATCCGTCGAACACCGGAAACAGCACCGAACCGGCATCGAGCTTGGTCTTCAGCCCCGACGATTGCGCCGTCGCCGGATTGAAGATGTCGAGCGTGAATCCGTCGGCCAGGAACTGCAGCAGGCCCTTGATCGACAGGGACGGATCGGCCGTGTCGGCGAGACGCGCGACATAGGCCTCGAGCTGGGTGAGCGTCACCGACGTGGCCAGCGTCTCGGCGAGCTCGGCCGCATCGCCGCTCTCGTTGCCCAGCGCATCGATGATCCAGGGGAAGTAGACCTCGGCCAGCACATCGAACGACGTCTTCGTCGCGGACGGCACGCTCGCGGCGGCATCCGGCGCGTCCATCGCGAGCAGGAGCACGAATGCCCCCTGGTTCGAGGCTGCGTCCGTGGCCCCCTCCGGAGCAAGCACAGTGTACTGTGCGCCGGCCATCAGCGACAGTCTCGGCTTGTCGCCGGCGGTGGCGGCAAGTCCCATGCGATGAGCGGCGGCCGGCGCCAGCCGCTTCGGCCGCGGCTTCAGGCTGCGCGCCAGCCGCATGGCCGCGTCCGGTCCGCGTGCATGGGCTCGCTGCATCAGCAAGGCATCCGCGCGCGCCCCCTGGACCTCCCACGGCGCCGTACTGGTCTGTCCGATCACGAAGGTCGCGGAGACTTGAGCCGAGAACGACAGGCTGATCGAAATCGAGAACAGGCCGAGGTTGATCTTGACCTTGAGGCTGATCGTCACGCTCGCGCTGGCGATCACTGGAATCTCGCGATAGCTCTCATAGGTGAGCTGGATCGACAGCACGATCTTGACGTTGACCGAGGCCGAAATGATCGCGAAATCGACGCTGCCGTACAGCAGGCCGATGATGCCGACCGTTCCCGACAGCTTGAAATAATAGTCGCTCTGCAGCGCACCGCTGCTGGCGCGCGATGCCAGCGTGCGCGCGGGATTGTAGGGATGCCACGGCGCCACGACGCCTTCGACGATGCCGAACACCGTGAGCGCGAAGCCCGCCTTCAGAGGCCCCTTCTCGAAATTGTAGCCCAGGCCGAGCTGCAGTCCGATGCCGAACTCGATGACGGGATCGAAAGTGCCGAGGTTGGTCTTCGGGATCTTGGTCGATGTCGCATTAGAGAGTTTTCCGATGTAGAAGCCGCCCGCGCCCAGCACCGGCACGCCGTACACGATCACCGAGATCGAGAAGGAGCGGCGGAAATCGAGATTGTACGGGAAGCCGATGTCGATGAAGAAATCGCCGTTGGTGTAGACCTTGATCCCGAGCTGCGGCAGCGTGATCGACACCGCGCCGAAATTGAGGTTGCGAATGATGTCCGGGAAGGTGAAATCGATCTGGTAGACGCCGATATCGTCGGTGATCTTCTTGTAGAGGATGTCGACGACGAGATTGGCGAGCCCGCCCATCTTCTCGCCGGCGAGCGCCAGCCGCAGGCCGTAGAGATTGGGGTCGTTGAACACCAGCATGGCATCGATCGACCAGGCGCCGGCCACTTTCATCAGGCCGAGATGCCCGGCAATGAGCCAGTTGTTCGACTGGTCGTAATAGGGCAGGCCCGGCGCGCCGCCCTCGTCCGCATTGGGATCCACCGGATTCATCTTGCCCGTCGTGCTTGGGACGGACTGCAGCGCGCAGATCACCTCCTTGGTGCTGTTGAAGCTGGAATGGCCGGTGATTCCGATGCGCTGTCCGAGCACGAGCAGGAACAGCTTGAACCATTCCTCGCCCCGACCGGGCACCGACGGCAGGTTCTGCACGTCCTGCCCCTTGGCGGGATCGAGCAGATTCTTGAATGCCGGATCATCGGCGACGAGCGGGCTCGAGCCCTCGATGGCGAGGGTCACCTTGCCGTCGGTGCCGCGGCGAAAGGTCAGCGCCGTGATGCTGATGAAGCCGAGATTGATCGGGCTCGACAGCTCGTAGCTGGCCGAAAGGCGTTGCGAGAAGCTCTCGCCGCTCTTGAGCGAGACGTTGACACGGAGCGCATCGAGCGAAATCTGGTTGAGCAGGTCCCATGGCGAATCCAGCGTGAAGTAGGGATTGCCGAGCGTACGCACCAGCGCCTGCACCAGCGACCCGATGCTCCAGCCCTTGAGGCTGAAGGTGACCAGCTCCTTGCCGCTCTCCCAATCCGCGCGGAATCCTTCCCACTCGACGAACAGGATGTTGTTGGAGCCCGCCTCCGTCGTCTTGAACTCATAGCCCATCGTGAGCTTGAGGTTGATCGCCGAGTAGACCCAGGTTCCCTGCGCGAAGCCGGCGAACTGTTGCTGGGCCGGCTTCTGGCCGTCATAGCTGACGCCGAGCCGCGCCGGATCGATGCCGACGGTCTGATCGCCGAAGGTGAACGTCCAGCTGAAGCCGACGGTGATGTCGTAGCTCGTCTTCAGCTCGCCCTGCTCGGCCGGAATGGTCGCGGTGATCGCAAATTCGGAGATGATGAGATCTCCGGGCAGGAAGCTGGGGAATCCATAGGCGCTGCCGGGCGAAAAGAACTGGTTGATCAGTTCCGAGACCTCGAGCGGCTCCTCCAGCGAGGCGGCGAGGTCCCACCGCTTCGGCGTTTCGAACCCGTCATAGGTCACGCTGACCTTGGTGTGCAACGGCCCGACATCGAGGAAGCCTCCGACGCTCGACTTCCATTGCGTCTGCGAGGCGGTCTGCAGCGCGACCACTCGCGAGGTCCGGAGCATCGGGAGCGGCGCCGCCCGCAACAGCGTCGTCGCATTGCCCCCGTCTGGCGTCTGCGTCGGAGTCTGCGCCGCGATTGAGACCGTTCCCTCCCGCACGGCAAGGATCGGCTGGTTGTTGATCTTGAGCAGATTGAGCGTCAGGCTGAAGCCAGCATCGAACTGAAAGCTCTGCGCGCTGTAATCGACCGCGACCGCGATGTCGCCAAGTTCGAAATCGCCGACATTCTCGACGTCGAGCACGACGGCACCGCCGGACAGGGCCGTCAGGAAGTCGCTCAGCTTCGCGGTCCCGGCGAAGGACGCGAAGAACTGCTTCGCGGAGGTGAACTGGACGGTGAACACGCCGTCGCCCTCGCCGTCCGGCCCCTTGAAGACGCTGGGCGCCAGTACGAACTCGGTCGTGAAGTCGTAGGTCTGCTGCCGCTTCGTGCCGTCGAACGGATAGGCCATCGACCATTGCAGCGCGAAGCTCGTGATCTTGAAGTCGAGGACGCCGGTCGGCGGCAGGACCTGCCAGCTCGTATCCTTCGAGCTGCCGATCTCGATCGAGACCGCCGTGATCGTCGGCGAGCGGCCGAGCGTGCCGGCGATCGAGAAGCCGTTGAGACCGACGAAGGCAAGGAACTGCTGCAGCACGTCCGGGGTCGCGGCGAGATAGCCGCCGTTGCCGCCCATCACCTCGATCACCGTGGCCGGCGTCAGCGGCGCGCCGCCTTCGACGACCGCGAGCGCCACCGAATAGCTGGTGTCCGCGCCGGGCGTGATCTCGACGTCGAGCTGATAGGAGCCGGTGCTGCCGACGTCGAACTGCGAGGAGATCGCGAGCGTCGGCGCCTGATCGCCGGCATCCGGATCGCCGGGATCGGCCAGCACCAGCACGCCATCGACCTCGTCCGCGCCATCGGGCGCGGGAATGGTCAGAGCCAGGCTCGGATCCTTGACCGTGAACTGCGACGCGAGCTTGAACGTGCCGTCCTGGATCGCGGCCCGCAACTGCCCCGGTGGGAACAGCACGGTCTCGCCGTTGAAGATGCCCATGTTGAGCGCGCCGCTCAGCAGCAGATCGCCGGCCGGCGCGGTGAGGCCGGGAAACAGCAGCAGGAACGGCTTGGCGACATCCGGCAGAGCGACCTTGGCAACGAAATTCTGCACCGCGCCGCCGCTCACGGCACGCCCTGCGGAGTCACCATACGGGTAGGTGCCGGTCGCCGTCGAGAACACGAAGCTGACGTTCTTCAGCGTGCCGAACTGATTGAACGGGAAGCCCCCCATGAAGGCGAAGCTGCTGGTCCAGGTCCAGTTCGACGGCGTCGCCTCGGCCTGCACGATCAGTTGGTCGCCGTCCACGGTGAACACGAGCGTGGCCTTCGCGGCCAGCGGGGTCGCGGCGCCGATGAACGGGATCGTCGCCGACTGCACCGTGAACGCCGTCCCCTCGACCGGGCCGACGTCGGATTTTGCCACCGTCACCTTGAAGTCGGCCGCGGCCTTGAGGAAAAAGGCCTGGCTCAGCCAAGTGTCGTAGTCGGCGGGAACCTTCACGGCGGGATCGGCGAGGCCTGCCGTCAGGAACGCTGCATCGAGCGCGAAGGCGGTGTCGCCGGCGGCGGCCTCGACAGCGGCGCGAAGATTGTCGATAGCGCTCATGAGCCGGCGCTCCCTCAGATGTCGGCAGAGATGCCGAAGTGATCGCTGGTGTTGCGAACGCGCCCGTAATTGCTCCAGCCGGTCAGATTTCCGGCGCCGCCGATCCCGGGATAGTTCGCCGCCGTCGGTGCGCCCGGCCACCCCATCGGCGGCGCGGTGAACTGGTTGGCCAAAGCGATCGCACCGGGGGGAGGATTGTCCGGCGGCGCCATGACCCCGTTCATCGGCGTGCCGGTCACCGTGTTCATGATCGTGGTCTGATAGTTGTGCATGCCGTTGTGCGGCCAGACCAGGACGTTGTCGATCGAGTAGAACGGCGCGGCGACGAAGTTCGAGCCGACATAGCCGTAGCCGGGATAAAAGCTCTGCCCCGGCCCGCCGCCGTTGGACCAGAGGAATTTGGAGGCCGCCGTCTTGTCCTTGCCGCGGATATGGGTGGAGAAATAGCCCTTATACTGGTCGAGATTGACAGGAACTCCCACCGCCGTCGGACTGACGAGCAGCGTGTAGGCACCGGGCCCCCCGGTGAGCGGATTATAGAGGCCCGAGGCCGTGCCGTTGACGGCGAACAGATTGACGTTGAAATCGCCGCCGATCACCCGCGTCTCATTCACTCCCAGGGCGCCGACGATATCGTTGATCGTCGACAGCGTGGTGATGTAGTTCGCCGCCGCGGGATTGTTCGGCGGGGAATGGATGCCGAAGATGGTGAGGTCTCGCTGCACGACGCCGAGATTATCGGTCTCGGTGAACGTTGCCATGAACGGCTCGCGCAATCCGCCAAAGGCAACGGGCGCACCGAGCGTGGTCGTGAAGGCGATGCGCGCGGCGACGACGTCCTCATTGAGGCCGCCATTGTGCTGGGCGCCCGCAGGAATCTGGCGCACGCCGCCAAGCCCCGGCGGCACCAGCATTCCGTTGACGTTCACGGCACCGATAGGCACCACCATGCCATTGTACGGCGCGGCGGCGCCGCCGCCCGGCGGCACCGACAGGCCGCCATGACCGCCGGTCCAGATGTTGGGCCCGGTGAAATAGCGACGGAGGTTGCCTGCAGTGTCGGTGCGGCGATAGAGAATGCCGACCGTTTCGGCGCGCCCGCCGGTCCCGGTGTAGAGCGGCGGCACGGCGTTCCAGCCGCCTGCCACCATCGTGGCGGGGTTGTTGAGCCCGAACTGCACCATGGCGAGTGCATTGATGCCGCCGGTCTGGCTCGCCAGCGCGTTGGGCGCATTGTCGCCGGAGCTCACCTCGATGATGACGATGATGTCCGGCTGCGTGGCCGTCAGCACGGCATTGATCACCGCGCGGCGCTGGATCGCGCTCTGCATGTCGTTGAGGCCGCCATGGCCACGCTGCCGCTTGATCGACGCGGAAAAGATCTTGTTGACCGAGAAGCTCTCGATATTCCAGAACAGGATCCGCGTCATGATGACGGCTCCTGCAGCTCGGGCTTGCGTGGGGCGAATGCGAGCGACTGCTCGCAGCCCGGATTGTCGTCGGCGACATAGGCCGCATACCAGCCGAGGCTGCCGGTGTTGTCGGGATCGCCGAACAGAAAGAACTGGATGTTGGCGGACGGCGGCAGCTTGGCGATGCCGAAGATCTTGATGGCGATATCGTCGATCCGCAGGCAGTAGAACCACTTCGGACCGTCATCAGACAGCTTGCGTCCCGATGCGGTCGGGACCGGCTGGCGCAGGATCGAGATCGCACCGACCGCAACCTTGATGACGCCCTGGATGCTGAACAGGCTGGCGCCGGGCGCCGCGCCCGGCAGGCTCATGCCGATGAAGACCGCATGCTGCGCATCCGAGCCGGTGGTGATCGGTGACCATGCCGCGAGCAGCTGCGACTGGAAGCCGACGCCAGAGGCGAGCGCCCCCGGACCGCCCAGCGTGATGTCGTAGACGACGCCGAACCAGGGCCCCTCGAGTTCGGTCAGGTTGAGCTGCGACGTCACCGGCAGGAAGCCGAGATCGGACGGCTTCTGATCGCCGGTCGCGTTGACGAAGCTCTTCAGCTGCAGCGCGAAGCCGCGGAACAGGCTGGTGTCGCGCATCGTCGAGCCGTTGAGATTCCAGGCCAGGTTGCCGGTCGCGACCTCGAACCGCTTGGCGCCAGGCGTCGCCTGCGGATAGGTCATTCCGACGGCGAGACCGGAGAAGGCGAGGCCGACGCCGAGCGCCGCCTCCGGCGTGTCCGGCGGACTGCCGAACGACAACAGGTCGAGCGTCTCTTCGGCGGTGCTCTGAAGCGCCGTGAAATCGAGCTGCCCCCAGATGAGGAAGTTGCTCGCCACCGTGGCGCCCTGGTCCTGGGTGCCGATCGTGTTGAACTGCACACGGTCGAAGGCGACGGCCGGCAGCACGTTCGATGGGCTGGTCAGCACGTTGGTCGTGTTCTGCTCGAAGACATAGGCGCCGCGGCCGCCCTGATCGACATAGCTGCCCTTCAGCACGATTCCCGTGAATGGCTGCGGCTTGCCGCGTGAGTACAGCCGCGACACCGGCGCGCCGAACAGCGCCGCGACCGAGAGCTGGACGTGGCTGTCGAACCGCGTCAGCCTGGCGTTCTCGAACAACGACTGCAGCTGCAGCACGGTGAAGTCGAACTCGCCGCTCATCTGCACCGCCACGGGCACGTCGGGCGCAACGCCGCTCGAGACGTTCACCGCATAGCGCGGATCTTCGTAGTCGATCAGGCCGAACAGGCTCGAGCTGCCCGAGGGCATCGTGATCCGGCCGCTCCGGCCGTCGACCGTGACGCGGCTGACGGTGAAGCCGAAATGATGGGCGTTGAAGCGCGTAAAGTCGATGCCGGCGGCAAGACCCGCAATCTCCGGCGGCATGTCGCGCTGGCCGAGATCGGCCGCGAGCACGATGACGCCGGTCCAGTTCGGGTCCTGGGCAATGCGCGCGAAATTCTCATAGAATGGGCCGGACGCTCCCTTCGACCGTGCGATGGCGTCCGCAATGTAGTCCTGCAGCCATTGCGAGAGGCCGGTGTAGGACAGCGCGGCGGTGACCGGCGGTGTGCCGGGCAACAGCGAGAACTGCTCCGCGGACGTCCAACGATTGGCATTCGTGACCCGCTCCAGCAACGAGCCGGAGCAGAACTTCATGATCATCACGTTGCGGTAGGCGGTCGCCGACGCACCGGCGCCGACCGCCGCGGTCATGGTCCAGCCCGCAATGTTGACGGTGTTGGCGAACTGGGCGCCGGTGCCGAACGGCTCCGGATTGACGGCGACCAGAAAGAGCTGGTTGGTCTGCAAGGCGTCCTGCATCGCCTGGGTTGGAGCAGATAGCGCGAATGGCAGGGTATTGCCGTCGCGGTCGAGCGATTGCGCCATGCTGACCTTCAGATAGGCCCCCGTCGCCGGATCGCGCTCGATGATGAAGCCCTGAGGCGTCGTCCCATCGGTGCTGGGGCCATCCGCCAGCGTGCCGTGCAACGCATGAGCCCGCGCCGCCTGCACCCGCGCCGACCACGTCTTGCTGCCATAGCCCGAGATCAGCGACTTGCGGGTTGCGGCCACAATCTGGCTCTCGAACTGGACGAGCGTCGCGCCATCGAGGCCGCTGCTCGCAGCAGCGCCATAAGGCGCCAGCGGGAACGTCTTGTCGCTGCCCTGGGCGAGCGGCATGAACGGCGGCGCGGATTGGAGTATCTCCGCATTCGCGGCGCCGGCCGCGGCCGCACCGTAGATCGCGCTGCCTTCGGGCTCGGCCAGATAGTCGACGGTCCCGCTGCCGGCGACGATGGTCACCCAGGAGGTCTGGTGGTCGTCGGTCAGGCGCGGCGCAACGGCGCCGCTCGCGGGACGGTTGAGATCCGCCGTCTCGAACGGGAACACCGGCGCGTAGCCTGGTTTCGAGGGGATCGCGTTGAGGCGATCGTTTTGTGTTGCAGGCAGGCTGACGTCGTACGCCTTGAAGCTGAGCGCTTCCGATCCGAACAGTCCGCCCATCAGCTTCGCGACCTGGCCGGCCGCGCTGCCGTCTGCACTGAGCGCATAGTGGCCGGCCAGGCTCAGATAGGCAGTGCCGGTGTCGGTCTTGGCCGATCTCGCGACACTGGTGGCAAAGGCGAAGCCCCCGGCGCCGAGCGCCGGCGCCGTATCTCCGCTGCCAGCCCCGAGCGGTGTCAGTTGCACGACACGCCCGCCGGTCGTGCGGAATTCGCTGGTCAGCGCAAGCGCCCCCTTTATGGCAAAACCGGAACGCAGATAGCCCTGTTCGAGCTGCTCTCGGCTGATCACGCGGTTGGCCGGATCGCCGAGGTCGAAAGCGCCCGCGATCGAAAGCTGCGATGGCAACGCCGCCACCGTCATGGCTGCATACTGCGCAGCTTGCAGCGACGCCGTCGCATTGTTGTTGATGACGTAGCGGACGCCCTGCCCCAAGCCCTGGCTGACGAACGCCTGTTTCGAATCGAGCAGCCCATCAAAGGTCACGCAGCCGGTGTTGGCGCCGCCGAAGGGCACGTAGGCGTAGATGCGATTATTGGAGGCCGGCGCAAGCCGAATGCCGAGCGGGTTGTCGCCCTTGCCCGCGAAGCCGATGAACGGAGGTGAACTCAGCGCCGAGCCCGACAGGCGCAGCGCCCCACCGTCAATATCGATCCGGCTCTGATCGAGGATGTAGAATTTGGCGTTGCTGGCGAACCAGAGGTTCATGTTGCCCGAGACCTGGTAGACCGGCGGCAGATTGATGAAGGAGACGCCATAGCGCTCGAAGTCGCCAAACACGACCGGATTGGCCGAGGCAAGCCAGACGACGGCGCGATTGCGCGTCGCCTTGCTGATATAGGTCCGTGCACGCTCGGCGAACCCGCCGGGATCCCGATCGAGATCGGCGGGCCGCTGTGTCGCGAACAGATAACTGCCACCGTACTTCTTCAGCGAGTCATCGTAGTTGATGAACGGTGGCAGCGACGAGCCCGCGCCGAGAAGGTAGCCGGCCCAGCCAACCGAGCCGGCAACCCTGGTCTCGTAGATCGCGGAGGAGTCGACCTGCTCGAACTGCGCTGACGCGGACGCGTCCATGCTCGTATCACCCGATCGGGAAGATGCCGAGCAAGGTGCCCGCCAGTGAATAGAGGGCGCGATCGTCGATGATGTCGCCCTTGATGATGGTCACCGTATATTGCGTCGAGCCCAGCGCCGCATATTGCACCGTGATGCCCGCCTTCCACGTCGTCGCCCCGATCGTGATATCAGCACCGAGGACCGCAGTGATCTGCGACTGCGAGACGATCGGCGTCCAGACCGGGATTCGGCCCTGATACTGGAACGAGACGTAGGTCGTATTGTTGGTGTCGCCGCTCGGCGTCGTCACCACGTTGCTGTTCGGACTGGTCGGGGTGTTCACCGTCGGCAGCGCCGTGAAGGCCGCGCGCGGATACTCTTCGGTCCGCGTCGCCGCGGGCGCCGCTGACTTGACGGACGAACTGATCGGGAAGATGCCGAGCGTCACGCCCTGGAGCGAGTAGAGCCCACGATCGTCCACGATCTCGCCCGAGATGATGGTCACGGTGTACTGGGTCGATCCCAGCGCCGCATACTGGACCGTGATGCCCTTGCGCCAAGTCGTTGCGCCGATCGTGATGTCGGCCCCCAAGACGACTTGAGGTTGAGCCTGCGAAACCACCGGCGTCCAGACCGGAATGCGGCCCTGATACTCGAAGACGAGCTGCGTCGTGTTGTTGGGATCGCCCGTCGGCGTCGCGACGACATCGGTGTTGGGACTCGTGGGGGTTTTTACGACGGCGGGAGCGGTGAAACGAATACCTTCACGATCAGACATGACTATCTCCTTTTGTAAAACACAGGTCGAAACCTGCAGCGCGCAGCTGCTGAGCGCAGCTGAGGCGAGTCGAAAATCAATAAACTACCAATGATCGAAATCTATCAGAGGTTGCATCGTGTAACAGAGTTCGTAGGGGCGGTCAATCGGGCCAGATCACAGTCCTGCCCCCACGCCCGATAACATTCTGGTGTTTACATCTCACGCGAAGCCGGGCCGGCCCTCAGCGGCTGCCTTGTCTCCGAAGCATTTGCATCGCACGCTTCATCGCTGCGGACCGGGTGAACGAGCCGAGCACGATTCCGGTAAAGCTGCTCTCCTTTCCGGAATCGACGATCGCTCCTGTCATCGTGACCGTGTAGTAGGGACCCATGGGGTTCATGGTCACGGTCAGCCCCTTGCACAGGACAATGCCGGCAACAGCGACATCCTCGGCCAGCGTGACCTTCACCTCGCCAATCGACACGAGCGTCCTCCAGCACGGGATCGTACCGTTGACGAAGAAGGTCACCCAGGTGCTGTCGTTGGTGTCGAACGTTGCGGCCACCTGCGCATTGCAATTCGTCGTCAGCTGGGTGTCGACGGTTTGATCGGTGAGCTGAGATGGCGCAGCGGGCAAGGCGGCTTCCGTCCTCGTTCAAACGCTCAGCGTCATGCAAGATGACCAGCCGGAGGTGACAAATAACTAGCCGCCGTCGGTTTGCGAGTCCATTTGCAATCCGGCCCCTGCAGCAATCCGGCCGAGGCTCCGCATCCCACGCAGGTGCGACCAAGGCCCTGGCCGTAACCTCCCCTGGCCAAGATTCCCGGCGGGGTTTCGCAACAGGCACGATCCGCTGCAAAAGCTGCTCTTCCCGGATTTCTTCAAACCTACCAGCCTGTTGCCCGCCCCTCCCGCCGATCGCATGCCGCACCGGGAAACGCCTCGCCCCTTGGGTGGGACGCCGCCGACGCCAAGGCTGATTTCTCTTTATTTTTCAGCTCGTTGTTGTCGACAGCAATGTGAGACGCCGCCGCGTCGGACGCCGCAAACGGCAGACGCCGGACCGATCGGGCGCAGAGTCATCTCTGGCCTGAACGCCAGATCGTCGCTCAAGCGGGCGGCAATCCCGTCTCCGGCCGGCGTGCGTCGGGTTGCCTCCGGACCCTGCTGTTTCTACAACAGCGGCAGCGCCTCCCAAGTATCAGGACCATCCCTCAAAGTGAACGAGCAACGCTTCATCGGCTCGCTGACCGGCTTACGCTTCGTCGCGGCCGCAACGGTCGCCGTCGGCCATGGCGCCCCGTCGTTGGCGCAAGGCCTGCTGCCGGAGCTCATCGCTCAGGTCAGCAGCATCGGAATGACAATGTTCTTCGTGCTGAGCGGATTCGTCCTTTGGCTCAACTATGCCGCGCGCTTCCACTCGCAACCGCTCGGAAGCGCTCTTCGCGAATTTGCCATCGCACGCTTCGCCCGACTCTACCCCATGTACGCCGTGATTGCGCTCGCAGTCGTCGCATACGTCGTGATTGCGCGAGGTCTCTCGGCCCCGTCGCTCGGCTTCATCCTCACGATGACGCAAGCCTGGTTTCCCGTGCAGAACGGCACCATGCTGGTCGCGGTCGTGCCGTCGCTGCAGCACCTCTGGTCCATCAGCGTCGAGCTGTTCTTCTACCTGCTGTTTCCGTTCGTCTGCCTGCTGTTTGCAGGCGTCGCCAGGCTGCCCACGATCATCTGGATCGCGCTTGCGAACATCGTGACTTTCGCGCTGACGATCGCCGCCGCTTTCACCTTTGGCGCTGCGTTGTTGCGGGCCGCCGCGCCAAGCCTCACGCAAAACGGGATGCAGTGGCTCACCTACTACTCTCCCTATCTTCACATCGCTCAGTTCCTGGCTGGCTGCCTTGCCGCCATGATCTACAAGAACCGCGCCGATGCCAGCATCGGTGACGGGGAGCGACGCTGCGTGAGGCTCCTGTTCTGGCTTGCGCTGGTGAGCCTCATCTGTGCGCCTGTCCTGCTGTTTCTGCAGCCTCGTCTGCCCGGCTGGTCGTTCGCGATCGAACTTGCCGTACGTCTCATCGAGATCTCGGGATTCTCGATCGTCTTCGTCGCAGCCAGTCGGTACGGCCATGCCGCTTGGCTGTCGTCCAGAGCCCTGATCATTGGTGGCGAATGCAGCTATTCGATCTATCTGCTGCATCCCTTTCTCATTCGGCTTGCGATGATCGGAAAGTCAGATGCTCCCGGCGCTCTCGAGCTCGCACTGCGGCTCGGTCTGTTCGTTGCGATTGCGACGGCGGTGGCCTGGGTCACCTACATGCTCATCGAGGCGCCCTCGCGAACATGGTTACGGAGAGCCTTCCGCACCAGCGCACCGCGCGACGTGATCCATGCGACGCCGGTCTGAGCGCCGTGTCACCGGCCGTCCGTGCTTCGCGGTGCGCCTCTACCAGCGGCTTATCCGGAGCCTTGCCGTGCCTTGAATCAGGAGCCAGACGAAGCTGCCGCCGCTAACGACAGGGCGCGACGTCCAACGTGAACAGTCGCTGATCCCTCGCGGCAGCCGGCAGCCCGATGCACCCTCCCGCGGCGATGATCAGCCATCGCATATTCACCTACTGACACAGGCCCTCGCCTGTCTGCTCCATTTGAACGCGGTTCCGCATGGCGGCCTTGGCCGAGCGCCCGCAGGGCATTCGTTCCACACCGGCGCTCCCACCTCCCAGCCATTCACGACGCAGCCGCCATTGGGCGCGACGTGGCACCCTGGGCCGCAGGACTCATTGGCGACCGACCGGCCGCCTCCTGCCGCAAGGCCAGTCAGCAGCACAACCCAAAACATCAGCCTCATCGCTTTGCTCCATTGACTCCGAGGCGACGAGCCCCTGCGACCGCGCCCCAGCGGAAACCATGAACGTATCAAACCGTTCCCCCGTTGATCGCAGCCTGCTCGCGCTGAGATCTCGTCGGAGATGGTCGCCGCCAGCCTGTGACGAAACATCGCGCCGTCACCACACTCTAGCCCTACTACGCGCACGACCGCGCCATATCCGTGCACGGAAATGGGAGACCATCGTAGCGAGAAGGTTTTCACCATGTTGGGCGATGATTGCGCAGCCTGGGCGAGCGATAAGCGGAAAAATCACCTCTCCACGCCAATTTGATCGTGGTGAGCCAGCAAGGCGTTGGGGCGCGCGCGCTCAGAAACGTGACGAGCCGAACAACATCAGGAGCCGGCGGCACGAACTGCCGGCCAGCCTTGGATCGTCCGGATGCGCGCCGGACGAGCCCGTGGCGAATGCAGGGAGCGATAGATCGACATGATGGCACGAAAGCTTTCAATCCGCGAAGTCATTGCCAGATCCTATCCCAGCTGGGACTATGCCATGGCCGACCGGTTGATCGCATGGCTCGATCATTGTGGGTACGAGATCGTGGAGAAGAAGCCGGAGCGCACCGCGGCTCCCGTGACCGACGACGCGCAGCCACAGGTGATCAGCGCTTGATGAATTCTGCCCCGTTTCGCCGAGGCGCTGTGAATGATCAGCGCTCCTCAAGCGGCAGCGCTCGGGCGCCGCAGGAACCGCGCATCGCGTTCTGGGGTTCAAGATGACAAGACCAGACGCTCGACGTCTCATCGAGCACCATGAGATCAGGGAAGGATCACCAATGTCTCGCAAGCTCACGCCACGCCAGGTCATCGCACGCTCCTACCCGACCTGGGATTACGCCATGGCCGATCGCCTGATCGCCTGGCTGGATGATTGCGGCTACGAGATCGTCGAAAAAGGAGCCGCGCACCTGGACACAAGTCTGGTGCCTGCTGCGCCGGAATCGACACCGTCGCATGAAAGCACACATTGATCCCGTCGATCCCGTCGCGGTCGAAACCGCGAACGGGGCCTCCGGGCGCTCATTGGTATGAGAAAGCCGGCCTCAGGCGAGCAGCTGCTTCTCGATTTCGTAGACCGGAAGCTTGACCAGATCCTTGTGGACCTCGCCATGCAGCACCTTTCGTACCGCGTCGGAATAGTCGGCGCGGATGATCCCGAGCGCGCGCGGCGACGCCACCATCGTGACGGCTTTGGTTTCGCCCGACAGGACAGCCTGATGCAGGCGATCAGCAAGCTGCTTGAGAAAGGCGCGCTCAGCCTGATCATGCCAATCCGTCTGATCCACCGAACTCCGAGCATTGCCAAATGACTGCTGCACCGAGCCGGGCGCATCAGTGCCCTGAGCGCTCGTGCGGTCGTTCTCCTGCTCACGGACCTCTTTGGTGTGCAGGTTCGGAAACATGCTGTCACCGACGTTCTCGAGGATCAGTGCCTTGCGGCCGTCGCACACGACGATCCAATCACCGGTTCCGACCTTCAGCTTGTCCATGAGATTACTCCATCATCCGAATTGCAACGAAGAACGTGCTGGGAATCCATCGGGAGACGCCGCCCAGCTATATGCCTTCTTCGAAGTCTTCCAAGGAAAGGCCGAACTCCGAGAGAGCCTCCTCCAGATAGTCGCCAAGCATCGGAGTTTCGATCAGGTACGTCGCGGTGCGATTGTTGTGCGCCTGAGCGGCCTGCGCACGAAGCTCATCCCAATTGTCCAGCGAGCCGTCACCCCGGCCCAGCCACATCAGCGTGACCAGATCGATCTGTTCGTCGACATTGAGGCCCCTGATGAAGCTGACGAGCTCCGACCTGTCCGTGTTCAAACCTCGCCCACCGGTACCGGGCGCCGCGTCGTCATCCGCCAAATCTGCCAGCAATTCGGGTTCGGCCGCTTCCATTTCATGCTTGTGGATCTTGGTCACGACGAAGGCGACCTTCTCCGGCGAGATCGAGAGGGTGGGCGTGGTAGTCGTCATTCAGCGTCTCCTGGGTCCCCGGGCAAACGCTCCCAGGTCCCATGCAAGGGACGCTAGGCGTTCCGGAAGGAGCGCACTTTGCGCAAGATCAAGGCAGCGCGGCGGCGTGAAAACGGCGCAGCAGCCCACGTCAGTTCGACCGCCCCCGGCGCGCGATTGCACCGGGACTGCTTGGATCGACCGGGGACTGCGGGCAATCGATACTACCAGGTCCAAGCGAAAGGGCCGACATGCGGCTGCTGCGCGACCAGGATCATCGGTCTGCCCAGATGAGCTCTTGCGACCTTTCGCTTCTTCGCCTTGCTCGTGTCGGCAATCCGCGTCGCGCGAGGCTTCTCGGCGGCCTTCACGGCCGCAACCTGCGGGTTGGCTTCGACGGCGCTCATCTGCGCGAAGGCGTCGCGAAGACCGTTCTTGGCCACTTCTCCCGCAGGTTCTGCCGGAGGCTGCTCCGCCTTCGCGAGCTTCACCGGAGTTGGCGTGGCGATCGAGGTGTCCATCACGATCCGCTCCGGCCACTTTCGCGTCGACTGAATGCGCACCGGGGGAAGATCCGACGCAGACGACAGGCTTGCAGGCAATGGCACGCTGGGAAGCACGGCATCCGCCAGGACGAGCAGCGCCAGCAGAGTTCCACCGACGAAAAGAAAGTAACGGAGAATGGGCATAATTTACCGCTCCGTCGGCACCTGCGCCGACATCCACCTAACGGAGGATCATGACAGTATGTTCCCGCGTCGAACGCTCGGGTTCAAAGACCGTGGGAGACTAGCGCGACATAATTAGATTTTGGTCGCTGCAACCAGCGCGCATTTGGCCGCGCTGACGTTAACGTTGACGAATCCGACGTGGACCGCCGCGAAGGTCTTGCGGCTGCGCGACCCGACTTGGCCGGGCACGATCCGTCGGCGGTCGGTGACGTGACTGCCGTCGCGCCGGCTGAAGGCGCAGCTGATTTCGACGTCCTTGACTGCGAAACCGTTGGCATTCCGTAGCGTGAAGGTCACCAGCGCCTTCGATCCAAGCCCGCCGCGCCGCCAGGACTGGGAACTGATCCGCAGGCCGGACAGAGCGGCCGGGTCGAGCGCACTGGATGACACAGGTAGAATCGTCGGCGACAGACTGGCATGCGCGTCCATGACGTTCCGGCCGGAGCCGACCACCGGGGACGAATCGGGGTGCGCATTGGACCCCAGACTGGGCACCACGGACGAGAGCCCATGCGACGGCTCCGTCCCGTCTTCATCTCCTTCATACCGGCCGCTCGGGGAGGCCGATGTGACTTGCGCAAGGCGGAGGTCGGCCATCTCCTCCTCTTCGACCGACATGATCAGCCACCCGACTGCGCCGAACATGATCAGCGCGAGGATCGCCAACCCCGACACGGCGGCTCCCAAAGGGATCGACGCTCCGCCGCTTCGGCGCATGGCCAGCGACGCCGCGGCATCGGGCTTGCGTCCCAGCAAACGAGAGAGACCCGCGCTCATGTCTGCACCATCGGCTGCCCGGCGGGGGCATCTGGAAGCTTCAATCGGCAAACATCGATAGGGTTGCATGCAAAGCCGACAATTGGAGGGCAGGCCCGGATACCGGTCGGTTTGCCGGCTGGCGCGGCCGGCGACGGGCCGGTAAACATCCGCTCCGCTGCCGACGCCCCAAGGAACGCCGCCGCGCCGCAAGCGGTTCACTCTTTCGAAAGATCTCGACGATGTTGAATGTCACGTGGGACCATATCCATCTGCGCAGCCCTGACCCGGAAGCCACCGCCAACTGGCTTCACGACATTCTCGGCGGCGAGATCGTCCGCAATCCCGGCCGCATCGACGTCAAGCTTGGCGGCGCCAGCGTGTTCATCGCCAAGGTCGAGCCGGGCGACGGAGTGAACGAGCCGCCGGTGACCCCGCACCAGGGCCTCGATCATTTCGGCCTCACCGTGAAGGACATCGACGCAGCGGCCGCCGAGCTCAAGGCCAAGGGCGTCACCTTCACGACCGAGCCGACCACGATCCGCCCCGGTGTTCGCATCTGCTTCATCCGCGGGCCCCAGGGCATTTCCATCGAGCTCCTGGAGCGCGACAAGAAATACGTCTGAGCGCCGCCCCGCTCGGCTACGTCATGCTGCCCGGCATGAAGCAGCGGATCGAGAGGCCCTGATAGCCGCGCATCGGCCACACCATGGTGCGCCCGACGCGGTTGGGCTCGGTGATGACCGCCTCGTCGGGAACGTCGAGCCATTCCCCCTCGATGCGGACGCGGTAGTGACCGCCCCTGCTCTCCCAGTCGACATCGCTGACGGCGCTGCCGTCGGCATCCGAGCAGCACGGGCCCTTGCCGCTGCGCAGGCCGTCGAACCATGCCTTGATCTCCGGCGACGAGTTCGCATACTGGCCGCGATCGCGCGCCAGTGACGGTGGCGCGCAGAGTGCGATCAGCAGCGCCGCACCGCCGACCTGGATGGGCGGCTTCCATGGAGCGACCGCCGGTCGCCTCGAACCCGTGTTGCTGATGTCGGCACGATCAGCTCGATGCGGCTCATGGCCGCGGGACACGATCCATTTGCTCATTTCCATCTGGTCCATCTGGCTCCTGCACCACCCCAGGGTGCACGGATAATGATGCATCAACTGGGCCAGATTTCGATTCGATCTCGGCTTCGTGAGAGTCAATCCGGAGTTTCACGCAGCGGCGCGGCATCCCCGCGCATTGCGGATCTCCCTACTCGGCCGCCTGCTCGAGAGGCGCGACCCGCGGCAGAATGATCTGGACGCGCGTGCCGGCGCCCGGCTCGGAGTCGAGATCAAGCCGGCCGCCGAGCCGGTTGGTCACGATGCTGTAGACGATGTGCAGGCCGAGGCCGGTGCCGCCCTGGTCGCGGCGCGTCGTGAAAAAAGGATCGAAGGCGCGGCGGCGGACGTCGAGCGACATGCCGCAGCCATTGTCGGAAAAGATGATCTCGACATTGTCGCGCCCGGACTCCCGCGCCCTGATTTCGATCACACCGCTCCTGCCGTCCGGAAACGCGTGCGCGACCGCATTGAGGAAGAGATTGGTCAGAACCTGCCCATAAGGCCCGGGGTAGCTGTTCATCACCAGATCGGGCTGGCAATCCACATTCACCGTCAGGTTCTGTCTGCGCACGCCCGGGCGCAGACTCATCACCACCTGCTCGGTGAGATCGGCGAGATCGAAGGTGCGCTTGTCGGAGTAGTTGCGGTCCGCTGCGACCTGCTTGAACGACTGGATCAGCTCGGCCGCGCGATTGAGATTTGCGACGAGCTGCCCAGCCGCACTGCGGCTCATCTCGATGAACTCGTTGAGGCTCGACCGCCGCAGTTCGCCCCGCGTGACCGCCTCGCTGAAGCGCTCGGTCTTGCGCTCGAGCGCGGAGGCGACCGTGAGGCTGATGCCGACGGGGTTGTTGACCTCATGGGCAACGCCGGCGACCATGCGCCCGAGCGCCGCGAGCTTCTCGGCTTCGATCAGCGAGGCCTGGGTCTCGCGCAGGTTCCGGAGCGCCGTCTCGGCGGCCTCCTTGGCCTTGCGCATCTCCAATTCGCTCTTCTTGCGCTCTCCAATGTCGAGCGCCACGGTGACGATCTTGTCGACCTCGCCGTCGGCGTCGAGAAGCGGCAGCTTGTTGACCAGCCATTGCCGCATGATGTTGCAAGAATCGAGGTATTCCTCCTCGTAGAACCCGAGGCCGGCCTTCGTCGCCAGCACGCGCTTGTCGTTCGAGTCCGTCTTGTTCGCACCGTAGCGCGACATCAGCTCGCCCGTGGTGCGGCCGAGCGCATCCTCGGGCTCGACGTTGAAGATGCCGGCCATGTAGCGGTTCATCAGGACATAGCGTAGCTCGCTATCCTTGACGTTGATCACCGCCGGCACGGTGTCGATGACCTGCTGCAGCAATCGCCGGCCTTCCGCGATCGCGTCCTCGGCGCGCTTCTGATCCGTGATGTCGCGGACCACGCCTTCGTAGCGAATTACCTCGCCGTTCTCATCCCGCACCACCGTGGCGCTGTCCGAAAGCCAGCGGATCTCGCCGGTGCGCCGGCGCACCTGGTATTCGAACTCGCGCACCATGCCGTCGCGCCGCATCAGCCGCTGATAGCGTTCGCGCGCCAGGGGATGGACATAGATCGTATCCGCGATGTCGTTGACGCTCTGGATCAGCTCGCTCGCGGATTCGTAGCCCATGATGCGCGCGAGCGCCGGATTGGCATTGAGCACGAGACCACTCGGTGTGGTGACATAGATGCCGTCGATCGAAGCTTCGAACAGCTTGCGATAGCTCTCCTCGGCCAGCCGCTGCTCGGCCAGCGCGCGGACGGCCGCCTCGCGCGCCGCGTCGGCATCCTGCAAAGTCTGCCGAAAGACTTCTGCCGCCCGCGCGATATCGCCGATCTCGTTCTGAACGTCGGTCTGCGGGATCGACGCCGCTTTTTCGCCCGCCGCCAGCGCCCGGATCGAGCGTGCGATCGAGGCCAGCGGCTTCACCGTGCGGCGCACCACGAACGAGGCAGCAAAGATGCCGATCAGAACGCCCGCCGTGCCGAAGATGATGCTCTGCCATTTCGTCTCCGCCAGCGTGCGGGCGAAGTCGCGCGACAGCACCTTGCCCTGGCTGGCACTCAAGGCGCGCAGCAGCTCCGTGACCCGGCCGATCAGCCGCCCCTCGATGCCCAGCACCTCCTTGTCGAGGCGTGCGATCTCGTCCTCGGTGCCGGCAATGGCGATGATCGCCTCGGCGTAGCGGTCCGCTGCCGCGCGCAGGGCGCTGTCCTCGATCGGCATTGCGCGCATGCTGCGGGCGGCCTGCTCGGCGCCAGCCGGGTCGCGCGCCAGCAACGCCGCGCCGACCTGGTTCTGCACTTGGAACAAGGCCCGCGCCGTGGCGCGATCAGTCAGGCCGGCGATGGCGTCCTCGAAGCTCTCGCGCGCCGCCGGCAAACCCGACAGCAGCTCGGCACGCCGGGCGATCAGCGCGCTGATGCGGTCGATGCCTTCGCGGTAATTGGCGAGCCGCTGGGCAACGCCATCGATGGTCGCCTGCTGCTCCGGTGCGAGCTGCAGGCGCGTCTTCTTCAGGAGCGCGCTGAGCTCGGTCGCCGCCTCCATGGCACGGTCGGAGCGCGAGCCGGGATCGGTGACGAAATCGCGCGCCGCGAGCCGCAGCTCGTTCATGCGCTGGTCGATCTCCTCGGCGAGATCGCCGACGCCCTGCAGCCGCTGCAACTCGGCAAAGGTCGAATCGATGTGGCGGATGGCGATCACGCTCGCCATGCTGGTCGCGGTGATCACGGCAAGCAGCAGCAAAAAGCTGCCAAAGATCATCCGCCCGATCGTCATCGATCGGAGGCTGCTGCAGGCCGTGTCGAGGTCCGGTAATCTACTCATGGGATCCGATGGTCGGAACCGCACTATATACGAGCCGCCGGGCGGCCAAATGAACATATAGAGAACAATTCTCGTCCGCGCATCATCCGCCGGACGAAAAATAGCCTGTGCGGTTAACCGGCCGCACCGAACTCGAACACCTCGCCATCATAGCCCGCCTCGCGCGGAATGCGCAGCTGGCGACCGCCCTCGGCGGTCTTGGTCATGACCGGCATCACGGTGACGACGTCCATGTTCCGCGCCGCCGCCAGGGCGTCGGCCACCGCGGGCTGCTTGCCGAGCCGGATCAGGTTGCGCGTGGTCGGGAACGGCAGCTTGAAGCGGCCATCCTCGCCGCCGGCCAGCGCCTCGCGCGGCGAGACCCAGACGGAGTCGGTCGATTCCCGGCCGTCATGGGCGCCGAGCTGGTCCGGCGGCGCCGCCGCCAGAAAGAACCAGGTGTCGAAGCGCTTGGGCATGCCTTCGGGCGTGATCCAATGGGCGTAGGGAACGAGCGCATCGAGCGCGAGCACGAGGCCGTGAGCTTCGAGGACCTGGAAAAAGCTGATCTTGCCCTCGCACAGCGCCAGACGATGCGCAGCCTCGATCTCGCGGGCGGCAGCAGCATCGATCAGCGCGTCCGATCGGCCCGGCCGCGCCAGCAGGATGCCGCTCTCCTCGAAAGTCTCGCGCACCCCGGCGATGCGGAAGCCGAGCGCCTCGGCCTCCAGGCCCTCATCGCCGGCATAGAGCTCCGGCCTGCCGGCGATCTCCTGATCGCCTCTGTCGACGCTGCCGCCAGGAAACACCAGGGCGCCCGAGTTGAACTCGATCTGATGGTGACGCACCATCATGAACACCTCGATTTCGCGTGCGGCTGCGCTGTCGCGCAGCAGCAGCACGGTCGAGGCGGGACGGACGGCGGCGGCGTCAGCCATAGTCACTCCGCGGCGGTGGCACGAGGTTGCAGGTTGGCGCGGGCATCATAGCGCGCCACGCGCGACAAGAGATAGTCGACCTCGGCCTTGGCCGCGGCGCTGATGCCGGACGCCGGCTTGCGCTGGGCGCTGGAGGCAATGGCGCCGCGCTTCTGCAGCACGTATTTGCGCACGGCAAGCCCCGCCCCCGGCTGCTGCTCGTAGCGCACGAGAGGCAGATGCGCGTCGAACAGGTCGTGCGCGGCGTCGCGTTTTCCGGCCTGCGACAGCTTGACGACATCGACCAGCATTTCCGGGAAGGCATAGCCGGTCATGGCGCCGTCGGCGCCGCGCTCCATCTCGAAGTCCAGGAACAGACCGCCATTGCCGCACAGGATCGACAGCGGCCGCAGCGAGCCGTCCTTCTGGAACGTGCGCAGCGTCGAGATCTTCTCCAGGCCCGGCCAGTCCTCATGCTTGAGCATCACGCAGGAGGGGCTTTCCATGACGATCTTGCGGATCACAGCCGGCGTGAACTGGACGCTCAGCGTCAGCGGGTAATCCTGCAGCACCCACGGAATGTCCTCGCCGATGGCCTCCTGGGCCTGCTTGAAATAGCCCGTGATCTGATCATCGGTGCGCAGGCTCGGCGGCGGCGCGATCATCACGCCGGCAGCGCCCGCGTCCAGCGAGGCGCGCGCCAGCGCGCGCATGGTGGCAAAACCCGGCGCGGAGACACCGACGATGATCTGCAGGTTCTTGGCTCGCTTGGCAAAGCGCACTGCAACCTGCTCGGATTCAGCGGCGTCCAGCTTCGGCGCCTCGCCCATGATGCCCAGCACGGTGATGCCGTCGCAGCCGGCCTCGGCATAGAAATCGACCAGACGGTCGATCGAGGCCTCGTCGATGCGACCGTCATCATGGAACGGCGTCGGCGCGATCGCGAAGGTGCCTTTGGCGGCGGCGGTGAGCTTCATCTCGTCTGGTCTCCAATCTCTCTGGCGTCATTCCGGACGCGCCAAGCGCAGGCCCGAAATGACGTCCTGAATACATCAAAACCGCCGTGCGGACTTGGCTATATCGGCCTCCGAAAAGAATATCTCCTCTGCGTGCGCGGCGATGTCCTGGGCGTTCCAAGCCGAGGACGGTGGCTTCCAGCCCTCCATCTCCATCATCCGCATCTCACGGACGCCGCGCGCGGCGGACACGCCGAGCACCTTGCCGGTCTGATCCCCCGAGAGTCTGCTGACCATGTAGAGCACGGCTGGCGCGATGCCCTCGGGCGTCAGCGCCGCGTCCGGGTTCTCCTTGTAGCGCGGCAGGTCCGCGGTCATGCGGGTCAGCGCGCCCGGCGCGAGCGTCCACACCCGGATGTTGTACTTGCGGCCCTCGATCGCCAGCACGTTGGACAGGCCCCAGATACCGCCCTTGGCGGCGCCGTAGTTGGACTGGCCGAAATTGCCGATCAGGCCCGAGGTCGAGGAGGTGTTGACGATGACGCCGCCGCCGTTGTCGCGCATCCAGCGGAACACCGGCAAGGTGCAGCAGAACGTGCCCTTGAGGTGCACCTGGATCACCTTGTCCCAGTCGGCCTCGCTCGACTTGGCGAAGGTCTGGTCGCGCAGGATGCCGGCATTGTTGATGAGGATGTCGGCGCGGCCGAAATGGCGGATGGCGTCGTCGAACACCGATTGCCCACCGGCCATGGTCGAGATGTCGGCGCCGTTGGCGACCGCGCGCCCGCCCTCGGCCTCGATCGCGGCAACCACCTGCTCGGCCATCGACAGGTCCGAACCGGAGCCGTCGCGCGGCCCACCAAGGTCGTTGACGACGACCGCCGCGCCCTCGCGCGCGAACAGTCTTGCGTAGGCCTCGCCGAGACCGCCACCTGCGCCGGTGATCAGCGCCACCTTGCCGTCGAGCAGTCCCATGTGTGCCTCCTCCGCTGTCTTCTTTGCTCTTGTTCGTCATGGCCGGGCTTGACCCGGCCATCCATCTTCGGAAGCGGATGGATGCCCGGGTCAAGCCCGGGCATGACGACAACGAACAGACGTGTCTCACATGCCAAGTATCATCCCAGCACCGTCTTGCCGTTCTTGATCACGGTGACGTTGCGCGCGGTGACGCGCGCTTCGAATGAGATCACGTCGCCGTCCTTCCACAGATCGACCGTGACGGTCTCGCCGGGAAACACCGGCGAGGAGAACCGCGCGGCGTGCTGCCGGAACGCCGAGGCATCGTAGTCAGCATAGGTCTGCAGCACCGCGCGGCAGGTGAGGCCGTAGGTGCACATGCCGTGCAGGATCGGCCGCGGGAAGCCGGCGCGGCGCGCGAATTCGGGGTCCGAATGCAGCGGGTTGCGGTCGCCGCACAGGCGGTAGATCAGCGCCTGGTCGGGCCGCGTCGAAATCTCGACGCTGCGGTCGGGTGCACGCGACGGCACCGGATGCGGTTCGGGGATGCCGCCCGAGGGACCGCCGAAGCCGCCATCGCCGCGGGCGAAGCGCGAGGCCACCAGGGTCGCCAGCGGAGCGCCGCCCTCGTCGCGCAAGATCGTCTGATGGCGGATGACCGCGCCCTTGTCCTTGCCCTTGTCGGACACCGCGAGCACGGAGGAGTCGGCCGTGATCTTCGCCGCGGTCGCCAGCGGCTTGTGAAAGGTGATGTCGCGCTCGCCGTCGACGACCAGCACGCGGTTCAGCTTCATGTCGCCGGGGCCCGCGCCCCAGGCGGCGACGGAGGCAAAGGTCGGCACCACCTTCAACGGCCGCGGCTCGGCGGTGGCCTCGTTGACGAAGGCGAGCTCCCTCTCGTCCATCGGATCGGCGCCCATGCCGATGCCATAGGCGTACAGCATCACCTCGCGATCGCCGTAGGCATAGGGCTGCCCGATCGCCTTCATCGCCATCAGCTCATCGTAGTTGATCGGCATGTTGTTGGTGTCCTCCCCGAAACGCGTTCCTTGTAGGGTGGGCAAAGCGAAGCGTGCCCACCGCCTTTTCGTCTGGCAACGGTGGGCACGGCGCTCCGCGCCTTTGCCCACCCTACGCGCTTGTCGTTGCGCGGCGCCCATTGCTGCGCCCTCTCCCCCAAGCGAAGCGGAGCTTCGCAAGGGCGGGAGAGGGCTCCGCCGACGTCAGCCCCACACTCACTCGGTCGTCATTGCGAGGAGCGCAGCGACGAAGCAATCCAGAGTCTTGGAAATAGCCCTGGATTGCTTCGCTTCGCTCGCAATGACGTCCACCGGCATTGTTGCTCCTCAACTACACCGGCGTGAAGAACGGCAATGGCGCGCCGTCGGTCGGCTTGAACACCACCCTCACCTTCTGGCCGATCTTCAGGCTGTCGAAATCGCAGTCGACGAAATTGGTCTGCAGCGATGGGCCTTCCTTCAACGTGACGTAGCCGATCGCGTAAGGGCCGGTCGGCGACTTTCGCATGATCGAGAACGTGTAGATCTCGCCCTCGCCTGCGCTTTGCTCCCACACCGTCTGGTCCGAGAAGCAGAACGGGCAGATCGAGCGCGGGAAGTAATGCGCCTCGCCGCAGGCGGTGCAGCGCTTGATCATGAACTTGCCCTCGGCGGCGGCATCCCAGAACGCCTTGGTCTCGGGATTGGTGACGGGGGCCGGCAGCTTTTTCGCTTCAGACATCACACGCGCTCCAGAATGCAGGTCGAGGCGGCGTGGCGCACGCCGAGCAGGCCGCCGGTGCCATGGGCGATGGCGAGATCGCAGTTTGGCACCTGCACCTTGGGATGGGCTTCGCCGCGCAGCTGGCGCACGGCCTCGATCACCTTGGTCATGCCGCCGCGGTTGACGGGATGGTTGCTGCAGAGGCCGCCGCCATCGGTGTTGAACGGCAGCTTGCCGACGCCGGAGATGAGATTGCCGTCGGCGACGAACTTGCCGCCCTCGCCCTTCTTGCAGAAGCCGAGATCCTCGAGCTGCATCAGCACGGTGATGGTGAAGCTGTCATAGATCGAGGCGTACTTGATGTCCTTTGGCGTTACGCCCGCTTCCTCGAAGGCGCGCGGGCCGGACCACACGCCGGCGGAATAAGTGAGATCGAGGTCCTTGCCGCCACGCGGCCCCTTCATCGCCTCGCCATGGCCGATCAGGCGCACCAGCGGCTTCTTCAGGCTCCTGGCAATCTCCGGCGTGGTCACGATCAGCGCGCCGCCCCCGTCGGTGACCACGCAGCAATCCATGCGATGCAAGGGATCGGAGATCATCGGCGAGTTGATGACGTCCTCGACGGTGACGACCTCCTTCAGCATCGCGTGCGGATTGTACTGCGCGTGATGCGAGGCCGCGACCTTGATCCAGGCGAGCTGCTCACTCGTGGTGCCGTAGTCGTGCATGTGGCGCATGGCGCACATGCCATAGGCGTTGTGCGTGGTGGCGCCATAGGCCATCTCGAAATCGGCCTCGGCGCCGGCGGCACGCGGCGGCATCGGGCCGGTGCGCGGCTTGCCGGCCAAGGTGATCAGCGCGATCGAGCATTTGCCGGCCGCGATCGCTTCCGCAGCGTGGCCGACGTGGATCAGATAGGAACAGCCGCCGGTCTCGGTGGAATCGATGTGGCGCACCTTCAGCCCGAGATAGTCGATCATCGGCCAGGCACCGCCCGGCGCATCGCCGCCGCAGAAATAGCCGTCGACATCCCGCGCGCTGAGCCCGGCATCCTCGAGCGCGCCCTTGGCGACCTCGGCATGCAGCTGCGCCGTGGATTTGTCCGGTGCATGCCGGGTGGGATGCTCATAGATCCCGGCAATGTAGGCCTTGCCCTTGATGGTCAATTCCGTCTCCGCTGCTCGTCGTTTCGTCCCGAATGGTTGGAGATTTTCTGGACCGTTGCATGAGGGTTGGCAAGCGTGGAAAATATTCCGCGAGGTGGAGATGAGCCGTGGTCTTGCCCTTCACTCCGCTGTCGTCCCGGGCTTGACCCGGGACCCATACCCACCGGCCAATGTTGTTAAGCGCGATGGTCGACCAGCGTGCGCGACAACTTCTCCCTGTGGATATGGGTCCCGGGTCAAGCCCGGGACGACACCGGTGATGACGCGCGATCGTGCCCATATCGAACTACGCACGACATCGCATTCCCGCGGCAGACACTGCCCGGGTGATGCTGGTCTCGCTCACCCTCATCAAGTCGGAGGGCGCAGGGAAGGCCAGGCGTCGGCTGACGCCTGCGGCCCGCCTGCGAAAAAAATGCAGGCGGCAGGTACCACAGGTGCAGCCGGAAAACGCCCGGCCTTCCCTGCGCGATGGTCTTCACGCTTATACGCAGTCTGCTTGGTGCACCGGGCTTGTTGGCCACCATGCGCACAATGCTTGCGCATTGCGCGGGACACCAGCATCGGGGTGTCAGCACGCTGCGACTTCACGTCCGCGCCATGCCGTTCGTCCGCGCATCCGTGAGGACACGCTGCGGCACGTCGCGGCCACCGCTCCCCGCCTCGCGTGTCGTGACGATCGCGCGCAACGCCCCTCCGAAGTGAGGCGGGATGCGCTCATCAAAGCACAATTTCTGAATTTCGTAAAGAAGATTCTGCCCGACGGGCAGTTTGCGCAGGGCACATCTGTGGCGACTCATGCCTCGAGCCAGCAGGACCGATTGCTCCGTTCGAGATCGGGCCGGACCGCTCGGAGGTCGACCTACACCCGATCATGGCTGCCAGGACCGTGTAACGGAACGAACCGCGTGACCGGCCGTTGCCCCTCCGCTGCATCATTTCTCGGATCCTCCGGTTGTCGTGCACGCCTTTCCATGAGGGCAGATGATGACCGCAGCCCGGACCACAGCGCGCGCGCTCGCTGCGTCGACGCCCAGCCGCCTGACCAACTCGACACCGTCCCTCCGGCCCCTGACGCGTCGCGGCCGGTCGCTGGCGAAGACTCATCCATTTCTTCTGGCGGCAGCGGCGGCCACGGCCGTCCTGGCCGTCACAGCACTGATCAATCGCCGCCTCGCCAAGTCGGCCGAACGGGCCAATCCCCCCGCCGGCCAGTTCATGGACGTCGACGGCGTCCGGCTGCACTATGTCGAGCGCGGCACCGGCGTGCCGCTGGTGCTGCTGCACGGCAACGGCAGCATGATCCAGGACTTCGCCTCCAGCGGCCTGATCGATCTGGCGGCGCAGAACTACCGTGTCATTGCATTCGACCGGCCTGGCTTCGGCCATAGCGACCGGCCGCGCAACGTCGTCTGGACGCCGACGGCGCAGGCCCGGCTAATCAAGAGCGCACTCGACCGCCTGGGCGTATCGGAGGCCTTCGTGCTGGGCCACTCCTGGGGCGCATCCGTGGCGGTGGCGCTCGCCCTCGAACATCCGGCCATGGTCAAGGGCATGGTGCTCGCCTCCGGCTATTACTATCCGACCTTCCGGTCCGACGTGGTGGCCGGATCGGCTCCGGCCATTCCGTTGCTGGGCGATATTCTGCGCTACACAATCTCCCCTCTGATCAGCCGCATGATGTGGCCGCTGCTGATGGCCAAGCTGTTCGGCCCGCGGTCGGTTCCGGCGAAGTTTGCCGGCTTCCCCAAGGAAATGGCGGTTCGCCCGTCGCAGATCCGCGCCTCCGCCGCGGAGGCCGCGCTGATGATTCCCGATGCTTTCCGCTTCAGGAGAGCGTACGGTGAGCTGAAGATGCCGGTCGTGATCGTCGCCGGCGATCAGGATCGCCTGATCGACATCGACGCGCAGTCCAGACGGCTTCATCACGACGTCAGCCAGAGCACCTTTCGCCGCGTGCGCGGCGCCGGCCACATGGTGCATCAGACGGCCACCGAGGCCGTCATGTCCTCGATCGACGAAGTCGCAGCGGCGGCGTAGTCGGAGGGCGAATATGGCTGCGGCTGCCGGATTGCGGGATCCGTAGCTTGCGGAGCAGCGACGAAAGGGGGAAGCGAACTCATGCCGGCCGAGGACGCGTGCATGCCGATCTGGCACGAAAAGCATCTGCGGGCCGCTACCAAAGCTGCCGGCGTGGCCTTGTGGTCGTGGAACGTCGACACCGATGCGATCACGATGGACGAGCGCGCCTATGAGCTGTGGGAGGTGCCCAAGAGCAAGAGCAGGATCACGTTCGAGGTGCTCTCCCAGAACATTCACCCCGCCGATCTCGAACGGGTGAGATCGGCGTTTTCAGCGACGCGGGCGATCGTCGGCGCTTATGAGATCGATTTTCGCATTCTCGCGGATGGCGAAATCCGCTGGATTTCCGCCCGCGGCCAAGGTGACGATGCCGACATCGCCGAGCGGCTGATGTTCGGCATCTTCCTCGACGTGACCCAGCGCAAGCAGGCCGAAGAAGCCAACGAGCTGCTGGCGGGCGAGATGAGCCATCGGGTCAAGAACCTGCTGACGATCGCCACCGCGCTGACGCAGATGACGTCGCGCACGGCGGCGACAAAGGAGGACATGGCCCACGAGCTCGCCAGCCGGCTGATCGCGCTGGGCCGTGCCCAGGATCTGATACGTCCGCGGCCGGGCGGGACGAACCAAGCAGCCCTGCTCGGCGATCTCGTCTCGGTGCTGCTTGCCCCCTATGACGAGAAAGGCGCCAGCGTCCGCATCCGTGTGTCGGTGCCCAAGATGAATGTCGGAGAACGCTCGAGCACGACATTGGCGCTGGTGATCCACGAGCTCGCGACCAACTCGGCGAAATACGGCTCGCTGTCGGTTTCGAGCGGCACGCTGGACGTGTCATGCAGCGCGCATGACGACGAGGTCGCGATCACGTGGACCGAGCGCGGCGGGCCGCCGAAGTCGGCCGACACCAGCGAAGGCTTCGGCAGCAAGCTGATCCATCGCAGCGTGAACGCCCAGCTCGGCGGCACCATCGCCTTCGACTGGTCCGACGAAGGCCTGGTCGTAACGCTGCGCATGAGCCGCGAGCGGATGGCGAATTGAGGGCGAGAGGACGCATGTTCGCCCTCGGGACAGAACGTCGAAGGGTGGGCAGGGCGCAGCGTGCCCACCTGACTTGCTAAGGGCGATCCTGTGCAGACAAAATAGCTGCCAGCATCGCAGCAAGCGTTTCTCTGCTTGTGCCCACCCTGGTCTCGAACTCGAACAGCTCGATTCCATTGCAGACTTCGTTCAAGCAGTTCCCCAATGCGATCAGCTCATTGGCCGCTGCAGTGATCGCGAATCGACCGTCTGCCATACGCTCAATCGTCATCACGGCCGCTCCGCTGCGCAGGGAGATGGTGGGCACGCTACGCTTTGCCCACCCTACGAACTACGAACACGGCCCGTAGCGCCCTACTCCGCCGCCATCTGGCGCGGGGCCGGCGGCGGATTGGCGAGGTCGGCGGCGAGCTGGGCGTAGCGCGCTTTCGCATCGTTCACCGCCTTCTCCTTCACCGGGCCGTAGCCGCGGATGCGGTCCGGCAGCGACAAGAGCTCGACGGCGACCTCGGCATTGGCCGGCGACAGCAGGCTGAGAACGGTGGCGACGTCCTTCTCGTAGCCGGCGATCAGGTCACGTTCCATCCGGCGCTCGGCAGCGTAGCCGAAGACGTCCAGCGGCGTGCCACGCAGGCCCTTCAGCTTCGCCAACAGCCGGAACATCTTCATCATGCCCGGCCCGAAGCTGCGCTTCTTCGGCCTCCCTTGCGGATCGAGGCCGGAATTGAGGATCGGCGGCGCGAGGTTGAACGAGACCTTGTAATCGCCCTCGAACGCGTCGTGGAGCTGCTTCTCGAACGTGCCGTCGGAGAACAGCCGCGCGACCTCGTACTCGTCCTTGTAGGCGAGCAGCTTGGCGTAGTTGATGGCGACCGCGCGCGGCAGCGCCTCGCCGTAGCCGCCCTGGTCCGCAGCGTCGCGCACCTGATCGACCAGCTTGCGGTAGCGCTTGGCGAGCCGCGCATTCTGATAGCCGGTGAGCAAGGCCATGCGATGGGCGATGATCTCGTCGAGCGTCATCGCCTCCAGCGACTTCGGCGGCACCGCCTCGTCCTTGCCGGTCATCATGTCGGCGAGCCGCTCGGGATTGACCACCGCGAGACGGCCGAGCCGGAACGCCTCGGTGTTCATCTTGATCGCGACGCCGTTGATCGCGATCGCCTTCTCGATCGCCTCCGCCGACAGCGGCAGCAGGCCCTTCTGATAGGCATACCCCATCATCATCATGTTGGTGGCGATGCTGTCGCCGAGCAGCGCCTCGGCCGGCTTGGTGAAATCGAGGAAGCTCGAGTCCTTGTGCAGCGCCGTTTCCAGCAGGCCCGTCACCTTGCGGTTCTGGAAGTTGAAGTCGCGGTTGAGGACGAAATCGGCGGTCGGGATCAGATGGCTGTTGATGACGCCATGGGTGCGCGCGCTGTCGCACAGCGTGATCGTCTCCTTCGCGCCCGCGACCACCTCGTCGGCGGCGATGACGAGATCGGCCGTGCCGGTGACGATGCGCGAGCAGGTCACGTCGGCGGTGTTCTCCGACAGACGCACGTGGCTGAGCACCGCGCCGCCCTTCTGCGCGAGGCCCGACATGTCGAGGATCATCGAGGCCTTGCCCTCGATATGGGCGGCCATGCCGAGCAGCGCGCCGATCGTCAGCACGCCGGTTCCGCCGACGCCGCCGACCGCGACGTTGTAGGGCCGCTCCAGCGACGGCTTGGTCAGGGGCTCCGGCATCACGCCGATGTCGCCAAGCTCGGCCGGCGCGCGCGAGCGCGGCTTGCCGCCGTCGATCGTGACGAAGGACGGGCAAAAGCCCTTCACGCAGGAATAGTCCTTGTTGCAGGAGGACTGGTTGATGACGCGCTTGCGCCCGAGCTCGGTCTCCAGCGGCTCGACCGAGATGCAGTTCGACTGCACCGAGCAGTCGCCGCAGCCTTCGCAGACGGCCGGATTGATGAAGACGCGGCGCTGCGGATCCTCCATCGTGCCGCGCTTGCGGCGGCGGCGCTTCTCGGCGGCGCAGGTCTGCACGAACACGATGGCCGAGGCGCCCTTGGTCTCGCGCAGCGTCTTCATGACGTTCTCGAGCTCGTCGCGATGCGCGAGCTTGACGCCGGGCGCAATGCTGTCGGCCGGATAGGCGTCGGGATTCTCCGAGACCAGGTAGATCTCGCGGATGCCCTCGGCATGGAGCTGGAAGGTGATCTGCTGCGGCGACAAATCGCCGTCATGGCGCTGGCCGCCGGTCATCGCGACCGCGTCGTTGTAGAGGATCTTGTAGGTGATGTTGGCCTTGGAGGCGATCGACTGGCGGATCGCGAGGCTGCCGGAGTGGAAATAGGTACCGTCGCCGAGATTGGCGAAGATGTGCTTCTCGTCGGTGAACGGTGCGATGCCGACCCATGGCACGCCCTCGCCGCCCATATGGGTGAAGGTCTCGGTGTTGCGGTTCATCCACAGCGACATGAAGTGGCAGCCGATGCCGGCGAGCGCGCGGCTGCCCTCGGGCACCTTGGTCGAGGTGTTGTGCGGGCAGCCCGAGCAGAAATACGGCGTGCGCGCCACCGGCGAGATCAGCTGCATCTGCGAGGCGTCGCGGCCGTTGAACCAGTCGGCCTTGGCGCGCAGCATCGCCTTGATCTCGGGATTGAGGTCGAGGCGGAGAAGACGCTCCGTCAATGAGCTCGCGAGCGAGGCGACGGAAAGCTCGGTGGCAAACGGCAGGAAGCGCTTGTCGTGCTCGTCCATCTTGCCGACGATGCGCGGGCGGACGTCGTCGCGCCAGTTGAACAGCTCCTGCTTGACCTGGTTCTCGACGATCTCGCGGCGCTCCTCGATGATGAAGATCTCCTCGAGGCCGACCGCGAACTGCCGCACGCCTTCCGGCTCCAGCGGCCAGGGCATGCCGATCTTGTAGAGCCGCAAGCCGATCTTGGCCGCGACCTCCTCGGTGATCCCGAGCTCGCGTAGCGCCTGGCGGATGTCCTCGTAGCTCTTGCCCGACGCCATGATGCCGTAGCGGGCGTTCGGTGAGTCCATCGTGATGCGGTTGACCTTGTTGGCGCGGGCAAAGGCGATCGCGGCAAAGCCCTTGTAGTCCTGCAGCCGCCGGTCCTGCTCGAAGCGGTCATCCGGCCAGCGCAGATTGAGGCCGCCCGGCGGCATCTCGAAATCGGCGGGGATGACGAACGGCGTCATCTCGTCGTTGAGGTTGATCTCGGCGGTGGTCTCCACCGTCTCGGTGATCACCTTCATGCCGACCCAGCAGCCGGAATAGCGCGACATCGCAATGCCGAGCAGGCCCATCTCGATCATCTCGTGGATCGAGGACGGGTAGAGATAGGGCATCAGCGCCGAGATGAAGGCATGGTCGGACTGATGCGGCACGGTCGAGGATTTGGCGCCGTGGTCGTCGCCGGCGAGACAGAGCACGCCGCCGTTCTTGGCGGAGCCGGCCGCATTGCCGTGGCGAAACACGTCGCCGCAGCGGTCGACGCCGGGGCCCTTGCCGTACCAGATGCCGACGACGCCGTCATACCTGCCGCCGGGCGACAGTGCGAGCTGCTGCGAACCCCAGATCGCGGTCGCCGCGAGGTCCTCGTTCACGCCGGGCTGGAACTTGATGTTGTACTGCTCGAGATGCTTGCGGGCGGAGAACAGCTGCTGGTCGTAGCCGCCGAGCGGCGAGCCGCGATAGCCGGAGATGAAACCGGCGGTGTTGAGGCCGGCGGCGCGGTCGCGCCGGATCTGGGCCATCGGCAGCCGCACCAGCGCCTGGATGCCGGTCAGGAAGATGTGGCCGGAGCTTGCGGTGTATTTCTGGTCGAGATTGATCTCGCTCTCGTTGAGTCCCATTCCGCCCTCTTGCCGTGCCTTGTCGGGGTGCGCGGCTGCCGCCGGCCGGCGGAAGCGCGCGTTCTGCCAATCATTTATGTCTGCTTTTGAAGAATGCGCATCACAAATCTCGTTTGCGCAGGGCAGCCAACCGAAATCGCAATTTCGTGGCGGGAGCCGGCCGCGGCTTTTGCGGTTTGTGTCGAAAACCCCCGCCGCCGCGAAATGGGATGATGCGTGCCATGGCTTTGGCGGCTCGGCGGACGGTTACTGAAGCGTTGTGGCCGGCGCGATTCCGGCACCAGACGAATTGTGCGATGCGACAAGACCGCCGCCGTTCATCCCCGATCGTCGCCCGCAAATACGAAGCGCGGCATGTTCCATTTGTAGCGGATCGCGAGCAGCCGGAACGACAGTCCGAGCGCGAAGGTCAGCGCCGTCCACCATCCGCTGGCGATGCCGAGCGACAAGCCGGTCGCATAGACCAGGCCCGTGACGAGGGACACGCTGGCGTAGAGCTCGGCGCGAAACAGCAATGGCACGTCATTGCACAGGATGTCGCGCAGCACGCCGCCGGCGCAGCCCGTGATCATCCCAGCGACGATGACGATGCCGATCGGCACGTTCATCTGCCAGGCGATGTCGCAGCCCGTCATCGTGAACACGACGAGGCCGACCGCATCGAGAACGAGGAACGCCATGGTCAGCCTGTGAACCAGGCGCGCCATCGCGATCGTCACGAACGGCGCCAGCACGGTCAGCAGCAGCAAAGACGGGCGCTCGACCCAGGCGAGCGGATAATGGCCGAGCAATACGTCGCGCAAGGTGCCGCCGCCGAGCGCGGTGATCGCCCCCAACAAGCAGACGCCCATCCAGTCCATGCTGCGGCGTCCCGCCGCCAGCGCAGCCGTCATCGCCTGCGCCGCCAGCGCCACCCAGGTCAACAGATGCAACACGCTGTCACCGGGCGGCAGGTTCCACATGAGGTGAGCTCCAGAAGTTCCAATAGAACGAGAATCGCAATGCTCGCGAGGAACCTTAGCGCGCCGTGCAACGATACAAATTGGGATTCGCGCAGGTTTCGCGGAACGGCCCGGAGCCGCCCTGGTTGTCAGGTGACAATCACCAGGAGGATGAGATGGCCAACGAACGGCTTCCCAACGAACGTTATCCCGACGGCATGAACCGTCCCGACATGTCCACACGTCCCGACATCACTGGGGCTGGAATGACGGGAACAGATTATGAGCGCACGCCGCCAGTGGACAACCGGCTGCAGCCCGATCTCGAGCCGACGAACGCCCCCAGCTCGACGGGCCGCATCGCGGCCTATGCCCTGGGCATCGCGATCCTGCTCGGCGCGGTGTTCTACGGCCTGAACAACATGTCGATGCGCAACGACCAGACGAGCACCACACCGGCTTCGCAATCGGCCTCGACCACCAAAGATAACACCTCGACCGGCGTGACGACCGGCGCCGCGGGAGATCGCACCACACCGCCGCCGGCGGCCCCGAGCGACAAGCCCAACGCCGTCAAGTAGTCTCGCGGACGGCAATCAGCGGTCTCACTCCTGGGCGGCGGGTGAGCAATCATCCGCCGCCGCTTTTTTGGCGAGTCCTCCAACAAATTACGCGAAGTGTGCGAGGGCCGCCGTGGAACCATAGCAGCGCGAACCGATTGGCTCATTGACACTCTCACCCAGGAGATACGTAATGAAAGCTCTCTCCATAGCTATCGCAGCCGCGGCAAGCACGCTGGCCGTGACCGCCGCTTCGGCGGCACCGATCTCTCCCGCAGCCTCGGCGGTCCCGCAACGCGACATCCAGAACGTCCGGATGGTCTGTAACGAGGAAGGCCGCTGTTGGCGCGAGCGCAGTGAACGCCGCGTCATCATTCAAGGCGAAGATCGCGATTCCTACGCGTACGCTCCGCGCGAGCGCTACATCGAGCGGCGCGGCTATGAAGACCGCGGCGGCATCGGCTTCCGCGCTCCGGGCGTGAGCGTCGGCATCGGGACGGATCGCTACTAAGCGATTTCCGCGAACTCAGACTGAAAAGCCGCGGCAGAGTCCGCGGCTTTTCTACAGGCGGATGAGATCGGGATCTGCGGGAGGCCGGGCGCGCAGCCCGATCTCAACCGAAGATCCTGTTCAGCTCGCCGCCGGGATAGCCGTTGGCCAGTTCGGTGAAGGTGCCCTGCTCAGCCATCTCCTTGGCCGCCCGGATGAAGCCGGCCCAGGCCATCCGGGCCAGCGAACCGCCGACGCTGATGCGGCGCACGCCGAGCTCGGTGGCTTGCCCCAACGACAGGCCAGAAGCGCCGATCAGAAGGTTGACCGGCTTGGGCGCCACGGCTTTCACGACCGCAGTGATCTCCTCGATCGTCTTGATCCCGGGCGCGTAGAGACAATCCGCGCCCGCTTCGGCATAGGCTGCGAGGCGGTCGGTCACGAGCTTGAGGTCGGGCTTGCCCCAGAGAAACGCCTCGCAGCGGCCGGTCAACAGCACGTCGGCGCCGGTCGCATCGATGGCCTGCCGGGCCGCGCGGATACGCGCGATAGCGAGCGCGCGCTCATAGAGCGGATCATCCCTGTCGCCCGTGGAATCCTCGATCGACAGACCGGCCACGCCGGTCGCGACCGCGCGCGTGACGTTGGCCGCCACACCCTCCGGCGCATCGGCGAAGCCGCCCTCGAAATCGGCATTCACGGGAATGTCGATGGCGGCGCTGAGCGATTTCAAATGGGCGAGCACCTCATCCAGTTCGACCTTGGTGTCCGCCTTGCCAATCGACCACGCGAAGCCGGCGCTGGTGGAGGCGATCGCGTTGAAGCCGAGATGCTGCAGCATCTTCGCCGTGCCGACGTCGAACGGGTTCGGCAGCACGAAGCAGCCGGCCTCGTGCAACTTGCGAAAGGCTGCGCGCTTGTCCGCCGTGTTGGTCGCCGTCATGTCATCCTCCCATGCATCGTCGCGTTGTGTGGCAGCATAGAGCCGCGATCATTGCGCCGCCACGACATTGCGCAAGAATGTTCGCTCTTCGCCCAGAATGAGCTTGTGCTCCTCGGCCTGCGCGAAGTTCGCCCGGCCCTCGGCATCGCCGCGCAAGGTCGCGCGATAGCGCTCGTAAGCCGCGAGACTGTCGAATGAAATCAGGCCGTAGGCGATGTCGTTGGTGCCTTCGTGAGGCATGAAATAGCCGATCAGGTCGCCGCCACAGCGAGGAATGATCGACAGCCAGCGCTTGGCGTAGGCCTCGAACACGTCGCGCTTGAACGGATCGATGCGATAGCGGATGAAGACGGTGATGGTCATGACAACCTCCGGTGAGTTCTGTATCATCGACACTATCCGCTTGCCCGACGAGAATGCTTCGTCTAGCATCGAAGTATGAAATCAGGTCCGGACATTGCGATGGTGGCGGCGCTGGTCGGCGATCCCGCCCGCGCCAACATGCTGACTGCGCTGCTCTCGGGCCGTGCGCTGACCGCGACCGAGCTCGCCCAGGAGGCCGGCGTGACGCCGCAGACGGCGAGCTCGCATCTTGCCAAGCTCGAAGGCGGCGGCCTGATCGAGCCGGAGAAGCAGGGTCGTCACCGCTACTACCGGCTCGCCGATCCCGACGTCGCCGACGTGCTGGAGAAGCTGGCCGGCCTCGCCGCGCGCGCCGGCCACATGCGGGTGCGCACCGGACCAAAGGAGCCGGAGCTGCGGCGCGCGCGCATCTGCTACGACCACCTCGCCGGCGATCTCGGCGTGCAGATGCTCGACAGCATGACGAGGCAGAAGCTGGTGCGCCGGCGCAAGCAGGAGATCGTGCTGACCGAGGACGGCGAACACTTCCTGGCGCAGCATCTGCGGATCTCGCCGGAAATGCTGGCGCATCCCCGCCGGCCCGTCTGCAAGGCCTGTCTCGATTGGAGCGCGCGGCGGCATCATCTCGCGGGCACGCTTGGCGCAGCGTTGATGAAGCGCTTCACCGAGCTGAAATGGGCGGCGCGCGATGCCACCCCAGGCAGCCGCGTGGTGAATTTCAGCCGCGCCGGCGAAAAGCATTTCGCGGCGCTGTTCGGTCCGGCCGAAGACTGACGATCACGCGCTCTTTATCGCAGCGCCTTCCTGCCTTGCGGCCAAAACCAACACGGGGCACGGAACGACCATCTCATTCCCGTCTTTCCTGGAATCTCCATGTCCCGTTTCGCCGGGCGCGACAATCGCCGCGAAAGCGAGCACCGCATCGCAGAGGACGACGCCGCGCGAGCCCTACGGCATCAATCTCGAAGGCTTCCCTACCCCGTACCCGGTCAGCCTGCTGCCTCTGTTCAATGACGGCGAGCAGAACGCGCCGGAGGCCCCACTCGCGACGGAAGCAGCGCTTGTCGTGAGGCAGCTGTGCCGACATCACCAGTGGTGACGACGGTGCCAACGGCGGCGCCAGTGCCGATGATGGTGATGCCAGCCCCAATGACGGCGCCGCCAACCCCAATGCCGCCGGCGCCAGCCCCAATGATGGCCGTGACCATGGTGTCCGTGATGATGACCGTGATGCCCCCAGCGAACCTGCTCCGGCGCGAGCCGATCGGCCTCATCCTGCGAACCGACCGCGCGCTCGACGTGCTGATCCCTTGCTGAAGGCGCCGCTTCGTTCAGCGGCAACGGCGAGAGCGGCGCAGCGACCGCATCGGTGGTGCGGAGCACGGCGCCGGCCGCCGCCGCGCAGCCGAACCCGAATGCCAGCTTGAGGAAATTCCGTCGTTCCATCGCACGCCTCCATGATCCACGAGCCAGAGCATGTAGTGAGTATACGGCCGATCACCTGAACGTGAGCTGAACTGGCGCATGCCCGCGACACCACCATGGCTCTGCCACCTTCGCCGATCCTGGTACGCGCCGCCGGCCGATCACTCCTCGACCGCCTGCGCCAGCACGAAGCTCTCACGCGTCCGCGTCACGTACGACGAAGATGGCTGACGGCATCGAGTTTCCTCCGGTCCGTGTTGGTGTCGTCACGGAGCAGGATCAAAAACGCGACCTCGCCGTCGTCTCGATCATCGCCGCGCGATGACGGGAGACTATCAAAATCAACGAGGCCCGGAGTGCCTAGGAGTCCGGGCCTCGTCACCTCGCGACCTCGCGCGAGCGAAGCCGGTCGGTATTCAACGAAATCTAGCGCCCGTTCACACGGATCGCATTGAGCTGGCTCAAAACGTCAGTAGCAGCGCGTGATCGTGACGGAGTGATCGCCGCCGCGGCGGCCCGGTACCGTCACGGTCTGCATCGGACAGCTCGACACATAGGGGCGATCGGACGGCACGACATTCGGCGGATAGCGGTGAACCCAGTCCCACGGGACGTCATACGTATAAGTGTAGCGCACGTCCGCCGATGTGTGCTCGGGGATCTGCTGCGGCACGGGCTCGCCAGGGCCGCCATAGGCGAAAGCGCCGGCGGCCGGCAGATAGGAACGATAGCCGCGGTGGTGCTGACGGACAAAGGGCCGCGCGCCAAGCGCCGGCGGGACGACCTGGCTCGGCCCCGCCTGACCGGCGGCGACGGGCGCAGCCACCGCGGCGCCGGACTGGGCCGACGCGGCCTCGGAGGAGAACATCAGCGCGGCGGCTGCCGCGCAGACGACCAGAACTCTGGAATTCCGATATGCCGATGTTCCGACAGCCATGATACGCGACCCTACTCTTCTGACCCACCAGCGATCGATAAATGCTAGGCCAGCGGCCCAGTTCCCGCAAACCCATCGTTAAAGGTTAGTTAAGACACAGGCTTAACGCCAGGGGCGGAAACGGCGCAGATTGCCGCGCCGCTCCGGCGGCAGCGCGCTGCGGTCGCCGGACTTCGTCAAATACGAAGGCGACACGCCGGTGCGCTGCCCTCCCACTTCTTCACTCCCCCTCAGAGCGGCAGATTGTCGTGCTTCTTCGCCGGCATCTCCATCTTCTTGTCGCGCAGCATCGCCAGTGCACGCGCGATGCGGCGGCGGGTGGAGTGCGGCATGATGACGTCGTCAATGTAGCCGCGCTCGGCGGCGATGAATGGCGACAGGAAGCGGTCCTCGTATTCCTTGGTGCGCGCGGCGATCTTCTCCGGGTCCGCCATGTCGGCGCGGAAGATGATCTCGACCGCGCCCTTGGCGCCCATGACCGCGATCTGCGCCGTCGGCCAGGCGTAGTTCATATCGGCGCCGATCTCCTTGGAGGCCATGACGTCGAAGGCGCCGCCATAGGCCTTGCGGGTGATGATCGTGACCAGCGGCACCGTGCACTGCGAATACGCGAACAACAGCTTGGCGCCGTGCTTGATCAGGCCGCCATATTCCTGCGCGGTGCCCGGCAGGAAGCCCGGCACGTCGACGAAGGTGACGATCGGGATGTTGAAGGCGTCGCAGAAGCGGACGAAGCGCGCGGCCTTGCGCGAGGCATCGCTGTCGAGCACGCCCGCCAGCACCATCGGCTGGTTGGCGACGAAGCCGACGGTGCGGCCGGCGATGCGGCCGAAGCCGGTGACGATGTTCTTGGCGAAGCCTTCCGCGATCTCGAAGAAGTCTCCCTCGTCGACGACCTTCAGGATCAGCTCCTTCATGTCGTAGGGCTTGTTCGGATTGTCCGGGATCAGCGTGTCGAGCGACATGTCGACGCGCTCGATGTCGTCGAAGCTCGGCCATTCCGGCACGCCGTCGGTGTTGTTCGAGGGCAGGAAGTCGATCAGCCGGCGCATCTGCAGCAAGGTCTCGACGTCGTTATCGAACGCGCCGTCGGCGATCGAGGAGCGGGTCGCGTGCACCGAGGCGCCGCCGAGCTCTTCCGCGGTCACGACCTCGTTGGTGACGGTCTTCACGACATCTGGGCCGGTCACGAACATGTAGCTCGTGTTCTTCACCATGAAGATGAAGTCGGTCATGGCCGGCGAATAGACGTCGCCGCCGGCGCACGGGCCCATGATGACGGAGATCTGCGGGATCACGCCGGAGGCCAGCACGTTGCGGCGGAACACATAGGAATAGCCCGCGAGCGCCGCGACGCCCTCCTGGATGCGGGCGCCGCCGGCGTCATAGAGGCCGATGATGGGCGCACGCGCCTTCATCGCCATGTCCTGCAGCTTGGTGATCTTCAGCGCGTGGGTCTCGGACAGCGAGCCGCCGAACACGGTGAAGTCCTTGGCGAACACGAAGGTCTTGCGGCCGTTGACAGTACCCCAGCCGGTGACGACGCCGTCGCCCGGGACCTTGGTCTTCTCCATCCCGAACTCGGTCGAGCGGTGCTCGACGAACATGTCGAACTCCTCGAAGCTGCCCTTGTCGAGCAGCAGCTCGATCCGCTCGCGGGCCGTCAGCTTGCCGCGGGCATGCTGCGCCTCGATGCGCTTCTCGCCGCCGCCGAGCCGCGCGCCGGCGCGCCGCGTCTCTAAGGTGTCCAGGATGTCCTTCATGCGCGTCCCGCCCGTTCCCGATCTCGTGAGTGTTGGCGGCCTTCTAACACGGCTATTTCGGAGGCGAAAAGCGGCTTTCGGACGGGTCGCCCCTCCTCCCACAGTTCGGAATTGGAAGCAGAATCATGGATATGGCCGCTCGACCAAGCCTTGCCGATCCGGCTGACGACGCAGCCCGGGGCGCCGTGCGGGGCGGCGTCCGCCTGCTGTTGCGGCTCGAAGGGCTGGTGCTGGCGGCCGCGGCAATCGCCTTCTACGCCCATCGAGGGGACTCGTGGTGGCTGTTTGCGGCCCTCTTCCTGGGGCCCGACCTCAGCTTTGCCGGCTATCTCGGCGGCCCCCGGATCGGAGCGGCCGTGTACAACGCCGCACATGCCACGCTGCTGCCGGCCGCCCTGCTCGCGGTCGGACTGGCGCTCGGCGTGCCGCTGGCGACCCAGCTCGCCACCATCTGGCTCGCCCATATCGGCGTCGACCGGCTGGTCGGCTACGGCCTGAAATACACCGACGGCTTCGGCTTCACCCATCTTGGCCGGATCGGGCCTGCCGCGCCGCGAGGCTGAACGCCGGATGCAGGGACCTACCGCGACGGGTAGGATGCCGGCATGATCCGATTCCGAGACATGGCCGGCCTGGACCGGCGCAGCCTGCTGCGCGGCGCACTGCAGGCTGGGCTGGTGACGCTCGGCGCGCCGCTGGCGCGCACGGCGCTCGCCCAGGCTCCGCCGCTGAAATCCAACCCGTTCACGCTCGGCGTCGCCTCCGGCGATCCCAGCCCCGACGGCTTCGTGATCTGGACCCGGCTCGCGCCCGAGCCGCTGCAGCCGCGTGGCGGCATGATCGCGCTGCCGCGCGAGGTGAGCTGGGAGGTCGCGACCGATCCGGCGATGACGACCATCGTGCAATCCGGCATTGCGATCGCCCGCATCGAGCTGGCGCACTCCGTCCATGTCGAGATCGAGGGCCTCGCTCCGGCCCGCGACTATTTCTATCGCTTCCGCCTGCCGGAGGCGGAGAGCCCGATCGGGCGTGCGAGGACCTTTCCCGCCGCCGGCGCCGACGTCGCGCAGATGCGGTTCGCTTCCGCCGGCTGCCAGGAATGGGACCGCGGCTTCTACACGGCGTGGCGTGCGATCGCGCAGGACCATCTCGACTTCGTCTTCCACTATGGCGACTACATCTACGAGAATGCGTACGCCGCCGAGTCCAAGGGCGTGGCGCTGCCGCGCACCATGCCGAAGCATTTCGCCACCTGCTACACGCTGCCGGAGTACCGGCAGCGCTATGCGCTCTACAAGACCGATCCCGACCTGCAGGCCGCGCACGCCGCCTGCCCGTTCCTGCCGAGCTTCGACGATCACGAGGTGATGGACAATTGGGCCGGCGATCGCGACAAGCGCGACACGCCGCCGGAGGCGTTCCTGTTCCGGCGTGCCGCCGCCTTCCAGGCCTGGTACGAGCACATGCCGGTGCGCCGCGCGCAGTTGCCGCGCGGACCCGACATCCTCGCTTTTCGCCGCCTCGCCTTTGGCAGGCTCGCCGACATCGCCGTGCTCGACACCAGGCAATACCGCTCGAAGCAGCCCTGCGGCGACGGCATCAAGGCCTGCCCCGAGGCCGACGAGCCGAGCCGCACCATGATGGGCGCGCAGCAGGAGCGGTGGTTCGCCGAGGGTCTGCGCGGCAGCCGCGCAACCTGGCAGGTGCTGGCACAGCAGGTGATGTTCGCCCCGCTCGACTGGCGCTCGTTTCCGTGGCTGCCGTCGTCGGACGTGCCGCTGCGCAGCCTCGACAAATGGGACGGCGCCAGCGCCGCGCGCGACCGCGTCATGCAGATGCTGCGCGAGGCCGGCATCACCAACACCGTCGTGCTGACCGGCGACCTGCACAAGGGCGTCGCGCTCGAGCTGAAGCAGGATTGGCGCGATCCGGCCTCGCAATGCGTCGGCGTCGAATTCCTGGCGACCTCGATCTCGTCGGACGGCGACGGCTTTGCGCGCTACGACAACGAGCCGACATTGTTCGCCAACAATCCGCATCTGAAGTTCTTCAGCAACCAGCGCGGCTACATCAGGCACGTGGTGACGCCGGCCCGCTGGCAGGCCGACTACCGCATCGTCGACCGCATCAGCGTCGCTGACGGCACCGTGTCGACCGCGAAATCCTTCGTCACCCTGGCCGGCAGGCCGGGGCTGGTCGACGCCTGAGGCGACGCGCGCTCGGCAAGGCCGCCGCCGCGTGGCGATCTGCTCGCTGACAGCAGCCGGTCGTCCCGCCGCGTAGGGTCGAGATCCGGCTACGATATCAAGAGCTTCGAACCCGACGGACGGGATCGACTCATCGAGGTCAAGACCACCAACGGCTGGGAACGGACACCGTTCTACGTCACTCGCAACGAGCTGGCGGTTGCGGAGGCGTACCGCGATGACTGGCGGCTGGTGCGACTGTGGAATTTCGCCAGCGCCCCGCGCGCTTTCGAGCTGCGATCTCCTCTCCGAAGCGCATATGTCGCTGATGGCGACGAGCTTTCAGGCCAGCTTTCCATAACGATCAGTCCAACCGCACGAGATCCGTCGACTTGACGACAACGAACTAATCGCTGCGTGGCATACTGCCGAACGCAGAGCTCCGCGCAACGTCAAGCGAACAACCGTTACAGCATCTCTCCCGCGGCGCACCATGCCTGAGCCTGCTCCGCGCGTTGTCCACCGCTGTCCGTCGGCGTCGCTCACCAGTCTGTTTGACAGCCTCCTGATCCCTGGTTCTACTCGGTGCCAAAGCCGCGCAACAAGCGGTGAGCCAGGAGGACGATCATGGAGCGACATGTTGGTGGCGCGCCGCTGGCGTTTGCCGCGCGCGCTGGTTTCAATCGCACGCGTGCATCACGCCGCACGGATCTGCGATCGCTACGCATCATCGCGGCAGCGGCCGTCACGATGCTGCTGACGGCTTTCGGCTCCGTCAGTTCCGCCCATGCCCAAGGCATCCCCAAGGACACGCCTGCCCGGATCGAGATGTATCCGATCCCCTCGCTCACATTGTCCGACCGGCAGTTCCTGTCCGGCGACGACAATGGCAAGCCGGTCACGGTCGTGGGCGAGCTGCGCGTCGCGCAAGGCAGCGGCCGGCTGCCGGTCGTGGTGCTGATGCATGGATCGGGCGGCGTCGGCGGCAACATCGCGGCGTGGAGCCGCACCTTCAATGCGATGGGGATCTCGACCTTCGCGATCGACGGCTTCACCGGACGCGGCATCACCGCCACCAGCACCAACCAGGCGCAGCTCGGCCGGCTCAATTTGATCATGGACATCTATCGCTCGCTCGACGTGCTGGCGAAGCATCCGCGCGTCGATCCCGAGCGCATCGTGCTGATGGGATTTTCGCGCGGCGGTCAGGCGGCGCTGTATGCGAGCCTGGAGCGTTTCCACAAGCGCTGGAACAATTCCGGGCTGCAATTTGCCGCCTACATCCCGTTCTATCCGGACTGCTCGACGACCTATGTCGGTGAGACCGATGTGGTGGCGCGGCCGATCCGGATCTTTCACGGCGGACCGGACGACTACAATCCGGTGCGGACCTGCAAGGCCTATGTCGAGCGGCTGAAGGCAGCGGGCCGCGACGTTGCGCTGACCGAATATCCGGACTCGCCACACGGCTTCGACCTCGGCCTGCTCGGCGCCAACATGCTCGTCGTCGCGCCGAAGGCGCAGACCGTGCGCAACTGCCGCATCAAGGAGAGCGACGGCGGGATGCTGATCAATGCCGAGACGCAGCAGCCCTTCACCTATCAGGACGCCTGCGTCGAGCTCGATCCGCATGTCGGCGGCAATCCCGCCACCGCCGAGGCCGCGCGCCAGGCGGTAACGGACTTCCTGCGCACGCTGTTCAAACTGTCGTGAGCAAAAATAGAACGATTTGGATCAATTCTTGAGGTGACAGATCGAACGCATCGGGTGTTCCTGCGTTGTCGCTCACTTTTCGACGATGAAACGGAGCCCGATGATGCGCGCCTCTCGCCTTGCGATCCCCACTTTGCTGACTGCCCTTGCTCTGGCTGGCGCCGCCCATGCCGCGCCGGCCTCTCCGTTCCGCGGGCTGGAAGGCTCCTGGAGCGGCGGCGGCGTACTCAGCATGTCCGACGGCAACCAGGAGCGGCTGCGCTGCCGCGCGGCCTATGACGTCGGCGGCGCCGGCGAGCAACTGCGGCTCAACATCCGCTGCGCCAGCGACAGCTACAACATCGATCTCTCCAGCGACGTCGCCTATCGCGGCGGCGAGATCTCGGGGCAATGGAGCGAGGCAAGCCACAATGCCTCCGGCACCATCGAGGGCCGCGCCGCCGGCAACCGCATCGAGGCGCAGGCGCGCGGCCAGACGTTTTCGGCCGGGCTGTCGCTGACGACGCAGGGACGCCGGCAGACGGTGTCGATCCGGCCGGCGGGCACGGAGATCACCGGCGTCAATTTGGAGCTGTCGCGGCGGTGACGAGAATGTAGGGTGGGCAAAGGCGCGCAGGAGCGACGCTTGCGTCGCTCCGAGCACCGTGCCCACCGCGCCGGGCAAGACGGTGGGCACGGCGCGCGACGGCGTCATCTGCGACTAAGAATGTGCCTCGCGCCTTTGCCCACCCTACTGTCAATCACCTACAGCGCGCCGATGTCCTTCAGGCAGGCTTGCGCCAGCGTCATGCGGTCCGCAACATGGCGCTCCTCGGGGCAATCCATGTTGAGCGCGAACACGGTGGGCTGGTCACCCTTGTCGACCCAGCCGACCATCCAGCCGAGCGCGCCCTGCTCCTTCCCCAGCAGCCCCGACTTGAAATGGATCACGGCCTCGCCGACCTTGGTGGTCGGGATGATGTCGCGGGTCAGATCCTGGCTGCGCTTCGACACCGGCAGCGCGCCGCGCCTGAGGCGGTCGATGAAGTCGACCTGCTCGACGGGATCGATGCGAAGCGCGCCTGTCAGCCAGAACTGGTCGATGCCGCCGCTGATGTCGTGATTGCCGTAGTCGAGCTCCTCGAGATATTTCTGCATGCGCTCAGGACCGATCCGGCGCGCGATCTCCTGATAGACCGGGACGGCGGAGACCGCGATCGCGCTGCGCAAGGTGTGATCCTTGTTCCAGGCCTCGATCGATCTCGTGACGCCATCCCATTTGAACACGTCCTTGTCGGGATCCTCGACGACGCCGGTCTCCAGCGCGATCAGCGAATTGGCGACCTTGAAGGTCGAGGCCGGCAGCTTCGCCTCGCCGGAGCGATCGGTGTCGCTGGCGATGATGAGATAGTCCTCGACCTTGTAGGCCAGGAACGTGCCCTTGGTGCCCTCGTCGGTGAAGCGCTTGACGAGATCGCCACGGACCTCGTTGCGCGGCGGGGCGACATGCGCGAGCGAGCGCGCGGGCAACAGGCTGGCGCCGGCCATCAGGGCAAGCGCATGGCGGCGGCTCATCATGGACATCGCAAGTCTCCGTCGTCGTTCGCCCTCCCTACCACACGGCGGTGACGACCGACGCATGACGGAGATCACAAATGCGGCGCTAGCGCATCGGACGCGACAGATTGAGCACGAACACCAGCACCTCGGCGACGGCCTTGTAGAGCTCCTCCGGGATCTCGTCGCCGAGCTCGACATTGGAGAGCGCGCCGGCGAGCACCTCGTTCTCCTCGATCGGGATGTCGTGCGCCTTGGCGACCTCGATGATCTTGGCGCCGATCGTGCCCTTGCCCTTGGCGACGACGCGCGGCGCGCCCTGGCCCTTGTCATAGTGCAAGGCGACGGCGAGCTGGGTCTTGTTGGCGGCCTTCACCTCGATGCTCATAGCGCGCGATCCAGGAAATGGCCGGCCTTGGGCGGCATCACGGCCGGCGGCGCGCCGTCCTGCACCACGAGATCGCCCGGCGACAGCTCCGCGCGGCTGAGGGCCTGGCTGAGTTCGGAGAGACCGGCGCGCAACCGCGCGGCGGTGACCGGACGCTCGGCCCACATCCGCACGGAGGTGCGCTCGGCGCTGAAGCTGATCATGGCATGCACCGGGCCGGCCGGCTCGACGTCGAGCGAGAAGCGCGCCCGCCAGACGCGCTTGGCCGCGTCCGGCGACTGCGTGCCGCCGTCACGCGAGATCTCGAACTGTGCCATCGCGGTCCCTTGCGGGGTGGCGAAGGGAATCTCGAAATTCCACCGCGGCAGCGCCGGATCGGTGCGCGCGGTCGAGGCGTCCGGGCGATCCGGCAGCGAGGCGACCTGCAGCAGGGTCTGGCGCGACAGCGCCTGGTCGGCCTCGTCGAGCAGGCGATGCGCGATCGCCGGCAGCGGCGTATCCGGGCCGAGCGTCGCCGTCGCCACGGCCTGCGGCATCGGCGCAGCCCCGCGGAACGGCGGCGGTGGCGTGTTGGTGCGCACGACCATTTCGGCGCGGCCATTGGCGTTGCGTCCGGGAACGAGGCCGGCGGCGCGCGGAATCTGCTGCTGCGCTTCCTGCAGCACGGCCAGCACCGTGCCGGGCGTGAGCGACTGCGCCTTGGCGCCCGTCAGGGTCTCGATCAGCGCCGAGCCGGTGAAGCCGGCAGACACGGTGTCGGGCCGCCCCATTGCCGTTGCCCAGGGCTGGGGCGGCAGCTCGATCTCGACGTCGGGCACCAGCGAGGGTGCAGTGCTCTGTTGTTGCGCGGCGGCGGCGCGGCCGGCCTCGGACAGCACCGAGGCGTAGGAGCCTCCCGGCGACGCCGACGTCGAGGCCGCCATGCCGGGATCGACGGTCTGCAGCACCGTCGCCAGCGTCTGGCGCAGCACGATCAGCGCCGCCTTCAGGTCGGGCGTGCCGGCGCCGGCGGTGCCATTGGCGAGCGAGGATTCCAGAAACAGGCCGGAATGCCGCACCGCGCTCTGCACATCCTCCGCGGTCAGCGCCGGCGATAGCTGGGTCTGCTGCGCCAGCACCTGGGCCACGGCCGCGCGCAACGCCGGCGGAAGATTGGGCGCGTCGGCGACGGCCTGGAGATCGGCGAACAATTGGCCCTGGCTGCCCTGGCGGGTCGCCGCCTCCTCGCTGGCGATCGACAATGCGAGCCGCTCCAGCCCGGTCAGCGGATCCGCCGGCGGGGGCGGCGTCGGCGCCAGCCGGCCGGTGACGTCGACGACGGTGGCGGCCGGCGTCGGGGTGCCACTGGTTCCAGTGGCAGCGCTGCCGCCCTGCCCGACGATGGCGAGTTGCAACCCCTGCGCCGTCTGCGACACCGCCACCTGCACGGTCTGGCCCGCCTGCAGCGGCAGCTCGCTGGCGAGCTCCATCGACAGGTTTCCGATCGCGACCTGGACCAGGTTCTCGGCGAGCACCTGCTGCACCCTGGCGCTGAGCAGCGCACCGGCCTGTAGCGTGGTCGCGGCCTGCGGCGCGGTTCCGGCCGGCGAGCTGCCGACGCTGCGGACGGCGCTCACGGAAGGCGACGGGGTGACACTCTGGACCATGCGCGTACTCGGGTTACACGCAGAGCCTAGCGGGTGCCCCTAAACCCGGCGTTAACCGGCCTCAGAGGGCGGCGTCGACCGCCCGGAGGATGCGGACGGCGGCCTCGTAGTCGATCTGCTTGGCGGCGCGGCGGCTCATCGCCTCCTCGTCGGCCCCCCATTGCGCGACGTTCCAGTCCTCGTCGACATGGGCTGCCGCCCAGACCTGGCCGGGGTCGCGCACCCCATGCACCAGCGCCAGCGCCAGCAGCGCCGAGCCGGTCAGTGTGGTGACGACATGCGCCGCCGCCACCGTCCACGGGCCGGTCGGCAGCGCGCCCCGCGCCGCCTGCACCGCGGCGCCCGGCTGGGTCACATGCATGATGCCCTCGGACAGGATGAAATGCGCGCCCAGACGGTCGCGCGCCCAGTCCAGCACCGGGTCCCAGTGCTCGGCCTCGCGCGCGACCAGCCCCTCGGGATGGCCGGCGCGGTAGAACAACAGGTCGGACTGGAGATATTTGGCGATGTCCTCGCGCACGTCGTCGGTGCGATCGACCACTGACTGCACGACGCTGTTGGCGAACCGCGTCAGCGGCATCGTGGCGGGATCGATGCTGTCGCCCTGGGCCTGCCACTCGGCGGCCACGGCCTCCGCCAGCTCCCCGGCGGGAACGATGACAACGCGCCCCGACGGCGTGCGGATCGGCCGACCGTCAAGGGTCACGTTGAAGCCGCCCTCGGCGGCGGCGGTCCCGGCCTCCTTGTAGAAGCGCTTGCGCAGCGGCGTCCGCATCGCCTGGCGCGCCGATTCCTGCGGATCGAGCGGCGACCGGCCGACGACGTCGTCAAACAGTTCACGCATCAGAATTCCAGCCCTCTCACGGGATGATCACACGGGATCCGTCGTTTTCGCGCTAGATAAGCCCTGTCCGCCCGAAATGCGAGCTGCCGATGCGCGCCCTGCTGTCCGCCCTCGTCCTGATCGGCAGCGCCGCCCCGGCCGCGGCCGGCTTCCGCACCCCGGAATCGCTGGTCCGCAATGTCTATGCCCATTACGGCCAAGGCGTGCCGGAACTCTCCGCCGGGCTGCCGCGGACGGCCGAGGTCGCCCGGCAGTTCTTCGATCCGAGCCTCGCCAAGGCCTGGACCGCCCCGCGGCGCGAGCCCTACGACTTCCTGGTGCAGAGCCCGCGCTGGAAGCTCGGCCCGGTCGCGATCTCGATCCTGCGCCGGCAGTTCGACAAGACCTATGTCGCCGCCAGCTTCGACAATCAAGGCCGCCGCATCACCCTGAACTTCATCGTCGTCAAGGGACCGGACGGCTGGGTCATCCTGGACGTCGAGACGCCGCACGATTCACTGCGGCTGTTCCTGGAGCAGTTCCGGAACTGAGCGGCTGCGTAGCCTGGATGAGCGAAGCGACATCCGGGGCCTTACGCGCCGTGCGGATGAACCCGCATGTCGCTTCGCTCATCCGGGCTACGAGATGCCGCTCACTCCTCCGGCGCGTTCTCGATCGGGTCAAAGCGGTCGTGCTCGAGCCCGAGCAGATTCCACGACTGCAGCATGTGCGGCGGCAGCGGCGCGGTGGCGTCGATGACGCCGCCGCGCGGATGCGGGATGACGATGCGGCGCGCCAGCAGATGCAGCCGGTTCTGCAGGCCGCCGGGCAGCGCCCAGTTCTCGATGTTGAAATATTTGGGATCGCCGACGATGGGGTGGCCGATATGGGCCATGTGCGCGCGCAACTGATGGGTGCGCCCCGTGACCGGCTTCAAGGACACCCAGGCGAGCTTGTTGGCCGAGGCCTCGACCACGGCGTAGTAGGTCACCGCGTGGCTGGCGCCCTCGTCGCCATGCGCAGCGACGCGCATAATGGTATCCTCCTCGCTCTCCTCCTTGGCGAGATACGTCGAGATGCGGCCCTGCTTCGGCTTTGGCACGCCGGCCACCAGCGCCCAATAGACCTTGCGGGCCGAGCGATGGCGGAACGCGCCGGTCAGATGGGTCGCCGCAAAGCGGGTCTTGGCGACCAGCAGACAGCCCGAGGTCTCGCGGTCGATGCGGTGCACGAGCCGCGGCTTCTGGCCCTTGGCGTCGCGCATCACCTCCAGCATCTGGTCGATGTGGCGGGTCATGCCGGAGCCGCCCTGCACCGCGAGCCCGGCCGGCTTGTTGAGGACGAGCACGTCGTCGTCCTCGTACAGCGTCATCGCCTTCAGGCTTTCGAGCGTCTTGCGCTCGCCCTCGGTGAGGCCAGCGCGCTCCTTCGGCGCATCGAGCTTGAGCGGAGGGATGCGCACGCTCTGGCCTTCCTCCAGACGATCCTTGCTATCAGCGCGCTTGCCGTTCACCCGCAGCTCGCCTTTGCGGACGATGCGCTGGATGTGGGAGAACGACAGGCCGGGGAAGCGCGCCTCGAGGAAGCGATCGACGCGCATGCCGTTCTCGTCGGCGGTGACGACGACGGTCTGCACCTTGGTCGGCAGCACCGGCGTCTCGGGCTCGGGCTTCTTCGGCGGCGGTGCGGCGACCGGCTTGCGCTCGGCCCGCTCGGCGCCAAAGCGCACGGGCTTGCCGGCACTGGCGCGCTTGGCCGGCGGCCGCTCGCGCGACTCGAACGCATCGCGACGATCCTCGCGCTCGGCGCGCGGGGCGCGGACGCGATCGCCCTTGCCCCGACCAAACTCGCTACGCGGTGCCGCCTCGCGCTCGCCGGCAAAACGGTCGCGCCGCGGCCGCTCGCCATCCGGACGCTTGGATGGCTCGCGCTTGGCTGGCGCGCCTGCGCTGCGCGCAGCCTCGGCCTTCGGCCGCTCACCCTTGCGGCGGTCGGCGGGACGGTCGGATTTGCTCTGGGTTCGCTTGATGCGGCGGCTCATGGCAGGTTGCGTATCTCAAAAGCCACTGCCAGTCACGGCGAAATCGGGATAAATCGGCCCGACGAGGCCTTGCCCCGCGAAATCGGACGTGATCGGAGCGAATTGAATGACGCTGACGAAAGTGGCCCTGACCATCGTAGCGACCGCGCTGACGCTGGGTGCCGCGCAAGCTCAACAAAGCCCGATGCCCGACGACATTGCCTGGAAGCTGATCGAGATCGGCCGGGCCATCGACCCGCCGAAGACCGCCGCGATCTACGCGCCGCTGCAGGCCAGGGAACCCTACATCGGCGTCAAGGTTCAGCGCGATGTGAGATACGGCACGACCGAGCGCAATCTGCTCGACGTCTTCACGCCGGACAGCGCCGCCGCGCCCCGCCCGATCCTGATCTTCGTGCATGGCGGCGCCTTCATCGGCGGCAACAAGCGCACCACGCCGGACGGCCCGTTCTACGACAACATCATGCTATGGGCCACCAAGCACGGCTTCGTCGGCATCAACATCACCTACCGCCTGGCGCCGAAATTCCCCTGGCCCGCCGGCGTCGAGGACGTCGCCAGCGCGGTGCAATGGGTGGCCGCCCACGCCGCCGAGAACGGCGGCGATCCCGCGCGCATCTATCTGATGGGCCATTCGGCCGGCGCGGTGCACGTCGCGACCTATGTGGCGCATCCCGAATTCCACAAGGTCGCCGGTGGCGGCCTTGCGGGCGCGATCATGGCCTCGGGCGTCTACGACCTCACCGCGACGCCGCTCGGCGACCAGGAGATGGCCTATTTCGGCACCGATCCCTCGCGCTTCAAGGAGCGCTCGTCGCTATCAGGCCTGCAGGCCTCGAGCCTGCCGCTGATGATCGCCTCCGCCGAGCTCGACCCGCCGCGCTTCGTCGAGCAGTTCGACCTCCTGAAGCAGGCCGCCTGCAAACGGCCTGCGGGCTGTGCGCGCGCGGTGATGCTGCCGCAGCATAGTCACATGTCGGAGGTCTACTCCATCAACACCGAGGACGACCGGCTGACGCGGGAGATCGTGGAGTTCGTGCAGAGCGGCAAGTAAACTAACGTTCTGCTGTCACCGCAACGACGGCAGCTCTCTCAACCTAGGACGCGCCGGGTCGTCGGGCGCGTCCTCCGGCCCTAGCGCTGCGCGTGCAATTGGAGAGACTGCATTTCCGCTGCAGCGCTTGCGTCTATTTTCCGATCACCGATATGCTGACATTCTTTGGAATGTTGATTGGGTCGTTGGACTGGTTGGCAAAGTCCATGTGCCACCAGGTATTATCTATGAAGACGCTGATTACAGGAAGCGCCCCCGACTGTTTAACGGTGATGTTGTTACCGTTGCTCTGGAAGCTTGTTCCGATGCCGGCATTCACAGTATCGATGGTGCCGCCAGAAGACTTGGCAAGATCGAAGACCTCGGTCTCCTTGTCTCCAATGAATTTGATCTGCGAATGCCAGTTTAAGCGGACCGGTCGTGCCGCACTGGGCACAACGCTCAACGAAACTGCGTAGGTGCCAGCCCTCAACCTGTCGCAAGTCCATGAGAACGAATTGCCTCTAGTCACGGGTCCGGGGTCATCGGTCTGTGTAATAACACACCGGTTGGCGAATTTTTGCTCCGGAGGAATCGGAGGCGGCAAAGGCGTCAGAATCAGCGAATCGGAAAAACCGGCGTTTGCATCGTCGTTGAGCGCCAGCATGGAGGACTTGGCCGGTCTGTCGATGACGATAATTTTTTCACCGGCACTCACCGTTCCCGGCAGGGAGGCGTCCTTCGCCGCGGCACCCATCCATTTCACAGGAAGCGGGTTGGGACTGCCGCCAACCACGCCGTAAACTACACGGAACGACAGGTCGGAATCGGTTGCCTTATCGGGAACAATGTACAAGCCTCGACTCTTCTGCCTGATACATTCCTTGTAAGCATCCGCCGCCTCGGCCCCGAGGCCTGTCCAAGAGATGTTGTGGAATTGCTCCTGCGAAAAACTCTCCGTCGTGCTTGTCTTGTAGCGGTCGATACTCTCGCGGAACTGGTCGTAATTTGCGCCCACCGGCACTCCGTATATGACAGCAGATGCACCGGCCGATTCCTTGATCTTGTTATAAGCCTCCTTGTCTACGAACGTCGCCATTCGCCAATCGGACTTGGAAGCATCTATTTTGTTGTAGGTAGAGACGATCAGTGCTGCGTTGCACTCCGACAAGGACGCAGCCGCTGCACTTCCAGCGCCGAAAATCACAAGGCTTACAGTGGATGCGACCGCTCCCAGCTTGAATATCATGGCTCGCTCCTGCGGGTATGAATTTTAAAAAAAGCTTTCCTAATGAGAGGAAGCTGCCCTTAAAGAATCGCTTTGTCCAGCTCCCAAAATGAGTTGCGACCGGACAGGGTCTCACAACAACTAGGGCTGCTGTCGAACTGCAGCCCCGCCTTCACAACACTTACCGACAACGCACTTGTTGGGCCAACGAGAAAGATGAGCTGGACGCGCGACGCAAAAATCGGTCTCGGGATTTCAAAAGTAGTCGCCAGAGTCGATGAAGGTGTCAAGCGAAGTCCAAGATCGATCCCGCCTGCTTAACAAGGCCGCATCGCGACCGCTGCACCCAACGGCAGGCTTGCTGCACTGCGCAAGATGGCGGAAGCTAGAAGAAGGGCCGCGGTACCAGTCTGATTTTCTTGCTGGACGGTAAAATCAACGTAGTCCGGCGGAGCAACGATCAACGCCTCTGGAACGAGGCGCTATTCAACCGCCCCGCTCCTTCCTCAGCTTCGCCCAATAATCCAGCCGTTTCCTGATCTCGCGCTCGAAGCCGCGCTCGGGCGGGTCGTAGAACTGCTGGCGGCCGAGGGCTTCGGGGAAGTAGTCCTGCCCGGAGAACGCATCGGGGGCGTCGTGGTCGTACTGGTAGCCGGCGCCGTAGCCTTCGCCCTGCATCAGCTTGGTCGGCGCGTTGAGGATGTGCTTCGGCGGCAGCAGCGAGCCGCCCTCCTTCGCCACCCGCTTGGCGGCGCCGAAGGCCTTGTAGGCGGCGTTGGATTTCGGCGCGGTCGCGACATAGATCACGGCCTGCGCGATCGCGAGCTCGCCTTCCGGCGAGCCCAGGAAATCATAGGCGTCCTTGGCGGCGTTGGCGATGACCAGCGCCTGCGGATCGGCCAGACCGATGTCCTCCACCGCCATGCGCACGATGCGGCGCGCCAGGAACAGCGGGTCCTCGCCGGCGTCGAGCATGCGTGCGAAATAGTACAGCGCCGCGTCGGGATCGGAGCCGCGCACCGCCTTATGCAGCGCCGAGATCAGGTTGTAGTGGCCGTCGGCCGACTTGTCGTAGATCGGCGCGCGGCGCTGCAGGATCTCCTGCAGTTGCACCGCGTTGAAGACCTCGTCCTTGCGCGCCGAGCGCCAGACTTCCTCGGCGAGCGTCAGCGCGGCGCGGCCGTCGCCGTCGGCCATGCGGATCAGCACAGCGCGCGCCTCGTCGTCGAGCGGCAGCTTGCGGCCCTCGACCGCTTCGGCGTTGCTGTAGAGCTGCTCGATCGCAGCGGCGTCGAGCGAGTGGAACACCAGTACGCGCGAACGCGACAACAGAGCGGCGTTGAGCTCGAAGGACGGGTTCTCGGTGGTGGCGCCGACCAGCACGACGGTGCCGTCCTCCATCACCGGCAGGAAGGAATCCTGCTGGGCGCGATTGAACCTGTGCACCTCGTCGACGAAGAGAAGCGTGCCCTGCCCGGTCTCGCGGCGGGCGCGCGCGGCGTCGAACACCTTCTTCAGGTCGGCGACGCCGGAGAACACCGCGGAGATCTGCTCGAAATGCAGCTCGGTGGCATCGGCCAACAGCCGCGCCACCGTGGTCTTGCCGGTGCCGGGCGGGCCCCAGAAGATCAGCGAGCCCAGCGTCCGCGTCTCCAGCATGCGCGTCAGCGCGCCGTCGGGGCTGAGGATGTGATCCTGTCCGACGACGTCGGAGAGCTTGTGGGGGCGCAGCCGCTCCGGCAGCGGCCGCGGCGCATCGTGCTCCATCCCCGCCGCGGCGAAGAGGCTCGGGCCTCCCTGCTGGGGGCGCTTCGGACTCATCCGCCGAGCGTGACGTTGATCTGCTGGCCGCCGCGCAGCACGGTGATGCGCCAGACGCGGGCGGTCTCGCGCGCGGCCTTGTCGAGATCAGCGGTCTTGGCGATCTTCTGGTTGTTGACCGCCATAATCACGTCGCCCTTCTGGAAGCCGACATTGGCCGCCGTGGTGCCGTCGCCCGGCTCGAGAATGACGACGCCCTCGGTGTCGGCATCGAGATGCAGCTCGTCGGCCACCGCGGGCGAGATGTTGGCGACCTTGGCACCCTGGAACGGCGAGCGGCCGTTGATGACCATCTCGTTGCGCCCCGTGTCCGGCGCCGTCTCCAGCGCGACCGCGACCTTCATCGGCTTGCCGCCGCGCTGCACCTCGATCTGCGCGGAGCCGCCGAGCGGCCGTGTGGCGAAGCGGTAGTCGAAGGCGTTGGGATCGTCGACGGTCTGGCCGTCGATCGACACGATCAGGTCGGACGACTTGATGCCCGCCTTCGCCGCCGGGCTGTTCGCGACCACGGAGGCGACCAGCGCGCCGGTCGGTGAGCGCAAGCCGAGGCTCTCGGCGATCTCAGGGGTCACCGCCTGCAGCCGCGCGCCGAGCCACGGACGCTTGACCGCCTTGCCGCCGCTCTTGGCAGACGCCACGACGACCCGCACCATGTTGGCGGGAATCGCGAAGCCGATGCCCTGCGAGCCGCCGGACTTGGAATAGATCGCGGTGTTGATGCCGACCAGACGGCCGTTGATATCGACCAGCGCACCGCCGGAATTGCCGGGGTTGATGGCCGCGTCGGTCTGGATGAAGAACTGATAGTCGGTGATGCCGACCTGCGTGCGCGCGAGTGCCGAGACGATGCCGTGGGTCACGGTCTGGCCGACGCCGAAGGGATTGCCGATCGCCAGCACGATATCGCCGACCAGCAGATCGTCGGAATTGGCGAGGTCGAGCGTGACGAACGACTCGCGCGTTCCCTTCAGCTTGAGCACAGCAAGGTCGGTGCGGCTGTCCTTCAGCACGATCTCGGCCTCGAACTCGCGCTTGTCGGACAGCGACACCTTCACCTCATCGGCGCCCTCGATCACGTGCACGTTGGTGACGACGAGACCCGACTGATCGATCATCACGCCCGAGCCGAGCGAGCGCTGCATCTGCTCCTGCGGTCCGCCCTGCAGGCCGAAGAAGCGGCGGAAGATGGGATCGTCGAGAAAGGGATTGCGGTTCTGCACCACCTTGGCGGCGTAAACGTTGACGACTGCCGGCTGCACCCGCTGCACGATCGGCGCATAGGACAGCCGGAGCTCGGCCTGGGACTGCGGCACGCGCCGGTCCTGGGCCGCGAGCGGAGAGGCGGCCAGCAGGGACAGCAGCAGGACCACGGAAGTGCGAATCAACGTCATGCAAAGAATCCCGGACAATGAGGACTTCGATATAGGCGGAACGGCGGGTGCGGCCAAGCTCAGGCGGTCTGATGCGGCGCTTTGATGGTCTCCGCAACGGGTGCGCAGGACAGCCGTTCCTGGCGCCGCTCGCCCCAGCTTCTGAGGACCTCGATCACCGGCCGCAGGCTCTCGCCGACCTCGGACAGGCTGTATTCGACGCGCGGCGGCACCTCGGCATAGACCTTGCGGACGATCAGCCCATCCTCCTCCAGCGCGCGAAGCTGCTTGGTCAGCATGCGCTGCGTCACGCTCGGCATCAGCCGGCGCAGCTCGCCGAAGCGCTGGCTGCCGCCCTGCAGGTGGTAGAGGATGACGCCCTTCCACTTGCCGTCGATCAGGTCGAGCGTGGCTTCCACCGCGCAGCCCGGACGGCGGGCGAAATTCTTCCGTTTCATCGGCTTTTGGCCCAATAGTATCCAAACGGGGACTAGTTCCCTGTTTTTACAGTACTTGCGAGGACGGCGCCAGCAGGACAAGTAGACCCAATGGAGAGGCCAGCCAGGAGGTTGTCATGAAGGCCGTCGGTTACCAGCAGTCGCTGCCCATTACCGAGGAGCGCGCACTGTTCGATTTCGAGACCGCAAAGCCCGAGCCCAAGGGGCGCGACATCCGCGTCGCGGTGAAGGCGGTGTCGGTCAATCCGGTCGACACCAAGGTGCGCAAGCGCGCCGCGCCGCCGGCCGGCGAGACCAAGATCCTCGGCTATGACGCCGTGGGCCTTGTGGACGCCGTCGGCCCGGACGTGAGCCTCTTCAAGCCGGGCGACGAAGTGTTCTACGCCGGCTCGATCCTGCGTCAGGGCACCAATGCCGAATTCCACCTCGTCGACGAGCGCATCGTCGGGCGCAAACCGAAGAGCCTCTCATTTGCCGAGGCCGCCGCCCTGCCCCTCACTTCGATCACCGCGTGGGAGCTGTTGTTCGACCGGCTCGGCGCCACCCCGGGCAAGAGCCTCGACGACCGCACGCTGCTGATCACCGGTGCGGCCGGCGGCGTCGGCTCGATCCTGATCCAGCTCGCGCGCCGCCTCACCGGCCTGACCGTGCTCGCGACCGCCACTCGCCCGGAATCCCGCGACTGGTGCCTTGCGCTCGGCGCCCATGCCGTGATCGATCACGGCAAGCCCATGAAGGAGCAGATCGAGGCGCTCAAGCTGCCGCCGGTCGGCCTCGCGGCGAGCCTCACCCACAGCGACCAGCACTACAAGGCGATCGCCGAGTTCATGGCGCCGCAGGGCAAGTTCGGCCTGATCGACGATCCCGCCGAGTTCTCGATCGCCGCCTTCAAGGGCAAGGCGATCTCGATCCATTGGGAATCGATGTTCACGCGCTCCTCGTTCACGACCCCGGACATGATCGCGCAGCACCATCTGCTCAACGACGTGTCGGATCTGATCGACAAGGGCGTGATCCGCACCACCCTCGGCGACAATTACGGCACCATCAACGCCGCCAACCTCAAGCGCGCGCATGCGTTGATCGAGAGCAACAAATCACGCGGCAAGATCGTGCTGGAGGGGTGGAGCTAACTAACAGGCCAACAGTAGGCAAAGGCGCACACGCGGTCTCTCCACGCGCGAGATCGCGGTGGCGCCGTGCCCACCATCCCGCCGATCGAAAGCATAAGATGGCCGGCAACCGACGCGCGGTCCGATCAGCGGCCGTGAGCGATTGAGACTGGCCGACCGTCCCGTTTCCCCTTAACGAAAGCCGAGAAGAGCCTCCTTACAACTGGAATAAGCGGCCGTGAGCAGCCTGAATTCAGAGACCAATGCGTCCGCCGATCATGGGCATCGCTCCGGATCTGCGCTCGAGGTCCTGCGGATCTTCCTCACGCTCGGCCTGACCTGCTTCGGCGGTCCGATCGCCCACATCGGCTACTTCCGCGACGAGTTCGTCGTCAGGCGGAAGTGGATCGACGAGCATGCCTATGCCGATCTGGTGGGCCTCTGCCAGTTCCTACCCGGCCCCGCCAGCAGCCAGGTCGGATTCTCCATCGGGCTGATGCGGGCCGGCTATCTCGGCGCGCTCGCCGCCTGGACCGGCTTCACCCTGCCATCGGCCGCGATTCTCGTGCTGTTCGCCTATGGTGCCGGCCAATTGAGTGGTCCGGTCGGCGACGGCCTGCTGCATGGACTGAAGCTGACCGCGGTCGCCATCGTCGCGCAGGCGGTCTGGGGCATGGCGCGCACGCTCTGCCCCGACCGGACGCGCGCCTCGATCGCGGTCGCCGCAACCCTCGTCATCCTATTCAGCACCGCCTCGCTCGCCCAGATCGGAGCGATCGTTCTCGGCGGACTCGCCGGTCTGTGGCTCTGCCGCGGCGAGGCGGCGCCGTCCGGACACGTCGCGATCCCGGTGTCGCGGACCGTGGGGCTGGTTGCGCTCGCCATGTTCGTCATCCTGTTGGCGGGACTTCCGCTGCTGCGCGGCGTGACGGGATCGACCGGCGTCGCCTTGTTCGATGCCTTCTATCGCTCGGGCGCACTCGTGTTCGGCGGTGGGCACGTCGTGCTTCCGCTGCTGCGCGAGGCCTTCGTCGGACCTGGCTGGCTGAGCGACGACGCCTTTCTCGCCGGCTACGGCGCCGCGCAGGCCGTCCCGGGCCCGCTCTTCACCTTCGCCGCCTATCTCGGCACCGTCGTCGCTCCGGAGCCGCATGGGATCGTCGGAGCCGCGCTCGGTCTCCTGGGCATCTTCCTGCCTGGCATGCTTGTCCTGCTCGCCGCGCTGCCGTTCTGGGACTCGTTCCGCAAACGCGCCGGCGCCCAGGCCATGATGCGGGGGGTCAACGCTGCGGTGGTCGGTGTGCTGGGAGCGGCCCTGTACGACCCGGTCTGGACAACCACCATCCACAACGCCGCGGATTTTGGCATCGCCCTGATCGGCTTCGTCCTGCTGGTCGCATGGCGCGCGCCGCCGCTCGTCGTGGTCGCGTTCAGCGCCGCTGCCGGCGTCACGGTCGCGCTGGTGTGAGCGGCGCCGCCGTCGCATCACATGGTGGCAAAGCGCCGTGCGCGGCGGCGCCTTGCCACCAGCGAACCGCCGTGCGCGGCTAATTGTGCTTCTTCCAGAATATGCGCGCGCCCTGCACGGATTGCGCGACGTTGATGCGGGCACGCTCGAACGGCGTCACCACGCCGTCCACCTTGGTCTTGTTTTCCAGCTTCTGGACGTGGATCTGACCGCGGACGAGCTGTTGCGCCTCCGGATAGGTCAGCCGTCCGCTCGCGATGCCGTTGTAGACGCGATGTGACTGGTTGTGCTGACGCGCATCGATCAGCGGCGTGCCCGCAAGGCTTGCGCCCGATGTCAGCACGAGCAGCAACGCAGCGGCCATGATGGACTTCATTTCACTCTCCTGCGGTTGTCGTCCACTGGCGTGAAGACCTCATTGTCCGCACTTCTCCAGCGAACGGCCGCAAGGATGCGCACGATCAGCGGTGTCGACCGTGCCCGCGCTCACACTGCAGCCCCTGTCGGCCGATGAAGACGAATGCAGCCGCGATCGACCGTCCGGCAGAGCCGCATTTCACGCCGCGAGGCGCCTCCGAAAAAAAACGCGGGTTGCGTGAGCTACCGGTCTTGCAAATCTCACCTTTGGGTGCATGTTCGCCACGCACTACTTTTGAATGAATCATTTTCAGCAATCATTTGCGACGCATGGCGGCGAGACCTTCGGCCCATCCCAGCGCGCACATCAATGGAGACCGGCCATGAAGACGATTCAGTGGCTCATGCTCACTTTCGCGACGACCGTCACCGCAAGCGGCCTTGCCGGCGCCTTCAGCCCGGCCAGCGCCGCCCCTCCACCGCCGGCGAAGAACTGCCCGGCCTTCGGCTGGTCGGAGGGACTGGGCAATTATCTCAAGCCGGACGCCGCCTTCCCCACCTCCGACACCAAGACCATCCCGACGCCGGACTGCAATTTCCATCAATGGTCGTGGGAGGCGTTCGTCTGGGCGACGGCGCTGGTGAAGGATTCGGGCTCCGGCGCCGCCGTCCCGCGGTTCATGACCTTGGCGACGCCCGAGGAGTTGCTCGGCAACGCCGAGAATGCCGGCGCACCACGGCCGCGCCCGCTGACGCTGGCGGCCCGTGCCCAGGTCTTCCACGGCACGGCCGGCTTCACCGAAGGCGCCGGCGCCATCGTCGAAGCCGACGGCAACATGCTGGTCGCGCAGAACGGCTATCCCGTCTACGCCTCGGTTCACATGAACCAGAGCTATTTCAGCACGGCGCGCAAGAACCTGATCGTGACCGGCGGCTACCAGAGCCAGCCGGCGGATTCCTCCTTCGCCGTTGGCGATGCGGTGTTCAAGGCGACGTGGCTGCGGCTCGACCCCGGGCAGGCACCGCCTGCGGGCGCCTATACGACCCAGGCGCAGGTGCCGGTGCTGGAGAACAACATCACCCCCGGCCTGATCACGATCCGCCCGGTGCCCGGCAAATTCGTCACCGTGACCGTGGCGCTGATCGGGCTCCACGTGGTCGGCTACACCGAGAACCACCCCGAATTCCTGTGGGGTACGTTCGAGCTGAAGAACAACTCGCCGCAGACGCCGGACAACACCTTTGCGCCATCGGCGAGCCGCTCGGATCCGAAGAGCTACACGCTCTACAAGGGCCGCACGCCGTTCTCACAGGTCAACATCCCGGCTCTGCCCGGCGCCAACCGGCCGCAACTGCGGCTCGATCCGGCGACCCAGAAGCTCACACCGGTGAGCAACGTCGTGCTCGAGAATCAGACCGGCGGCGAGAACCAGCCCAATGGCGTCGGCAACATCTTCGCGATCACGGCGCAAGCCCAGGGCTTTCTCTCCGGCCTGAAAGGCCCGCAATCGACGTTCGCGAACTACGCCCTCGACGGCACGGTCTGGATGCTCCCCAACTCGTATAATCTGAACAGCAACCAGACCAGCGCGGTCGGCTCGGTCAATCTCGCCAACGCCACCGCCGAGACCTTCGTGCAGAACGCCGACAACACGCCGATCAAGAACGTGCTGAATTGCTTCCTGTGCCACAACCCGACGTCGTATTCGTTCCAGACGCCGCCGCCGGCCAAGCTGCCGAACCGGCTGATCGCGCTGAGCCACGTGCTGTCGATCGGCTCACCCTACGAGGTGCCGAACTCGATCTCCGGCCGGCTCCTGATGCGGCCAGATCCGTTCAGGAAGTAGAGCGACGAACCTTGCGCGGCGGCGCCGGCAACGGGGCCGCCGACGGTCATTTCGAACTGATGGCAGATCCCAGGATCTGCCATCAAGCGATTGAACCGACGCCGGTTATCGGCGCGCTCCGAACACTGTGGATGAGCGCGAGGTCAGGACGGCGCGGCAAACCGCTTCGGTCCTTGCGCTGCCTCAGCCTTTGTCTCAGCTCTGGCGACGAAGCCCTTGGCGAGGGCGTGGTAGAGCCCCTCCTCGCAGATGAGACGCGAGGTGCCGTAGGCGATCAGCGCGGCCGTCATCAGCGGCACCACCATGACGTGGTTGTCAGTCATCTCGCAGCACCTTGCCGATGGCGATGCGGATCGACACCAGCGGGCTGCGCGCGCTTGTATCCGTCAGGTGGCGTGCGGCGATCGCCTGCGGGATTGCCGCTGCCTTGCGCGTTCAGGAAGAAGCGCTGGGTCAGATAGACCGACAGCGCGAAACCGGCGGGCGTCACCACCAGCGACGCGTAGCGTGACTTCGACAGCAGCCAGTTGAAGGCGAGCCGGCCAGGTCGGCGAGCTCAGCCAGCGCGACGCCGCACAACCACCAGGCTGCAGTGCGCAAGAAAACGTCCATGCGTTTGACTCCGCGGGAGATTTTGTCTCCATTTCGAACTTTCCGTCACGAACGTTTTAAGATCGACGAGGTATTTGCGTAGTTGCGCGTGTGAAACGTCGCGAACACTCTCAACCTTCTCTGCGACGTCTCTCCGCCCGACGGCTCCCGTTCAGACCTGATGTGACAGAAATGCAGCAAGCCCTGTTTGCGCACGCAAGCCGCCTCCTCTCCGTTATCTTCCAGCGACTACGTCCAAGCCTCGCCACCCAGATCGCGGCGCTCGGCACCGCCGGCGTAATCGTGGTCGGTGCGCTCTGCCTCGGCGGCCTGGAGCATGCGGCCCAGATCCAGCAGGCCGCGGACGACGGCATGCGGTTCCGCATTCACATCGCCACCCTGTCGGAGGGCTTTCTTGAGACCCAACAGCTCGCCACGCGATTCCTGCGCAGCCGCGACGAGAGCCTGATCGCCAGGCACGCCGATCGCCTCGCGCAGGGGCTGCGCGCGCTCGACGCCGTCGAGGCCTATGTCGCGACCACGCCCCAGGGAGACCCCATCGGCGAGGTCGGCGCGCTCCGCCCCGGCATCAACCTCTACGCGACGCGGTTCCAGAACATCGTCGGCGCGCAGCGCGTGCTTGGCTTCCGCGACGGCGACGGGCTGCAAGGCCGGCTGCAGAATGCCGCCCGCCCGTTCGAGACCGTGGTCACTCAAATCAGCGATCCCAGGCTGTCGCTCGCCATGCTGGCCATGCGCCGGCTCGAGACCGAGTTCCTGCTGCGCGGCGAGGAGAGGATCAGCGACCGCTTCGACGAGGCCGAAAGCGAGTTCGAGGCGGCGCTGGCGCGCGCGCCGGTCGCGGCAGCCAGCAAGTCGGAGCTCCTGCCGTTCGTCCGCGCCTACAAGCAGGCCTTCGCGGCGGTGGCGGTCTCGCGCCAGGCGCTGGACGAGCAGGCCGAGGACCTCGACCAGATCTTCGATCGCATCCGCCCGGCGCTGGTCAAGGCAGCGGCCGCCGCTCAGCAGCGCGCCGACGCGGGGGAGCGCAGGGCGGCGGAAGTCCGGCAGCTGCTGACATGGATCACCGGTGCGACCGCAATCGCGCTCGCGGTCGCCGCCGTGCTGTTCGGCCGCCGCGTCGCGCGGCTGATCCGGCGTATGAGCACGGCGATGTACGAGCTCGCCGCCGGCCGCTTCGAGATCGTGCTGCCCGGCCTCGGACGAAGCGACGAGATCGGCGCGATGGCGCAGGCGGTCGAGCAGTTCAAGCTCAAGGCCCGTGAGCGCGCGGACGCCGAGCTCGAAATCCGCCGCGAGGAGGACCGGCGCGCTGCCGAGCGCCATCGCGCCGGGCTCGCGCGGCTGGCAGAGGCGTTCGAAGCCACCGCCGGCCAGGTGATCGTGTCGGTGTCGTCGGCATCGCAGGAGCTGACGCAGTCGGCGCATGGACTGACCGAGACGGCCCATCACACCCAGGCGCTCTCGGCGGCCGTGGCCTCGGCCTCCCAGGAGGCCTCGCACAACGTGCAGCGCGTCGCCGCCGCGACCGAGCAGATGATGGCCTCGGCGGCCGAGATCGGCCGGCAGGTCGACATCTCCGCAGCCATTGCGCGCGACGCCGTCGATCAGGCGAGGCAGACCGACGAGCGGATGGCAATGCTGGCCGCCGCGGCCGACCGCATCGGCAGCGTCATCCAGCTGATCGCCACGATCGCGCAGCAGACCAACCTGCTGGCGCTCAATGCGACCATCGAAGCCGCGCGGGCCGGTGAAGCCGGTGCCGGCTTTGCCGTGGTCGCCCAGGAGGTCAAGACGCTCGCCAAGCAGACCGCGGATGCGACCGAGGATATCCGCGAGCAGATCGCCGGCATCCAGACGGCGACGCGGGATTCCGTCGGTGCCATTGGCGCCATCGTCGACATCATCAGCCGCATCTCGGAGATCGCCTCGCACGTCGCAACCGCGATCGAGGGTCAGGGCAATGCCACGCGCGACATCGTCCGCAACATCCAAGGCGCGTCCGAGCGCACCGCCCAGGTGGCGCACAGCATCGGCGAGGTCACACAGGGCGCCTCACGGACCGGCGAGGCCTCATCTCAGGTCCTCAGCGCAGCCCGGCTGCTGACCGAAGGCAACGACCGCCTCCGCCATGACCTCGATGACTTCGTCCGCACCATCCGCGCGGCGTGAGTGAGCGCGACCGTCTCACTTCATGTCGCTGCGAGCACAGCGACGGAATCAACTTTGCGCAGCCCTGGATGCGTCGCTGCGCGCGCGTGACGATGTGGCAAGAGGACGAGACACCCTCCCCGCCTCATCCGGCCACGCCACCTCAAACGAAAACGGCGCCCGAAGGCGCCGCTTTGCAAACCCTGGATCGGAGCGACCGTTACGCCGCTTCCGAGGTTTCCTGCACCGGACCGGAGTCCAGGCCCTTGGCATCGACGTCGCGGTCGACGAACTCGATCACGGCCATCGCCGCGTTGTCGCCGTAGCGGAAGCCGGCCTTGATGATGCGGGTGTAGCCGCCGTTGCGGTCCTTGTAGCGCGGCGCCAGGACGTCGAACAGCTTCTTGACCTGGTCGACATCGCGCATCTCCGCGATCGCCTGGCGGCGCAGCGCCAAGCCGCCCTTCTTGCCGAGCGTAACGAGCTTCTCGACGATCGGCCTGAGCTCCTTGGCCTTCGGCAGCGTGGTGACGATCTGCTCGTGCTTGATCAGCGCGGCGCACATGTTGGCGAACATCGCCTTGCGATGCTCGGCGGTGCGGTTGAGCTTCCGATGAACCTTGCCGTGACGCATTGTCTTAGTCCTTCATTTCAATCTGCCGCGACGGTTCGTCGGACATGTTGCTCAGGTGGGCTGCCTGCGTTCGCCCAGAAGTGCGAGTAGCGAATGGCGAGTAGCGAACAGTTCTTCCTATTCGCCACTTCCTACTCGCTATTCGCCACTCCCTATTCGCTCAGTAATGATCTTCGAAGCGCTTGGCGAGCTCGTCGATGTTCTCCGGCGGCCAGCCCGGCACTTCCATGCCGAGATGCAGACCCATCTGGGCCAGCACTTCCTTGATCTCGTTCAGCGACTTGCGGCCGAAGTTCGGGGTGCGCAGCATCTCTGCTTCCGACTTCTGCACGAGGTCGCCGATGTAGACGATGTTGTCGTTCTTCAGGCAGTTCGCCGAACGCACCGACAGCTCGAGCTCGTCCACCTTCTTGAGGAAGGCCGGGTTGAAGGCGAGGTCCGGGATGATCTCCTGGGCGACTTCCTTGCGCGGCTCTTCGAAGTTGACGAAGACGTTGAGCTGGTCCTGCAGGATGCGGGCGGCATAAGCCACCGCGTCCTCCGGCGTGATCGCGCCGTTGGTCTCGATCGTCATGGTCAGCTTGTCGTAGTCGAGGATCTGGCCCTCGCGGGTGTTCTCGACCTTGTAGGAGACCTTGCGGACCGGAGAGAACAGGCTGTCGACCGGGATCAGGCCGATCGGCGCGTCCTCGGGGCGGTTGCGATCGGCGGCGACATAGCCCTTGCCGGTCGCGACCGTGAACTCCATGCGGATCTCGGCGCCCTCGTCCAGGGTGCAAAGCTGCAGGTCAGGGTTCAGAACGACGATGTCGCCGACGGTCTGGATGTCACCGGCGGTGACCGCGCCCGGGCCCTGCTTCTTCACGACCATCCGCTTCGGGCCTTCGCCCTGCATCTTGATCGAGATGTCCTTGATGTTCAGCACGATGTCGGTCACGTCCTCGCGGACACCGGCGATCGAGGAGAACTCGTGCAGCACGCCGTCGATGTGCACCGACTGCACAGCGGCGCCCTGCAGCGACGACAGCAGGATGCGACGGAGCGCATTGCCGAGCGTCTGGCCGAAACCGCGCTCCAGCGGCTCGGCAACCACGGTGGCGAAACGGGTCGCGTCGGAGCCCGGCGTGACCTGGAGCTTGTTCGGCCGAATCAATTCTTGCCAATTCTTCTGGATCGTCACTGTTTCACCCATGGGCCAGTCATGGGATCTGACTGACTGGCGTTGGAGAACCGCGCTTCAGATCGCGGCAGTCGAAATGTCTCAAAAGCACGACGAGGCGGACATGCTGTCCGCCTCTTTCAGATTAGACGCGCCGACGCTTGCGCGGACGGCAACCATTGTGCGGGATCGTCGTCACGTCGCGGATCGAGGTGACGGTGAAGCCCGCAGCCTGCAGCGCGCGCAGCGCCGATTCGCGGCCAGAGCCAGGGCCGGCAACCTCGACCTCGAGGGTGCGCATGCCATGTTCCTGGGCCTTCTTGGACACGTCCTCCGCCGCGACCTGCGCGGCATACGGGGTCGACTTGCGCGATCCCTTGAAACCCATCGTACCGGCGGACGACCAAGCAATGGTGTTGCCCTGTGCGTCGGTGATGGTGATGGTGGTGTTGTTGAACGACGAATTCACATGAGCGACGCCGGAGGCGATGTTCTTGCGCTCGCGACGGCGGACACGTGTGGCTTCCTTGGCCATATAAGTACCTTTCTTGAGATCTCAACGCCGCCGTAATGCCAGCGGCTACACCAAACGAGCGAATGGTAAATAGCGAATAGCGAGAAGGGCTTCCCCTACCCGCTATCCGCGCATTCGCAATTCGCCAATTACTTCTTCTTGCCGGCGATCGCCTTGGCCGGCCCCTTGCGCGTGCGCGCATTGGTGTGGGTGCGCTGACCACGCACCGGCAGGCCGCGGCGATGACGCAGGCCGCGATAGCAGCCAAGGTCCATCAGCCGCTTGATGTTGATGCCGGTCTCGCGACGGAGGTCGCCCTCGACGACGTAGTCACGGTCGATGATCTCGCGGATCTGCAGGACTTCCTGGTCGCTCAGTTGGTTGACGCGGCGATCTTCCGCGATCTTCACCTTCTCCACGATCTCACCCGCGATCTTCGGGCCGATGCCATGGATGTACTGGAGCGCGATCAGGACGCGCTTGTTGGTCGGGATGTTGACACCGGCAATACGGGCCACGGACTTCTCTCCTGTCACCGATCCCAGGACGGACCGGCCTTCATTCTCGCTATCTCGGGCAGGTGTCCGCAAACGCGAACAAGACGCCCACCCCTCGATTCGTGGGGCCCGGCATCTCTGGGAAAACCATCCGACTTTGATGCGGGCTTATTAATGGATTCACACGGCGGTCGTCAACCGCCCCTACAAGATTCGATCACCTCGCCGCACGCTTTTTTGCAGCCTTTGCAGAGGTTTTGCGGGTTCCCCTGGTGGCCTTGGCGGCGGGCCTGGCAGCCTTCTTCGAAGCCTTGGAGGCCTTCTTCGGCGTCGTCTTGACTGCCTTTCTTGCGGTCTTGGCGGACTTATTGACTGCCTTTTTCGCCGGTGCGGCTGCCTTAGGAGCCTTTTTGGCAGCCTTCTTGGCCGATTTTGCCGGCCCCGTCTTGCCCGGTGCCTTGGCGCTGCGCTTGGCCGGGCTCGCCTTCTTGGCCGCCCGGTTACCGCCGGTCTTGCCAACGGCGGCCAGGATCCGACCGATCTCCTCGGTCACCTGCTCGATCGGCATCATGCCGTCGACGGTCGCCAGCATCCGATGGTCGGAATAATAGTGGATCAGGGGTGCGGTCTGGTCGCGGTAGCTGGCCAGGCGCTTGGTGAGGACCTCCGGCGTGTCATCGGCCCGAACAGCTTCGCCGCGCGCGCGGGTCTCGGCGGCCCGGCGCTCGACGCGCTCAAGCAGCACACCTTCATTGACGCGGAGTTCGATCACCGCGTCGAGCTTCATCTGCTTCTGCTTCAACAGCGCATCCAGCGCCTCGGCCTGCGGCACCGTGCGCGGGAAGCCATCGAGGATGAAACCATTGGCCGCGTCGGGCTGCTCGATCCGGTCCGCGATGATGCCGACCACGACCTCGTCCGGGACCAGACCGCCCGCCGCCATGATGTCCTTGGCCTTCAGCCCGATCGGCGTCTGCGCCGCCACCGCGGCGCGCAGCATGTCACCGGTCGACAGCTGGACGATGCCATACTGCTGCACGAGGCGCTGCGCCTGCGTTCCCTTGCCCGAGCCGGGCGGTCCCAGAAGAATGAGTCTCATCGAATTTCGCCCCCCGGCACACGGTGAGCGACCCTCCCGCACACCTTGTTCTTGGCTTTGTGGTTCCCGGGCCGCGATCCGCCGCTATCCGCGGCGGCGCCCCCGCAACTTCGACTTCCTGATCAGCCCCTCATATTGATGGGCGAGCAGATAACCCTGAACCTGCGCCACGGTATCCATCGTAACGCTGACCACGATCAGAAGCGAAGTGCCACCAAAGTAGAACGGGACGGAAGCGTAGGAAATCAGAATTTCCGGGATCAGACACACGATCGCCAGATAGATGGCGCCGAGCACGGTGATCCGCGACAGCACGTAATCGATATATTCCGCGGTGCGCTCGCCCGGCCTGATGCCGGGGATGAATCCGCCGTGCTTCTTGAGGTTGTCCGCGGTCTCGGTCGGGTTGAACACGATCGCGGTGTAGAAGAAGGCAAAGAACAGGATCAGCGCCAGATACAGCACCAGGAACAGCGGCCGGCCATGACCGAGCTGCGTCGTGATCCACTGGAACCACTCGGGTCCCTTGCCGGCGTTGAAATTGGCGACCGTGGTCGGCAGCAGCAACAGCGACGAGGCGAAGATCGGCGGGATCACGCCCGAGGTGTTCAGCTTGAGCGGCAGATGCGAGGACTGGCCCTCGAACATCTTGTTGCCGACCTGGCGCTTCGGATACTGGATCAGGAGCCGGCGCTGGGCGCGCTCCACGAACACGATGAAGGCGATCACGGCGACTGCCATCACGATGACGATCAGGATCAGGCCGGTCGACAGCGCGCCCTGACGTCCGAGCTCGAGCATGTTGGCGAGCGCCGAGGGCAGCTCGGCCACGATGCCGGACAGGATGATCAGCGAGATGCCGTTGCCGATGCCGCGCGAGGTGATCTGCTCGCCGAGCCACATCAGGAACATGGTGCCGCCGGTCAGCGTGATCGCGGTGGAGAGGCGGAAGAACAGGCCGGGATCGGCAACGACGTTGCCCGCGCCTTCGAGGCCGACGGCGATGCCGTACGACTGCACCGCGGCGAGAATCACCGTCAGATAGCGGGTGTACTGATTCAGCATCTTGCGGCCAGCCTCACCCTCTTTCTTGAGGGCTTCGAGCTGGGGCGAGACGGTGGTGAGCAACTGAATGATGATCGATGCCGAGATGTACGGCATGATGTTCAGCGCAAAGATCGCCATGCGGTGAATGCCGCCGCCGGCGAACATGTTGAACATGCCGAGAATGCCGCCGGCCTGGGTCCGGAACACCGAGTCCCAGATGTTCGGATCGATGCCTGGCAGCGGAATGTAGGTGCCGAGGCGGTAGACCAGCAGCGCACCGAGGGTGAACCAGATGCGCTTCTTCAGCTCATCGGCCTTCGCGAGCGCGCCGAAATTGAGGTTTGCCGCCAGTTGTTCCGCTGCTGAGGCCATGTCTAGCTTTCTCCCGCCGCCCTTCTTCACCGCATTGGGCCCCGCGAGGGCTCGCAGGGCCGGGCAGACGCCGGATATTATCTGGTGCGCGGGCGCGTTCTGTCCATTGCCCTGCCCTATCCGGCATGCGCCGGAGGCAGGGCAATGACGCAGATGTTACGCAGCCTCGCCTTCGTCCTTGGCTGGCGCCAGGAGCTTGACGGTGCCGCCGGCCTTCTCGACCGCCGCGATCGCCGACTTCGAGGCGCCATGCACCTCGATGTTGATCTTCGCAGTGAGCTCGCCACGGCCGAGCAGACGCACGCCGTCCTTCGGCCGCCGCAGCGCGCCCGACTTCACCAGCGCCTCGGCGTTGATCACGCTGCCGGCGTCGAGCTTCTTGGCGTCGATCGCCTGCTGGATCCGGTCGAGATTGATCTCGACGAAATCGAGCGCGAAGATGTTGTTGAAGCCGCGCTTCGGCAGACGGCGATGCATCGGCATCTGACCGCCTTCGAAGCCCTTGATGCGCACGCCGGAGCGCGCGGTCTGGCCCTTGCCGCCACGGCCCGAGGTCTTGCCCTTGCCGGAGCCGATGCCGCGGCCGACGCGCATGCGCTTCTTGCGCGCGCCGGCGTTGTCGGCGATATCGCTGAGCTTCATCGCCCTTCTCCTTACTTCTCGTCGACGATGCGGACGAGATGATGAACCTTGGTGATCATGCCGCGGACCGCCGGCGTATCCGGCAGCTCGGTCACGCGGCCGATCTTGTTGAGCTTCAACCCGATCAGCGTCTCGCGCTGCGAGTGATGCCGGCGGATCGGGCTGCCGATCTGCTCGATCTTGATCGTCTTGGCGCTAGCCATGGTGTTCACTCCGAGTTGCGCCATCCGCAGGACGACGCGCGTTCGTTAGTCGGCTGCTGCCTCGGCATCGCCACCGACGCGGCGGGCCTGCAGAGTCGACACCTTGATGTTGCGGCGCGCGGCGACCGAGCGCGGGCTATCCTGGTGCTTCAGCGCGTTGAAAGTCGCGCGCACCATGTTGTACGGGTTGGACGAGCCGATCGACTTCGCCACCACGTCCTGGATGCCGAGCGTCTCGAACACGGCGCGCATCGGGCCGCCGGCGATGATGCCGGTACCGGCCGGAGCCGCACGCAGATAGACGCGGCCCGCACCGTGACGACCGAAGATGTCGTGGTGCAGGGTGCGGCCCTCGCGCAGCGCGACGCGGGTCAGGTTGCGCTTGGCGGAGTCGGTCGCCTTGCGGATCGCCTCCGGAACCTCACGTGCCTTGCCGTGGCCGAACCCGACCCGGCCCTTCTGATCGCCGATCACGACGAGCGCCGCAAAGCCGAAGCGCTTACCGCCCTTCACGACCTTCGCGACTCGGTTGATGTGGACGAGCTTGTCGACGAACTCGCTGTCGCGCTCCTCGCGCTCCTTGCGATCGCGACCGCCTCGTTCCCGTTCACCTGCCATGGTGCTATCCAATCTTCTGAGGGGCTCTGACGCCCAAATCCGTTGATGTTAGAAGCTCAGCCCGCTCTCGCGCGCCGCGTCGGCCAGCGCCTTGACGCGCCCGTGATAGAGATAGCCGCCGCGATCGAACACGACTTCCTTGATCCCCGCCTTCACCGCGCGCTCGGCGAGCAGCTTGCCCACCGCCTTCGCCGCGTCGATGTCGGCACCGGTGTTGCCGGCCGAGCGCATCTCCTTCTCCATCGACGACGCAGAGGCGAGCGTCTCGCCCTTCTGGTCGTCGATGACCTGAGCGTAGATGTGCTTCGACGAGCGGAACACCGACAGACGCGGACGGCCGCCGGCGGAGCGGCGCAGCGACAGCCTCACACGCTGCTTGCGCCGGGCATTCGTAACCTTGGCTCTCGACATGTCCGGCTCCGTTACTTCTTCTTGCCTTCCTTGCGGAAGATGAATTCACCCGCGTACTTCACGCCCTTGCCCTTGTAGGGCTCCGGCGGCCGGTAGGCGCGGATTTCGGCAGCCACCTGGCCGACTCGCTGCGGGTCGATGCCCGTGACCGTGATCTCGGTGGGCTTCGGCACCGCGATCGTGATGCCTTCCGGGATCTGGTAGACGACGTCGTGGCTGTAGCCGAGCGCGAGCTGCAGGTTCTTGCCCTGCATCGCGGCACGGTAGCCGACGCCGGTGATCTCGAGCTTCTTCTCGAAGCCCTTGGTGACGCCTTCGACCAGATTCGCGATCTGGGCGCGAGCGGTGCCGTACAGCGAACGGGCGCGCTTGGTCTCGGCGCGCGGGGCAACCTTGACCTGGCCGTTCTCGAACTTCACGTCCACGTCGTCATGGACGATGAACTGAAGCTGGCCCTTCGGCCCCTTCATCTTGACGGTCTGTCCATCGACGGAGGCCGTCACACCGGACGGCACCGCCACAGGCTTCTTGCCAATACGTGACATGGCTCAATCCTTCTTAGAACACCGTGAAGAGAACTTCACCGCCGACATTCGCGTCACGCGCGCTATGGTCGGCCATGATTCCCTTCGGTGTCGACAAAACAGAAATTCCGAGCCCGTTGTTCACGCGCGGCAGGTTCTTCACCGAGGTGTAGACGCGGCGGCCAGGCTTGGAGACGCGCTCGATCTCGCGGATCACGGGCTCGCCGTCGAAATATTTCAGCTCGATCTCGATCTCGCTGCGGCCCGACGGATGCTCCAGCGTGGCATAGCCACGGATGTAGCCTTCGGACTTCAGCACCTCGAGCACGCTGGCGCGCATCTTGGAGCCGGGAGTCGAGACCTTCGACTTCGAGCGCATCTGCGCGTTGCGGATGCGGGTGATCAGATCGCTGATGGGATCGTGCGTTGACATGGTGCGACCCTCCTTACCAGCTCGACTTCACGAGGCCCGGGACCAGGCCCTTGGACCCGAGCTCGCGCAGCGCGATGCGGCTCAGCTTGTTCTTGCGATAGTTCGACCGCGGACGGCCGGTCAGCTCGCACCGGTTGCGGATGCGGGTCGCCGACGAATTGCGCGGCATCTCGGCCAGCTTCAGGGTCGCGGCAAAGCGCTCCTCCATCGGCTTGGACTTGTCGGCGATGATCGCCTTCAACCGGGCGCGCTTCGGGGCGGCGTTCTTCGTCATCCGCTTGCGCCGGTTGTTCTTCTCGATTGAACTCTTCTTTGCCATGCTTGGCTCCTGGGTATCCGCGTTTGAGAAGCTGTTCAGCGTCTCACTGCCGGAACGGGAAATTGAATGCGGTCAGAAGGGCACGGGCCTCATCATCGGTCGTCGCGGTGGTGCACACCGTGATGTCCATGCCCCAGCTCTCCCCGGCCTTGTCGAAGTCGATCTCGGGGAAAATGATGTGCTCCTTGATGCCGAGCGAGTAGTTGCCGCGGCCGTCGAAGCTCTTCGGGTTCAGACCGCGGAAGTCGCGGACGCGCGGCAGCGCGACGTTGATCAGACGGTCGATGAACTCGTACATCTTGGTCTTGCGCAACGTGACCTTGCAGCCGATCGGCTGGTTCTCACGCAGCTTGAAGGTCGCGATGGCGACGCGCGAATAGGTCACGACCGCCTTCTGGCCGGCGATCAGCGACAGGTCGGCCGCCGCCGTCTCCGCCTTCTTGCGGTCGTTGACCGCCTCGCCGATGCCCATGTTGAGCACGACCTTGTCGAGCCGCGGCACCTGCATGACGTTGGCGTAGCCGAACTTCTCGGTCAGCTGGCTCTTGATCTGGCGATCATATTCCGTGCGGAGGCGCGGGGTGTAAGCAGTCTCAGCCATCGATCTCAACTCCCGAGCTCTTGGCAACGCGGACCTTCTTGCCGTCCGCCTGAATCTTGAATCCAACGCGCGTCGGCTTGCCGTCCTTACCGACATACGCGACGTTCGACAGGTTGATCGGCGCCTCCTTGGAGATGATGCCGCCCTCCTGGTTCTGCGTCTGCTTCTGGTGACGCTTCACCAGGTTGATACCGCGCACCAGCGCGGTGCCCTCGTCGGGACGCACCTCGAACACCTCGCCGGTGCGACCCTTGTCGCGGCCGGTCAGGACGATCACCTTGTCGCCCTTGCGGATCTTGGCAGCCATCACAGCACCTCCGGCGCAAGCGAAATGATCTTCATGTGGTTCTTGGCGCGCAGCTCGCGTGGCACCGGCCCGAAGATGCGGGTGCCGACCGGCTCCGACTGGTTGTTGATCAGAACGGCCGCGTTGCGGTCGAAGCGGATCACCGAGCCGTCGGCGCGGCGGATGTCCTTGCGGACGCGCACCACGACGGCCTTCATGACGTCGCCCTTCTTCACCTTGCCACGCGGAATGGCTTCCTTGATCGACACCACGATGATGTCGCCGACGGTGGCATAGCGGCGCTTCGAGCCGCCCAGCACCTTGATACACATGACACGGCGTGCGCCGGAATTATCGGCCACGTCGAGGTTGGTCTGCATCTGAATCATTGATGCACCTCGTCCTCTTCATCTGCTGCGCAGGAAAGCTGCGCCTTGTTTGATCCCGAAAGCGAAATGGGCCCTCTTCGACGAGGGCCGCTTCGCGCCTCAGGCGGTTTTCTTGTGCTCGCCCCGGACCACGGTCCAGCGCTTCAGCTTCGAGATCGGCTTGCTCTCCTCGATCCACACCATGTCGCCCGGCTTGAACTCGTTGTTCTCGTCGTGGGCGTGGTAGTTCTTCGAGCGGCGGATGGTCTTCTTGTAGATCGGGTGGGTGAAGCGCCGGTCGACGCGCACGACCACCGTCTTGGCCTGCTTGTCGCTGACGACAACGCCCTGGAGGGTCCGTTTCGGCATGTCGAGCCTCTTACTTCGTCTTGGCGCGCTGCTGCGCGGCGATGGTCTTGATACGGGCGATGTCGCGACGCGCCTCGCGCAGCCGAGCGGTGTTCTCGAGCTGGCCGGTGGCACGCTGGAAGCGCAGGTTGAAACGCTCCTTCTTCAGGTTGACGATCGCATCGTCCATCTGATCGGGGCTCATCGCGCGAATGTCGGCAATCTTCATCTCGGCCATGACCATTACTCCGCAATGCGTTCGACGAAGCGCGTCTTGATCGGCAGCTTGGCGGCCGCCAGCAGCAGCGCCTCGCGCGCGATCTGGGTGCTCACGCCGTCGATCTCGAACATCACCCGGCCCGGCTTGACGCGGGCCACCCACAATTCCGGCGAGCCCTTGCCGGAGCCCATGCGGACCTCGGCCGGCTTCTTCGACACCGGAAGATCCGGGAACACCCGGATCCAGACGCGGCCGGCGCGCTTCATGTGACGGGTCAAGGCACGACGGGCGGCCTCGATCTGGCGCGCGGTGACGCGGTCCGGCTCCATCGCCTTCAGCCCGAACTGGCCGAAGGCCAGCGTCGCGCCCGAGGACGCAACGCCGTGGATACGGCCCTTATGCGCCTTTCGGAACTTGGTCTTCTTTGGTTGCATCATGGCTTTGAGCCCTCAAACCTGTCTTGTCGCGGCTGATCGATCAGGCCGCGTCGCGGCGCGACCGCGGCTGCGAGCTCTCGCCGCCGCCTTCGTTCATCCGCTTGTCCTGTGCCATCGGATCGTGCTCGAGGATCTCGCCCTTGAAGATCCAGACCTTCACGCCGCAGGTGCCGAAGGTGGTGAACGCGGTGGCCACACCGTAGTCGATGTCGGCGCGCAGCGTGTGCAGCGGCACCCGGCCCTCGCGGTACCATTCCATGCGGGCGATTTCCGCACCGCCCAGACGACCCGAGCAGTTGATGCGGATGCCCTCGGCGCCGAGACGCATCGCCGACTGCACGGCGCGCTTCATGGCGCGGCGGAACGCCACGCGGCGCTCGAGCTGCTGCGCGATCGACTCGGCGACCAGGGTCGCATCGAGCTCGGGCTTGCGGATCTCGACGATGTTGATGACGACGTCCGACGAGGTGATGTCGGCGACGCGCTTGCGCAGCTTGTCGATGTCGGCGCCCTTCTTGCCGATCACGACGCCCGGACGTGCCGAGTGGATCGTGACGCGGCACTTCTTGTGCGGACGCTCGATCACGATGCGGGCGACGGCCGCCTGCTTGAGCTCCTTGTGCAGGATCTCGCGGATCTTGACGTCTTCATGCAGCAGCTTGCCGTACTCGGCCTTGCCAGCGAACCAGCGCGAATCCCAGGTCCGGTTGATGCCGAGACGCAGACCGATCGGATTGATCTTTTGACCCATCGTATTCTCCCAGCGCCTGCTTTAAGCGCTCGCCTCGACCTGACGGACAATGATCGTCAGCTGCGAAAACGGTTTGAAAACTCGGCCCGAACGGCCACGGCCGCGCGGCGAGAAACGCTTCATCACGATTCCCTTGCCGACGAAAGCCTGCGAAACGACGAGATCGTCGACCTCGAGCTCGTGATTGTTCTCGGCATTGGCGATCGCCGATTCCAGGCACTTCTTGACATCGACCGCAATCCGCTTGCGCGAGAACTGCAGGTCGGCGAGGGCTGCCGACGCCTTGCGGCCGCGGATCATCTGCGCCACCAGGTTCAGCTTCTGCGGGCTCACCCGAAGCATCCGGGCCACAGCCTTGGCCTCGTTTTCGGGGAGGCTCCGTTCGCGCTTTGGTTTGCTCATCGCTTAATCCTCAAGCCTTCTTGGCTTTCTTATCGCCCGAATGGCCGTGGAAGGTGCGGGTCGGCGAGAACTCGCCGAACTTGTGGCCGACCATCTCTTCGTTGATCGCCACCGGCACGTGCTTCTGGCCGTTGTAGACGCCGAACGTCAGGCCGACAAACTGCGGCAGGATGGTCGAGCGGCGGCTCCAGATCTTGATGACGTCGTGACGGCCGGACGCGCGCGCCGCATCTGCCTTCTTGAGCAGCGACGCCTCGACGAACGGGCCTTTCCAGACTGAACGAACCATGTCCGTCGTTCCTTACTTCTTCCGCTTGTGGCGGCTCAAGAGAATGAATTTGTCGGTCGACTTGTTGGTGCGGGTCTTCTTGCCCTTGGTAGGCTTGCCCCACGGAGTGACCGGGTGACGACCGCCCGAGGTACGGCCTTCGCCGCCGCCGTGCGGATGGTCGATCGGGTTCATCGCGACACCGCGGTTGTGCGGGCGACGACCCATCCAACGCTTGCGGCCGGCCTTGCCGATCGAGGTGTTCATGTGGTCCGGGTTCGACACCGCACCGATGGTGCCGCGGCAACGGCCGTGCACCAGGCGTTGCTCGCCCGAGTTCAGGCGGACGATCACGTAGTCCTGGTCGCGGCCGACGATCTGAGCATACGTGCCGGCCGAACGCGCGAGCTGGCCGCCCTTCCCGATCTTGACCTCGATGTTGTGCACGATCGTGCCGACCGGCATGTTGCCGAGCGGCATGACGTTGCCCGGCTTCACGTCGACATAGTTGCCGGCGACGATGGTGTCGCCGACCGCCAGGCGCTGCGGCGCCAGGATGTAGGCGAGCTCGCCGTCCTGATACTTGACCAGGGCGATGAAGGCGGTGCGGTTCGGATCATACTCCAGCCGCTCGACGGTGGCCGGAACGTCGACCTTGTCGCGCTTGAAGTCGACCGTACGATACGACTGCTTGTGGCCGCCACCGAGGAAGCGAACCGTGATGCGGCCGGTGTTGTTGCGACCGCCGCTCGACTGCTTGCCTTCGGTCAGCGCCTTGACCGGCTTGCCCTTGTAGAGGGCCGAACGATCGACCATCACCAGCTGGCGCTGGCCCGGCGTCGTGGGATTGAATGTCTTCAGTGCCATGGCAGCTCAGCCTTACAGTCCGGTGGTCACGTCGATACGGTGACCCTCTTCGAGGGTCACGATCGCGCGCTTGCTGTCCGATTGCGAACCGAAATTGCCGCGGAACACCTTGGTCTTGCCCTTGCGGACGAGCGTGTTGACGCTCCTGACCTTGACGTCGAACAGCTTCTCGATCGCTTCCTTGATCTGCGGCTTGGTCGCCTTGGCGGCCACCTTGAACAGAACCTTGTTGTGCTCGGAGGCGAACGTCGCCTTCTCGGTCACGACCGGCGCGATGATGATGTCGTAGTGGCGCGGATCAATGGTCTTCATTTGAAGCGCGCCTCCAGCGCATCGATCGCCGCCTTGGTCAGCACGAGCTTCTGACGGCGCAGGATGTCGTAGACGTTGATGCCCTGGATCGGCAGCACGTCCAGGTTCGGGATGTTACGGGCTGCAGCGGCAAAGCCGTTGTGCAGCTCAGCACCGTCGATGATCAGCGCGTTGGTCAGGCCGAGACCGGAGAAGTGACCGATCAGCGCCTTGGTCTTCGCCGCCTCGAGGGTGGCGTTCTCCAGCACGACAAGATCACCGTCCTTGGCCTTGGCGGACAGCGCATGCTTCAGCGCCAGCGCACGGACCTTCTTCGGCAGGTCGGTCGCATGCGAGCGCACGACCGGACCGAAGGCGCGGCCGCCGCCACGGAACTGCGGCACGCGGGCCGAGCCGTGACGAGCACCGCCGGTGCCCTTCTGCTTGTACATCTTCTTGCCGGTGCGCCAGATCTCGGCGCGGCCTTTGGCCTTGTGGGTGCCGGCCTGGCGCTTGTTCAGCTGCCACTGAACGCAGCGCTGAATGATGTCGACGCGCGGCTCCAGACCGAAGATGGCGTCGGAGAGCTGGACGGAGCCGGCTTCCTTGCCCTCGAGGGTGGTGACTTTCAGTTCCATTTATGCGCCCTCCTGCACGGCCGGCGCTTCGGCAGCCTGCTCACCCGCGACCTTGAACTTGCCGGGCTTCGGCGCTTCCTTCGGCAGCGGCTTCTTCACGGCGTCGCGCACCGAGATCCAGCCACCCTTGGAGCCGGGCACCGCGCCTTCCACCAGGATCAGGCCACGCTCGACATCCGTCTGCACCACACGCAGGTTCAGCGTGGTGATGCGATCGACACCCATGTGACCGGGCATCTTCTTGTTCTTCCAGGTCTTGCCGGGGTCCTGACGGCCACCGGTCGAACCGATCGAACGGTGCGAGATCGAGACACCGTGCGTGGCGCGCAGACCGCCGAAGTTCCAGCGCTTCATACCGCCGGCGAAGCCCTTACCGACCGAGGTGCCGGTGACGTCGACGAACTGGCCGACGACGAAGTGATCGGCCTGGATCTCGGCGCCGACCGGAATCAGCGAGTCCTCGCTGACACGGAATTCGGCGAGCTTGCGCTTCGGCTCGACCTTGGCGACCGCGAACTGACCGCGCTCGGCCTTCGGCATGTAGACCGTCTTGCGGCTGCCGCTGCCGAGCTGCAGAGCGACGTAGCCGTTCTTCTCGGTGGTGCGGTGACCGACCACCTGGCAATTGCCGAGCTTCAGCACGGTCACGGGGATATGTTCGCCGGTCTCCGTGAAGACCCGCGTCATCCCGACCTTTTGTGCGATCACTCCGGAGCGCATCGGCGTGCTTCCTGTTCTTCTCTATGTCCGCGTGAGGTGCGAACGTGAATCCAAAAACTTAGAGCTTGATCTCGACGTCGACACCGGCGGCCAGATCGAGCTTCATCAAAGCATCGACGGTCTGCGGGGTCGGATCGACGATGTCGAGCAGGCGCTTGTGGGTGCGCATCTCGAACTGCTCGCGGCTCTTCTTGTCGACGTGCGGCGAACGGTTCACGGTGAACTTCTCGATGCGGGTCGGCAGCGGAATGGGTCCGCGAACCTGCGCGCCGGTCCGTTTCGCCGTGTTGACGATCTCGCGCGTCGACGTATCGAGGATACGATGGTCAAACGCCTTGAGACGGATGCGGATATTTTGGCCGTTCATTGCCGTATCTTTCTGTGAGTAGTGAGTGGCGAGTAGCGAACGGCGAATGGATAATCTCCATTCGCCACCCGCCATTCCCTATTCGCTGTTGTTACTCGATGATCGAGGCGACGACGCCGGCGCCGACGGTACGGCCGCCCTCGCGGATGGCGAAGCGCAGCTTCTCCTCCATCGCGATCGGCACGATCAGGTGCACTTCCATCGCGATGTTGTCGCCCGGCATCACCATCTCGGTGCCTTCCGGCAGATGGACGACGCCGGTCACGTCGGTCGTGCGGAAGTAGAACTGCGGACGATAGTTGGTGAAGAACGGCGTGTGACGGCCGCCCTCTTCCTTGGTGAGGATGTAGGCCTCAGCCTTGAACTTGGTGTGCGGCTTGACCGAGCCCGGCTTGCACAGCACCTGGCCGCGCTCGACGTCCTCGCGCTTGGTGCCGCGGAGCAGCGCGCCGATGTTGTCGCCGGCCTGGCCCTGATCGAGCAGCTTGCGGAACATTTCGACGCCGGTGACGGTGGTCTTCTGGGTCGGGCGGATGCCGACGATCTCGATTTCCTCACCGACCTTGATGATGCCGCGCTCGACACGGCCGGTCACCACGGTGCCGCGGCCCGAGATCGAGAACACGTCTTCGACCGGCATCAGGAAGGGCTGGTCGATCGGACGCTCCGGCTGCGGAATGTACTCGTCGACATTGCGCATCAGCTCGAGGATGGCGTCGTGGCCGAGCTTCTTGTCCGAATCCTCGAGAGCGGCGAGCGCCGAGCCCTTGATGATCGGGATCTTGTCGCCCGGGAATTCGTACTTCGACAGCAGCTCGCGGACCTCGAGCTCGACGAGCTCCAGCAGCTCCGGATCGTCGACCATGTCGCACTTGTTGAGGAACACGACCAGCGCCGGCACGCCCACCTGGCGAGCGAGCAGGATGTGCTCACGGGTCTGCGGCATCGGGCCGTCAGCGGCCGACACGACCAGGATCGCGCCGTCCATCTGCGCGGCGCCGGTGATCATGTTCTTCACATAGTCGGCGTGGCCGGGGCAATCGACGTGCGCGTAGTGGCGGTTCTTGGTCTCGTACTCGACGTGCGCGGTCGAGATGGTGATGCCGCGCGCCTTCTCTTCCGGGGCCTTGTCGATCTGGTCGTAGGCAGTGAACGTCGCACCGCCCGTCTCGGCCAGGATCTTGGTGATTGCAGCCGTCAGCGAGGTCTTGCCGTGGTCGACGTGACCGATGGTGCCGATGTTGCAGTGGGGCTTGTTACGTTCAAACTTAGCTTTGGCCATTTGACTCTCCGTTCAGTCGCTCACTTGAGCTCGCGACAATCAGGCAAACTTCTTCTGGACTTCAGCCGACACGTTGGCCGGCGCTTCAGCGTAGTGCGAGAACTGCATCGTGAAGGTCGCGCGACCCTGGCTCATGGAGCGCAGGTTGTTCACGTAACCGAACATGTTCATGAGCGGCACCATCGCGTTGATGACGTTGGCGTTGCCGCGCATGTCCTGGCCCTGGATCTGGCCACGACGCGAGTTCAGGTCGCCGATGACCGAGCCGGTGTAGTCTTCCGGGGTCACCACCTCGACCTTCATGATCGGCTCGAGCAGAACCGACTTGCCCTTCTGCAGCGCCTCGCGGAAAGCCGCACGAGAGGCGATTTCGAAGGCCAGCGCCGACGAGTCGACATCGTGATACTTGCCGTCGACCAGCGCCACCTTCACGTCGACCACCGGGAAGCCGGCGACGACGCCCGCGCCGAGCACGCTCTCGATGCCCTTCTCGACGCCCGGGATGTATTCCTTCGGAACCGCACCGCCGACGATCTTGGACTCGAACACGTAGCCGCCGCCCGGCTCGTTCGGCTCGACCACGAGGCTCACGGCCGCGAACTGGCCGGTACCACCGGTCTGCTTCTTGTGGGTGTAGTCCACGTTGGCCGGCTTGGTGATGCGCTCACGGAACGCCACCTGCGGCGCGCCGATGTTCGCATCGACCTTGTAGGTGCGCTTGAGGATGTCGACCTTGATGTCGAGATGGAGCTCGCCCATCCCCTTCAGGATGGTCTGGCCCGACTCGTGATCGGTCGACACGCGGAAGGACGGATCCTCCGCGGCCAGCTTCGCCAGCGCGACGCCCAGCTTCTCCTGGTCGGCCTTCGACTTCGGCTCGATCGCGATCTCGATGACCGGCTCCGGGAACTCCATCTTTTCCAGGATCACCTGGTTGGACGGATCGCACAGCGTGTCACCAGTGCGGGCTTCCTTGAGGCCTGCAAGAGCGACGATGTCGCCGGCATAGGCTTCCTTGATGTCCTCGCGGTTGTTCGCATGCATCAGCAACATACGGCCGATGCGCTCCTTCTTCTCGCGGGTCGAGTTCACGACACCGGTTCCCGAGGTCAGGACGCCCGAATAGATGCGGCAGAAAGTGATGGTGCCGACGAACGGGTCGTCCATGATCTTGAACGCCAGCAGCGCCAGCGGCTCCTTGTCGTCCGCCTTGCGCACGACCTCGTTGCCCTTGTCGTCGGTGCCCTTGATCGCGGGCACGTCGAGCGGCGACGGCAGATAGTCGACGACGGCGTCGAGCAAGGGCTGCACGCCCTTGTTCTTGAAGGCCGAGCCGCACAGCACCGGATAGAAGGCGCCGGTCAGCACCGCCTTGCGGATCAGGCGCTTCAGGGTCGCCTCGTCCGGCTCGTTGCCGTCCAGGAACGCAGCCAGGGCGTCGTCGTCGAGCTCGACGGCGGCTTCCACCAGCTTCTCGCGATATTCCTTGGCCTGATCGGCGAGATCAGCCGGAATCTCGGCGTAGTCGAACTTCGCGCCGAGCGCCTCGTCGTTCCAGACGATCGCCTTCATCGTCACGAGATCGATGCAGCCCTTGAAGTTGTTCTCCGCGCCGATCGGCAGCTGAATAGCCACCGGCTTCGCACCCAGGCGATCGACAATGTCGGACAGGCACTTGAAGAAGTCGGCGCCGGTCTTGTCCATCTTGTTCGCGAAGACGATGCGCGGCACCTTGTACTTGTCGCCCTGACGCCAGACGGTCTCGGTCTGCGGCTCGACGCCCTGGTTGGAGTCGAGCACGCAGACGGCGCCGTCGAGCACGCGCAAGCTGCGCTCGACCTCGATGGTGAAGTCGACGTGGCCGGGGGTGTCGATGATGTTCAGGCGCTTGCCGTTCCAGAACGCGGTGGTCGCAGCCGAAGTGATCGTGATGCCACGCTCCTGCTCCTGCTCCATCCAGTCCATCGTCGCGGCACCTTCGTGCACTTCGCCGATCTTGTGGCTCTTGCCGGTATAATAGAGGATGCGCTCGGTCGTCGTGGTCTTGCCGGCGTCGATATGCGCCATGATGCCGAAGTTGCGATAGTCTTCGATGGCGTGTTGGCGGGGCATGGATCTTTTCCCTGATTTCCGTTCGGGTCGCCGTTACCAGCGATAATGCGAGAAGGCGCGGTTGGCTTCCGCCATCCGGTGCACGTCTTCGCGCTTCTTCACGGCGTTACCCCGGTTGTTCGAGGCGTCGAGCAGCTCCGCCGAAAGCCGCTCCGTCATCGTCTTCTCGTTGCGGTCACGCGCGGCCGAGATCAGCCAGCGGATGCCCAGCGCCTGCCGGCGGGTCGAACGAACCTCGACCGGCACCTGGTAGGTCGCGCCGCCGACGCGGCGGGAGCGGACCTCGATGGTCGGCATGACGTTTTCGAGGGCCTGCTCGAACACCGTCAGCGGGCTCTGCTTGGTCTTGGCCTCGATGAGGCCGAACGCGCCGTAGACGATACCTTCGGCGACCGACTTCTTGCCGGCGTACATCACCGAGTTCATGAACTTGGTGACAATGATGTTCCCGAACTTCGGATCCGGAAGCACTTCACGCTTTTCGGCTGAATGGCGACGCGACATGTGATCTTGTTCCCGCTTCTCTCGAACGTCTTACTTCGGACGCTTCGCGCCATACTTCGAACGGCGCTGCTTACGGTTCTTGACGCCCTGGGTATCCAGCACGCCGCGGAGGATGTGGTAGCGCACGCCCGGCAAGTCCTTGACGCGGCCGCCGCGGATCATGACCACCGAGTGCTCCTGCAGGTTATGACCTTCACCCGGGATGTAGCCGATCACCTCGAAGCCGTTGGTCAGGCGCACCTTGGCGACCTTACGAAGCGCCGAGTTCGGCTTCTTCGGGGTCGTGGTGTAGACGCGCGTGCAAACGCCACGCTTCTGCGGCGACTGCTGCAGCGCCGGCACCTTCTTGCGCGACTTCTGCACTTCGCGCGGATTTGCGATCAGCTGGTTGATCGTCGGCATCTTGGCCTTCACCCTTCTCAACGTTCGCACGGAGACCGCGACCGGCTTCCGCAAATTCTGTTCGAGGTTCCCCGCCTCACCGGGCCGTTCGCGCGATCAAAACCCACGCAAAACGAAATCGCGCCAACCGTTCATCGCTGAACGGAAAGCGCTTGACGCCACAGAGGACCGCGATCACCACCAGTCAGCTTGCGCTGGCGGGCGGCCTACCGAGGTCATGCATCCGAAATTGGTCTCAGGAGAACGAGCTCGAGAGATCTAATATCGTTTTGGCATTGCCTAGCTATGATCGACAGCGTTTGAGCGGCATTCGTCGAGGGTGGTGCCCGTCCCACCCTGTTCTGGGTGGTCTGGGTGATCCGTACCGACGCTGGCGAAGCTCACCGCCTGTCGTTGAGTGCCGGCCTTTTATAAGCGGTAAATATCCAAGTCAAGCAAAACGACGCCGCAGGACGCTCAAAGAAGCGCTTCTGGCCGCTGCAGTTTCCGCTCCGACGGTGCCCCCGCGTCCTAAGGTATCTGTAGACCGCAGAGCCCTACCCGCGCCTGCGCAGTCACCTCTCCAACCCGGGACATATCCAGAGACATTGAAGATAAGGCTTTTTTCGGCTTTGGCCGACAAGGATGGCGCCAAGACGAGGCGCCCGGTGACAGAACATACCGATATTGCGATCATTGGCGGCGGCTTGGCCGGCGCGATCACGGCCGCCATGCTCGGGCGTGCGGGCATCCCGGCGATTCTGGTCGATCCCCATGCGATCTACCCGGCCGACTTTCGAATCGAGAAGATCTCCGGTGCCGGGCAGATCGACCGGTTCCGTCGCACCGGGATCGCCGACAAGGCGTTAACCCAAGCCACCCTGGCCCCGGAGAACTGGATCGCCCGATTCGGCTACGTGCTCGAACGGGCGCCAGTCCAGCAATATGGCATCCTGTACGATACGCTGGTGACGGCCGTGCGTGACGAGATCCGTGGCCCTGTGACGCGAATCGTCGCCAAGGCCGTGGCGATCACGCCAGGCGAGGATCGCCAGTCGGTCGTGCTGTCCAACGGGCAGACGATCTCGGCCCGCCTCGTCGTGCTCGCCAACGGGCTGAACGTTGGGCTGCGGCACATGCTGGGAATCACCCGCAAGATCACCAGCCCCGCGCATTCCGTCTCGATCGGCTTCGACCTGACGCCGGTCGGCCGCGCCGCCTTCCCGTTCCCGGCCATGACCTACTTCCAGGAGCGGGCCAGTGCGCGGGTGCCCTACATCACCCTGTTCCCGATCGGCGAGCGCATGCGGGCGAACCTGTTCGCCTATCGCGAGGTGGATGATCCCTGGCTGCGGGCGATCCGGCGCGCCCCGGTCGAAACGCTGACGACCGCCCTGCCCGGCCTGCGGCGGATCACTGGCGAGTACGCCGTGAGCGGCGAGGTGAAGGTCCGGCCGGCCGATCTGATCACCAACAGCGGATATCGCATGCCCGGCGTGGTGCTCGTCGGCGACGCCTTCTGCACCACCTGCCCCGTCACCGGCACCGGCTCCGACAAGGTGTTCACCGATGTCGAGCGCCTCTGCAACGTCCACATTCCGCGCTGGCTGGCGACTGACGGCATGGGCGAGGCCAAGATCGCGGCCTTCTATGCGGACCCGGTCAAGATGGCCTGCGATGCGTGGTCGCTCGAGAAGGCCTGGAATTTCAGATCCGTCTCGATCGGGACCAGCCCCTATTGGCAGGCGCAGCGCTGGGCACGCTTTGCAGTCTCGCTCGGCCGCGGCACGCGGCAGCGGCTGACGAAGACCATTGCGCCGCTCAACGCTTATTCGTCGTCATCGTCATCATCATCATCGTCTTCATCGCTGTCGTCGTCGGCCTGATCGGCCCGACTCGGCTGGTGGCCCTGGTCGTCCCACAGCTTGCGATAGACACCGTTCTTGGCCAAGAGCTCGGCGTGGCTGCCGCGCTCGATCGCCCGGCCGCCAGAGATGACGATGATCTCGTCCATCTCGACCACCGAGGTCAGGCGGTGGGTCGACCAGATCATGGTGCGGCCCTTGGCGACCTTGAGCAGGGTGCGGTTGATTGCGGCTTCCGTGGTCTGGTCGAGCGCCGAGGTCGCCTCGTCGAGCAGCAGCACGGAGGGATTGCGGATGATGGCGCGGGCGATTGCGATGCGCTGGCGCTGGCCGCCGGACAGCGTGTCGCCGCGCTCGCCGACGAGCGTGTCGTATTTCTGCGGCAGGCTCATGATGTAGCGGTGGATCTCGGCCTTCTTGGCCGCCTCCTCCACCTCGGCGTCGGTGGCGCCCTCCTTGCCGAGCCGGATGTTCTCCCGCAGCGACATGTTGAACAGCATGTTCTCCTGGAACACCACGGCCATGCTGCCGCGCAGCGAATCGCGCGTGACCCTGCGGATGTCGACGCCGTCGATGGTGACGCGGCCTTCGTTGGGCACGTAGAGTCGCAGGATCAGGTTGAGCAGCGTGCTCTTGCCCGAGCCCGACGGACCGACGATCGCGATCCGCTTGCCGACGTCGAGCTTGAGGCTGAGATTGTCGAGCACCGGCGTCTGGCTGCCCTCGTACTGGAAGGTCACGCGCTCGAAGGTGATGTCGTGGCTGATGCGGGGCAGATCCGGCGCGCCCGGCCGGTCGGCGCCGCGGGTCGGCTCGTCCAGCAGCTCCTGCATGTGCCGGATTGCGGCCGCCGAGGAAATCGACACCGGCACGAAGTGCATGACATGGGCGATGTTGTAGGACACCTCCCAGAACGCGCTCTCGAAGGTGACGAAGGTGCCGATGGTGATCTGGCCCTTGGTGGCGAGATAGGCGCCTAGGGCGAGCACGACGAGATGCAGCAGCAGCACGGAGATCGTGACCGTGCGCTCGACCATGGTCGACAGGAACATCGCATCGGCCATCTTGCGCCGCGCCGCGTCGTTGCGGAAGCTGAACCAGCCGAATACCTTGCGGTGCAGGCTGAAGGCCTTGATGACGGCTTGCGCCGCGATGTTCTCCTGGATCACGCCGAGCAGCGACGCCTCGTTCAGCTTCTGCTCGTAATTGGCCTGAACCGCCTTCGGCGTCAGGATGCGCGGGCCGATCAGGGTGATCGGAAACACCAGCAGCGCGATCGCAGCGAGCTGCCAGTTGAGGAACAGCATCAGAATGATGCCCGCAATCAGCTCGAGGAACGGCAGCACAGCGCTGTTGGCGAAACTCTTCACGACGTTCTCGAACGCCGACATGTCGACCGAGAAGCGCGACAGGATCTCGCCGCGCTTGGTGCGCTGGAAATAGGCGGCCGGCAGGTTCTGCACGTGGTCGAACAGACGGGTGCGGACATCCGAGATGACGCAGGCCGCCAGACGCGCATCCCAGCGCTCGTAGAGCACGGCAACGATCGAGGTGAAGATGCCCGCAACGGCCAGCACGCCGAGGATGCGATAGAGCGCCTCGAAATCCTCCTCGCCGAGCGCATCGTCGATCAGGAACTTGAGGCTGAGCGGCATGATGACGTTGAACAGCGTCTCGATCAGGACGCCGATCGACACGAAAGCCAGCATCTTCTTGTATCTGGCGAGCAGCGGCGAGACGAAGCCGTAGATGGTCGCAAGCGCACCGGCGGCCTCGCGGGCCGTGTAGACGACGAGATCCTCGTCGTCGTCATCATCGTCGTCGAGATCGTCGCCCTCGTCCTCGCCGTCCTCATCGTCGTCCTCGTCGGAGGGCGGCGGCGCAGGCTTGCTTGCCTGTGGTGGCTTGGTGGCCTGCGGCGGCTTGGATGCCTGCGGCGGTTTGGCGGCCTGCGACGGCTCGGAGGGCTGCGACGGCTCGGAGGGCTGCGGCGCTTCAGATGTGTGCTGCGCTTCGGCTGCCAGTGGCGCGTTGGCGGCGAGCGGTGTTTCCGGCGCTTGGGGTGCCTGCGGCGCTTGGGGCGCGGCGGTTCCAGAAAGCCGCTTCGCGATCTCGGCTGCGGCGCCCGCGGCAGCCGCAATTCGCTCGCCGGCAATCCGATCGTCCGCGGCCTGACCGGGCGGCGCCGAGGTCGAATTGGATTTCGAACCTCGTTTCGAGCCTGATTTGGAAGCCGGTCTCGACTCTGACTCTGGTTTCTTGGGCGCCATGCAACCAACCGAAGCAGCGCGGCCGACGAGAGCGCCAGCCTTGCGCGTCAGGCCTTTAACATCTGCACAGCGCCGCGGCCAGCGTCCTCAATCTTCGTCCTCGACCTTGTCGAAGAACGAATAGCGCAGGCTGTCGGCGTCGGCGTACCACTGACCGGGCCCCTTGTTGGCCGCGAGCGTCGCAGCCCACACCTCGTCGGTGCAATCGCGGCGGTGCATGGCCAGATCAAACCCGTTGCCGAAGAACAGCTCCGACCACTCCCACCAGGTGCCGAGCTTCTTGACCCCACGCAGCAGGTCGTAGCGGTCGACCAGCGCCGGGGCCATGTCCGAGGTGATCGAGCCGAACACGAGGCCGGTCTTGACGACACGGTTGAGCTCGCGGACCGCGCGCGCAACCTGCTTGTCACCGAGGTGGCAGAGGCTGGTCTCGAACACGAAATCGAACTCACCGGTCTTGAACGGCATGTCGGTGATCGAGCCGAGCTTGTTGTACTTCTTCAGCGCCTTCGGCGTCTTGCCGTGGATGTAGCGGTTGTTCTCGATGCCCCAGGCATCGATGCCACGCTCGCGGAGCGCACCCACCAGCTCGCCGCTCGCGGAGCCGGCGACCAGGAGCTTGTAGCCCTTGCCCTTGCCGGCCCGGTTCCAGACGATCTTGATCAGGCTGGTCAGATAGTCCGGATCGGTGAACTGCGACCACGCTTCGCTGTACGGCCCCTGCCCGCGATAATTGTCGAAATAGTCGCGGTCGATCTTGTCCGACAGCGGCATCTCGGCCTGCGAGCGGGCGCGGCGCAGCCGCATCATCTCGGTCAGGATGATGTCGGTGGCCGCATCCGAGGAATCGAGCAGCCCGTTCAAGGTCGAGTCGAACAGGTAGTCTCCGACCACGACGATACCGGGGTGCTCCTTCGGCTCAGGCCGGTGATTGGTCATGACGTCGCGCACCGGCAGACCGCCGGGCAGCGCGTTGACCGACGACAGCCAGCGATGGATCTTGCCTTCCATGAAGTGCGCGCGCGCGTCGCCGAGCGCCGCTGGGAGCGACTTCAGCGCGGCATCGATCAGCTCCTGGTCCGACAGATTGGCGAAGGCGAGCGCATCCGAGCCCGCGATCAGCCAGTTCAGCACGCCGTGCTTGCCGACGTCGTGGCGCGAGCCCTCGTTGTAGATGCAGCAGCCGCCGAACGCCTCCGACATAAACCAGGAGCCCGGAATCTTCTCGCCCCAGAACGGCTCGTCGAACAGGATCGAGACGCGCAGATAATGCGCGGGACGATCGAAATAGGCGATGTGCTTGACCATGGACTGGCGCAGCTTCTCGCCGTCCCAGCCGACCGTCGACAGCCAGGAATGCGGCAGACACACCAACACGAGATCGAACTCGCGCGTCTCCGGCCCCTTGCCGTTCATCATGTTGAGCCGGTAGCGGCCCTGCTCGGTCTTGCCGATGCGGAGCACGCGATGATTGAGTTTGATGTCAGCATCAACCTCCGAGCGAAGGCACTCGATCAGCTGCTCATTGCCGTTCTGGATCGAGTACAGGCCGATATAGTCGTCGATATCCATCACGAAGTTCTTGAGCGCATTGAGGCCGTTGGTGTTGTGGGCCTCGGTCGCGAGGTCGGAGCGCGACATCACCTTGAAGAAGCGCTTGGCCGTGGGATCCTCGACCTCCTCGTCGAGCAGCTCTTCGCAGGTCTTGTAGGCCCAGGGGTGCTCGTTATCGTGGGCGCCGACGCCTTCGTAATATTCGACCGGCGACATTACCTCCGTACAACGCTTGCGGAACGCCTCGACGGCAGCGGCCGTCTTCGGGCCGTACTTGCGGCGCAGCCCGGGCACGTCGTCGAGCAGCTCGCCGTCGAGCTGGACCTGCAGCGCATCCATCGGAATCGTCTGCAGACCGAAATGCTGGATCAGCTCGCGCAGCGGATCAGGGCCGGTCATCGAGTAGTCGTAGATTTCTGCGACACCAGCCTCATACATCGCCGGTGCGGTATCGAACTTGCTCGTCACGATCTTGCCGCCGAGCCGGTCGGATGCCTCGAAGATCGTCACCTTGCAGAGATCGCCGAGTTTGCGCCTCAGGTACCAGGCGCTCATCAGGCCACCCGGACCGCCACCAACAATCGCAAGGTCAAGCATCGAAGTTCCGCCATCTCCGGCTGTCAGCGACATCGCCGGTCGTCCATATCAGGGGTCCTGCCACCCTCGGGGCTCGATCGGCCATAGCGTACCCGGCCCGCAAAAGATTTGCGCCGGAGCAAATCGGCGCATCGCCACGGGAGTCGACGGAAATCAGCTCAGCGGATCTGATGCTTCCAAAAGCGCCTCTGTCCCTGAAGGGAAGATGAACAACGGGGCAGCAGCACGGCGACAGGAGAAGAAAATGTTAAAAAAGGCCAGCAACCGCCGGCCTTTTTCTACGCGCGATGAACGCACGGCAGACCCCAACACCGTCAGGGTCTGCCGCAATCGTCCGTTCACTCTGCCGGCGGCAGAGCGAGCGGCTGAGGCTCCGGCTGCGCCGGCACGATCGCCGCCTGCTTCTCGCGCTCGTCGAGAATCAGCTTGTCGCGCTTCAAGGCGACTTCGCGGATGCGGGCCATCGAGGCGCCGGTGCCAGCCGGGATCAGACGGCCGACGATGACGTTCTCCTTGAGACCCTCGAGCGGATCGATCTTGCCGTTGACCGCCGCCTCGGTGAGGACGCGGGTGGTCTCCTGGAACGAGGCCGCCGAGAAGAACGACCGGGTCTGCAGGCTCGCCTTGGTGATGCCGAGCAGAACCGGAGTGCCTGTGGCCGGCTTCTTCGCCTCCTCCACGGCTTTCGCGTTGAGCAGGTCGAACTCGATCTTGTCGACCTGTTCGCCCGAGATCATGTCGGTGTCGCCCTGGTCGGCGATCTCCACCTTCTGCAGCATCTGACGGACAATCACCTCGATGTGCTTGTCGTTGATGAGCACGCCCTGCAGCCGGTAGACCTCCTGGATCTCGTTGACCAGATAGGCCGCGAGCTCCTCGATGCCCTTGATCGCCAGGATGTCGTGCGGCGCGGGGTTGCCTTCAACGATGAAGTCGCCCTTCTCGACGATGTCGCCATCCTGCAGATGGATGTGCTTGCCCTTCGGGATCAGGTACTCGCGCGGCTCCTCGGTCTTGTCGACCGGCTCGATCGAGATGCGACGCTTGTTCTTGTAGTCGCGACCGAACCGGATGGTGCCGGCGATCTCAGCGATGATCGCGGCATCCTTCGGCTTGCGCGCTTCGAACAGCTCCGCCACCCGCGGCAGACCGCCGGTGATGTCGCGCGTCTTGGCGCTTTCGGTCGAGATACGCGCCAGGATGTCGCCTGGCTTCACCGTCGCACCGACGTCGACAGAAAGAATCGCGTCGACCGACAGCATGTAGCGGGCATCGCCGCCGCGGGCGAGCTTGAGCACCTTGCCGTCCTTGCCCTTGATCACGATCGCCGGACGCAGATCCGCGCCACCGCGCGTTCCACGCCAGTCGATGACCACGCGCTTGGCAATACCGGTGGATTCGTCGAGCGTTTCCGAGATCGACAGACCTTCGGTCAGATCCTCGAACCCGATCGTGCCCTCCGCTTCCGTGAGGATCGGGCGGGTATAAGGATCCCACTCGGCGATGCGCTGGCCGCGCTTGATCATGTCGCCGTCGTCGACGTGCATGCGCGAGCCGTACTGGATACGGTGCGTCGCACGCTCGGTGCCGTCGGGGTCGACGATCGTCACGACCATGTTGCGGACCATCGCGATCAGGTGACCCTCGCTGTTGCGAGCGATCGACTTGTTCCTGATGACCACCTTGCCTTCGAAGTTCGATTCCACGAAGGACTGCTCGTTCAGCTGCGCTGCGCCACCGATGTGGAAGGTGCGCATCGTCAGCTGGGTGCCGGGCTCACCGATCGACTGCGCGGCGATGACGCCGACAGCCTCGCCATGATTAACCGGCGTGCCGCGCGCCAGATCGCGGCCGTAGCACATCTTGCAGATGCCGTTGACAAGCTCGCACGTCAGCGCAGAGCGGATCTTCACCTCCTGCACGCCAGCCTGCTGGATGGCGTCGATGTGGCTCTCCTCCATCAGCGTGCCGGCCTTGACCAGCACGGCGTTGGTCGCGGGATCACGCACGTCATCGCAGGGCACGCGGCCCAGGATGCGCGAGCCGAGCGAAGCCACGACCGTGCCGGCATCGACGATGGCGCGCATCTTGATGCCGAGATGGGTGCCGCAATCGTCCTGCGTGATGATGCAGTCCTGCGCGACGTCGACCAGACGACGGGTCAGGTAGCCCGAGTTCGCGGTCTTCAACGCGGTGTCCGCGAGGCCCTTGCGGGCGCCGTGGGTCGAGTTGAAGTACTCGAGAACCGACAGACCTTCCTTGAAGTTCGAGATGATCGGCGTCTCGATGATCTCACCCGACGGCTTGGCCATCAGGCCGCGCATGCCGGCGAGCTGACGCATCTGGGCCGGCGAACCGCGGGCACCGGAATGCGACATCATGTAGATCGAGTTGATGTCGGCATCCGCCCCCGTCGCCGTCTTCTTGGTGACGGAGATTTCCTTCATCATCTCCTTGGCGATCTCTTCGCTGGCCTTCGACCAGGCGTCGACGACCTTGTTGTACTTCTCGCCGTGGGTGATCAGACCGTCATTGTACTGCTGCTCGAAATCCTTCGCCAGCGTACGGGTGGTGTCGACGATCTTCCACTTGCCCGCCGGCACGACCATGTCGTCCTTGCCGAACGAGATGCCCGCCTTGAAGGCGTTGTAGAAGCCGAGCGCCATGATGCGGTCGCAGAAGATCACCGTCTCCTTCTGGCCGCAGTGACGATAGACCTGATCGATCACGCCCGAGATTTCGCGCTTGGTCATCAGCTTGTTGATGACCTCGAACGTGACGCGCGGATGCTTCGGCAGGAGATTGCCGAGCATGACGCGGCCCGCGGTGGTTTCGATCCAGCGCTTGGCGACCTTGCCGGTCTCGTCCATGCCCTCCCAGCGATACTTGATCTTGCTGTGGAGATGGATGGCCTTGGCGTGCAGCGCATGCTCGAGCTCGGCCATGTTGCCGAACGCCATGCCCTGGCCGGGCATGCCTTCGCGCATGATCGAGACGTAGTAGAGACCGAGCACGATGTCCTGCGACGGCACGATGATCGGCTGACCATTGGCCGGATGCAGGATGTTGTTGGTCGACATCATCAGGACGCGCGCTTCCAGCTGCGCTTCGAGCGACAGCGGAACGTGGACGGCCATCTGGTCGCCGTCGAAGTCGGCGTTGAACGCGGAGCACACCAGCGGATGCAGCTGGATCGCCTTGCCCTCGATCAGCACCGGCTCGAACGCCTGGATGCCGAGGCGATGCAGCGTCGGCGCGCGGTTCAACAGCACCGGATGCTCGCGGATGACCTCGTCCAGGATGTCCCAGACCTCCGGACGCTCCTTCTCGACCAGCTTCTTGGCCTGCTTGACCGTCGTCGACAGGCCCTTGGCATCGAGCCGCGAATAGATGAACGGCTTGAACAGCTCGAGCGCCATCTTCTTCGGCAGGCCGCACTGGTGCAGGCGCAGCTCCGGACCGACCACGATGACCGAGCGACCGGAATAGTCGACGCGCTTGCCGAGCAGGTTCTGACGGAAGCGGCCCTGCTTGCCCTTGAGCATGTCGGCGAGCGACTTCAACGGACGCTTGTTGGCGCCGGTGATGACGCGGCCGCGGCGGCCGTTGTCGAACAGCGCATCCACCGCTTCCTGAAGCATGCGCTTCTCGTTGCGGATGATGATGTCCGGCGCGCGCAGCTCCATCAGCCGCTTCAAACGGTTGTTGCGGTTGATGACGCGGCGGTAGAGGTCGTTGAGGTCGGAGGTCGCGAAGCGGCCGCCGTCGAGCGGGACCAGCGGCCGCAGGTCCGGCGGGATCACCGGCACCACGGTCATGATCATCCATTCCGGCTTGTTGCCGGAGTGGCGGAAGGCCTCGACGATCTTCAGACGCTTCGCGAGCTTCTTGTGCTTGATGTCGGAGTCGGTCTCCTGCATCTCCGCACGCAGCGTCTGCTCGAGCTTCTCCAGCTCGAGGCCGCGCAGCAGCTCACGGATGGCCTCCGCGCCGATCATGGCGGTGAAGCTGTCCTGGCCGTATTCGTCCTGCGCCTTGAGATACTCGTCCTCGGACAAGAGCTGACGGTCCTTGAGCGCGGTCAGACCCGGCTCGAGAACGACGTAGTATTCGAAGTACAGGATCCGCTCGAGATCCTTCAGCGTCATGTCGAGCAGGAGGCCGATGCGCGAGGGCAGCGACTTCAGGAACCAGATGTGCGCGACGGGAGCGGCGAGCTCGATATGGCCCATGCGCTCGCGCCGGACGCGCGACAGGGTCACCTCGACCGAGCACTTCTCGCAGATGATGCCCTTGTACTTCATCCGCTTGTACTTGCCGCACAGGCACTCGTAGTCCTTGATCGGCCCGAAGATGCGGGCGCAGAACAGGCCGTCGCGCTCGGGCTTGAAGGTGCGGTAGTTGATCGTTTCCGGCTTCTTGATCTCGCCGTAGGACCAGGACAGAATCTTCTCCGGAGACGCAATCGAGATCCGGATCTGGTCGAAGACCTGAGCCGGCGTCGTCGGATTGAAGAGATTCATAATTTCTTGGTTCATCGTATTCTCCTCGCGGGCCGATCGGGGGTCGGCCGCAAATTCGAAAATCTCTCAACGGGCGCCTTGTCCTGACCCGCGGGGGAAGGCGCCGGCACCCGGCCGTCCGAGACGGCCGGGCCTGACCTCTTGAACTACTCGGCGGCTTCCGACGTCGGCGCCGGTCCGAGCTTGGAGTTGTGCAGGTCGACGTTGAGGCCGAGCGAGCGCATTTCCTTGACCAACACGTTGAACGATTCCGGAATACCGGCCTCGAACGTGTCGTCGCCGCGCACGATCGCCTCGTAGACCTTGGTGCGGCCGGCGACGTCGTCCGACTTCACCGTCAGCATCTCCTGCAGCGTGTAGGCCGCGCCGTAGGCTTCGAGCGCCCACACCTCCATTTCGCCGAAACGCTGGCCGCCGAACTGGGCCTTGCCGCCCAGCGGCTGCTGGGTGACCAGCGAGTACGGGCCGATCGAACGCGCATGGATCTTGTCGTCGACCAGATGGTGCAGCTTCAGCATATAGATGTAGCCGACCGTCACCTTGCGATCGAACGCATCGCCGGTGCGGCCGTCATAGACCGTCGACTGACCGGAGGCGTCGAGGCCGGCGAGCTTCAACATCTCCTCGATGTCGGCCTCCTTGGCGCCGTCGAACACCGGCGTGGCGATCGGCACGCCACGGCTCAGATTGTGACCAAGCTCGATCAACTCGTTGTCGTTGAGCGACTTGATGGTCTCGTCATCGCCGTAGATCCGCTTCAAGGTCTCCTTCAGCGGCTTCACGTCCTGCTTCGACAGGTAGGCATCGACCGTCTGGGCGATGCGCTTGCCGAGTCCGGCGCAGGCCCAGCCAAGATGCGTCTCGAGGATCTGTCCGACGTTCATGCGCGAGGGCACGCCCAGCGGGTTCAGCACGATGTCCGCATGCGTGCCGTCCTCGAGGAACGGCATGTCCTCGATCGGCACGATCTTGGAGACGACGCCCTTGTTGCCGTGACGGCCGGCCATCTTGTCGCCCGGCTGGATCTTGCGCTTCACCGCAACGAAGACCTTGACCATCTTCATCACGCCTGGCGGCAGCTCGTCGCCACGCTGCAGCTTCTCGACCTTGTCGAGGAAGCGCTGTTCCAGCCCCTTCTTCGACTCGTCGTACTGCTTCCGCATGGCCTCGATCTCGGCCATCAGCTTGTCGTTCGGCGACGCGAACAGCCACCACTGCGACTTCGGATACTCGTCGAGCACCGCGCGCGTGATCTTGGTGTCCTTCTTGAAGCCCTTCGGACCGGAGATGCCCTGACGGCCATCCAGCATGTCGGCGAGACGGCTGTAGACGTTGCGGTCCAGGATCGCCTGCTCGTCGTCGCGGTCCTTGGCCAGACGCTCGATCTCTTCCCGCTCGATCGCCAGCGCACGCTCGTCCTTGTCGACGCCGTGCCGGTTGAACACGCGGACTTCGACGATCGTGCCCTGCACGCCCGGCGGCACCCGCAGCGAGGTGTCGCGCACGTCCGAGGCCTTCTCGCCGAAGATGGCGCGCAGCAGCTTCTCTTCCGGCGTCATCGGGCTCTCGCCCTTCGGCGTGATCTTGCCGACCAGGATGTCGCCGGCGCGCACCTCCGCGCCGATATAGACGATGCCGGCTTCGTCGAGGTTCTTCAGCGCCTCTTCCGACACGTTCGGAATGTCGCGCGTGATTTCCTCCGGACCCAGCTTGGTGTCGCGGGCCATCACCTCGAATTCCTCGATATGGATCGAGGTGAAGACGTCCTCCTTCACGATCCGCTCGGAGAGCAGGATGGAGTCCTCGAAGTTGTAGCCGTTCCACGGCATGAACGCGACCAGCACGTTGCGGCCGAGCGCGAGCTCACCGAGATCGGTCGACGGACCGTCAGCGATGATGTCGCCCTTCTTGACGATGTCGCCGACCTTCACCAGCGGACGCTGGTTGATGCAGGTCGACTGGTTCGAGCGCTGATACTTCATCAGCCGGTAGATATCGACGCCCGACTTGGTCGGATCGAGATCCTCCGTGGCGCGGATGACGACGCGGGTGGCGTCGATCTGGTCGATCACGCCGGAGCGGCGCGCCGCGATCGCGGCGCCCGAGTCACGGGCCACCACACCTTCCATGCCGGTACCGACGAACGGCGCCTCGGCGCGAACCAGCGGCACGGCCTGGCGCTGCATGTTCGAGCCCATCAGCGCGCGGTTGGCGTCGTCGTTCTCGAGGAACGGGATCAGCGCAGCGGCCACCGAAACGAGCTGCTTCGGCGACACGTCCATGTAGTCGACCTTGTCGGGCGTCATCGGCACGACTTCGCCGGCATGACGGCAGACCACGAGGTCCTCGGTGAAGCGGCCCTTGGCATCGAGCGGCACGTTGGCCTGCGCGACGCGGTAGCGCCCCTCCTCCATGGCCGACAGATACACCACCTCGTCGGTGACCCGGCCGTCCTTGACCTTGCGGTACGGCGTCTCGACGAAGCCATACTTGTTGACGCGGGCGAAGGTCGCCAGCGAGTTGATCAGGCCGATGTTCGGACCTTCCGGCGTCTCGATCGGGCAGATGCGGCCGTAATGCGTCGGATGCACGTCGCGCACCTCGAAGCCGGCGCGCTCGCGGGTCAGACCGCCCGGTCCAAGCGCCGACAGGCGGCGCTTGTGGGTGATCTCCGACAGCGGGTTGGTCTGGTCCATGAACTGCGACAGCTGCGACGAGCCGAAGAATTCGCGCACGGCAGCGGCGGCGGGCTTCGCGTTGATCAGGTCCTGCGGCATCACGGTGTCGATGTCGACGCTCGACATGCGCTCCTTGATGGCGCGCTCCATGCGCAACAGGCCGATGCGGTACTGATTCTCCATCAGCTCGCCGACCGAGCGAACGCGGCGGTTGCCGAGATGGTCGATGTCGTCGATCTCGCCCTTGCCGTCACGCAGGTCGACCAGGGTCTTGATGACCGACAGGATGTCTTCCTTACGCAGCGTGCGCTGGGTGTCGGGCGCATCGAGCTCGAGGCGCATGTTCATCTTGACGCGACCGACCGCGGAGAGGTCGTAGCGCTCGGCATCGAAGAACAGCGACTGGAACATCGCCTGCGCCGAATCGAGCGTCGGCGGCTCGCCCGGACGCATCACGCGGTAGATGTCGAACAGCGCATCCTCACGCGTCATGTTCTTGTCGGCCGACAGCGTGTTGCGGATGTAGGGGCCGACATTGACGTGGTCGATGTCGAGCAGCGGCAGGTCCTTGTAGCCCTGCTCGTTCAGCACCTTGAACAGCTTGTCGGTGATCTCCTCGCCGGCCTCGGCGTAGATCTCACCCGTCTTCGGATTGACGAGATCCTCGGCGATGTAGTTGCCGAGCAGCTCCTCGTCCGACATGCGCAGCGCCTTCAGCCCCTTCTCCTGGAGCTGGCGGGCGGCGCGCACGGTGAGCTTCTTGCCGGCCTCGAGCACGACCTTGCCGGTGTCGGCGTCGATCAGGTCGTTCACGGTCGAATAGCCGCGGAACCGGTTGGCGTCGAACGGAACGCGCCAGCCTTCCTTGATGCGCTTGTAGATCAGCTTCTTGTAGAAGGTCGACAGGATCTGCTCGCCGTCGAGGCCGAGCGCGAACATCAGCGACGTCACCGGCAGCTTGCGGCGACGGTCGATGCGCGCGAACACGATGTCCTTGGCGTCGAACTCGATATCGAGCCAGGAGCCGCGATACGGAATGACGCGGGCAGCGAACAGCAGCTTGCCCGACGAATGGGTCTTGCCCTTGTCGTGGTCGAAGAACACGCCCGGCGAACGGTGCATCTGCGAGACGATGACGCGCTCGGTGCCGTTCACGATGAAGGTGCCGTTCATGGTCATGAGCGGAATGTCGCCCATGTACACGTCCTGCTCCTTGATGTCCTTCACCGACTTCGCACCGGTCTCCTCGTCGATATCGAACACGATGAGGCGCAAGGTCACCTTGAGCGGCGCAGCGAAGGTCATGCCGCGCTGGCGGCACTCGTCGACGTCGTATTTCGGCGGCTCGAACTCGTAGCGGACGAATTCCAGCATCGAGGTGCCCGAAAAGTCGGAGATCGGGAACACCGAGCGGAACACCGCCTGCAGGCCCTCATCCGCTCGCCCACCCGTGGGCTCGTCCACCATCAGGAACTGGTCGTAGGACGCCTTCTGAACCTCGATGAGGTTCGGCATCTCCGCGACTTCCTTGATGTGTCCAAAGAACTTGCGAACGCGTTTGCGACCGGTGAATGTCTGCTGCGCCATCGTGGCCTCTCATTTCGTCGCCCGGAGGGGCGAACCTTCCGAAACAGCGGCTGCCACCGCCCCTTCGGGTTGAATTTCGATCCATTTCGAGGATCTGAGGCCCAAAGCCGGAACGGAAACGTCCCAGCTCTGTTCTTCAGACCAGCAAAACGCAAAACGACGCGCGAGGCGCGAGGGCGCACCCGCTCGTCACAACCATCTCGTCACGGACTGCAAAAGCCCGAAATTGCCTATCTCCCAACGGTCTAAGGGCGGAGACGCCACTCCACCGATAACCGGCTTTTCGTGCTGCCGACCCAATATGGGCCGACGATAGCCGAGATTCGAGGGGGAAGCCCCCAAATCTCCACACTTTTCCGTGTTCGGCCCGCAACGGGCGATCCTGTTGCACGCCTTTTGCAGTATCCCGGCCCGACCCGACACCTCTGCAAAACTCTTTTGTCCCGATGATGACCGGGCGATGTTACCGCCCGGTCATCATAATCTCTCGAAACCTTCGGACCTGCCTTAGGCCGCCGGAAGGCTCCGCTTGCAATCTTGCGATTACTTGAGGTCGATCTTGGCGCCAGCCTTCTCGAGCTGAGCCTTGATCTTCTCGGCCTCTTCCTTGTTGACGCCTTCCTTGACCGGCTTCGGGGCACCCTCGACCAGGTCCTTGGCTTCCTTCAGGCCCAGGCCGGTGATGGCGCGGACTTCCTTGATGACCTCGATCTTCTTGTCGCCGGCCGAGGCCAGGACAACCGTGAACTCGGTCTTCTCTTCCGCCGGAGCGGCAGCGGCAGCGGCCGGGCCAGCAACCGCGACGGCGGCAGCGGCGGACACGCCCCACTTCTCTTCCAGGAGCTTGGCGAGCTCGGCGGCCTCGAGAACGGTGAGCGAGGACAGGTCGTCGACGATTTTCTGCAAGTCAGCCATTGATCTACTTCCTTAAGATGGTTCGGTTCGAAACCAGGTTTTGAGTGTTTGCGAAGGGCGTCAGGCCGCTTCGCCCTTTGAGGCATGAGCCTGAATGACGCGCGCGACCTTGGCCGCGGGTGCGTTGGCGAGCTGGGCGAGCTTGGTCGCCGGTGCCTGGATCAGGCCGACGAGCTTGCCGCGCAGTTCGTCCAGCGACGGCAGCGAGGCGAGAGCCTTGACGCTGTCGACATTCAGGACGGTTTTACCCATGGAGCCGCCGAGGATGACGAACTTTTCGTTCGCCTTGGCGAATTCCATGGCAACCTTGGGCGCCGCGACAGGATCGTTCGAAGTTGCGATCACGGTCGGCCCCTTCAACAGGGGACCGATGCCGACGACGTCCGTGCCTTCAAGAGCAATTTTGGCGAGACGGTTCTTCGAGACCTTCACCGACGCGCCCGCCTGCTTCATCTGCATGCGCAGCTTCTGCATCTGGGCCACGGTGAGGCCGGAATAGTGAGCGACGACCGCGACGCCCGTGGTCTTGAAGACCTCGTGCAGTTCCTCGACCGCCTCTTTCTTTGCCGCTCGTTCCACAGCAAGCTCTCTCCGGTTGGCGGCCTTCGCCCGAAAGCGGGACCGCCGGGTTGCACCCGCCGCCCCACCAAACCTGACCTCCGGACGGAAGAACCCGAGGACACGCAAGGCAAAACGGCGATGAATAGCCTGCCCTTCCGCAAGGCTTTATCGGCCCACGGAGTGTCGAGGTTCGAACCAAACCTGCATGCCACCACGACAGAGGCAGTGGACATGCCGAAATCCGGTCTTCACCCGTCTATGCAGGCTGGACGATTAAGCCATTGAGGAAATTGAATTCCGCGCCGGCGCCTGCAGTCTCGGACAGGATCGGGGTGATCGGCGGACCGACCTCCCCTGCGGCATTTCGAGAGCAGAAAGATCCTTCTTTCCTTCCGAGAAATCCAAACGGATATCCTCAAAAGGAATGCTGGCTCCTCTAGACTTTCGGAATGCGCACACGGGCGCGCCAGCAAAAGCCGACCCGCCCGGAAGCCGGTTCTTTAACGGGTGAATGGCGACTTGCCAAGACCCCAAGAGCAAAAATCGCACCAGTTACGTCGGCCAGTCCCGTAGCCCGCATGAGCGTCAGCCAGCGCCCAACGGGCGCAGGCGGAAGCGAGATGCGGGACTCTCGCCAGACCGTCGCGCGGAGAAACCGGCCCCGGAGATCGCTTCCGCCTTCGCCCGAGTGGCTCCGGCGGCGCTCTTCCGGGCTACCCGTCTACCCCTTCGGGCAGGACGCCCCGGCCTCGGCCCAGGCCTTGATCAGCTCGCCGAACTGCTTCTGAGTCCCCGGCGCCGGCGTCCGCCCTGCTCCCGGATTCCAGCCCCAGCCGACCAGTTCGTCCTCAGCCATATGATGAATCAGCTGGGCCATGGTCTTGCCGCCGTTGAGCTTCGGGTCCTTGATCTGGGTGCAGATCTGGCCGAGCGATCGGTCCTGCCAAGCCATCTCGATCGGCGCCAGCTGCCACTTCGGATTGCCGGGCACGCGCGCCGGGTCGAAATTGGCTTCGTGGTGACAGGTCGTGCAGGCGAGCCCGCCTGGCGCGCCCATGCCGGCCTCGCCGCGGACCACCAGCGGCTGGTGCGGAATCATCTTGTCGGTCTGGGTCGGACGATCGCCGGCCGGATGGCAGTTCATGCAGCGCGGCGACTGCAGCACCTTGCCGGCCTCCTCGAACAGCGCCACCGCGCGCTCCTCCTTGTTGTTGATCTTCGCGAAGTCCGCTGCCGGCTTCAGGCCATTGGCCACGCGGGTCGCCTCGGGCGCGGCATAGGCGCGCTGAAGCCCCGGATAGGCCGCGACGGCAACCGCAGCCAGGCAGCCGGCGAGCAACGCCATCGCCCCCGTTCTAACCAGTCTCATGCAGTGTCTCCCGGCCGGATCGGCAATTGCGTGGGGCGCGGCAGGCCGAGCTTCGCCATGGCGTTGGCGACGGCCGGTCCGAGCGGCGGGACGCCGGGCTCGCCTACCCCCGATGGCTTCTCTGTCGACGGCACGATCGCGACCTCGATCTCGGGCATCTCGTGGATGCGCAGCGAGCGGTAGGTATCGAAATTGCCCGACACCGGACGTCCCTCGTCGAGCGGCTGCTGCGCATAGAGGATGTGGCCCAGCGCAAAGCCGATGCCGCCCTCCATCTGGGCGCGGATGATGTCGGGATTGACCGCGACGCCGCAGTCGACAGCGCACCAGACCTTGTGCATGACCGGTCCGTCGGCGCCCATCGACAGCTCGACGACCTGGGCGACGTAGGTGTTGAAGCTCTCGACTACGGCAACGCCGCGGGCGCGGCCCGCCTCGAGCTTGGCGCCCTTCCAGTCCGCGAGCTCGGCGACCGCCTTGAGCACACCGGCGTGACGCGGCTTGTCGGCCATCATCGCCAGTCGCCCCTCCACCGGATCCTGGCCGGCGGCTTCGAGCAGCTGATCGACGAACGCCTCGACAGCGTAGCCGGTGTGGGTGTGGCCGACCGAGCGCCACCACAGCACGGGCACGCCGACATCGACCTGGTGCAGGTCGCAGCGGAAGTTCGGCACCTGGTACGGGATCTCGTTCGAGCCCTCGTAGGCCGTCGCATCGAGACCGTTCTTCATGGTCATCGCCTCGAACGGCGAGCCCTTCATGATCGACTGCCCGACGATCGTATCCGACCACGCCACGATCTTGCCGTCGCGAACGACGCCGCGCATGCGATGCAGGCTGAACGGCCGGTAGTAGCCGCCGCGCATGTCGTCCTCGCGGGTCCACACCAGCTTGACCGGACGTCCCGGCCCGATCGCCTTGGCGACCTGCGCCAGCTCCATGGCGACATGGGTCGACTGCTGCGCGCGCCGGCCGAAGCTGCCGCCGGCGAGAATCGTCTTGAGATCGACCTTGGCGATGTCGAGCCCCAGCACCTGCGCGATCACGGCGTGATCAGGCGTCGGAAACTGGCTGCCGTAGCGCGCCGACGCCGTGTCGCCCTTCCAATGCAGGAAGGCGTTGATCGGCTCCATCGGCGCATGCGCCAGATAGGGGAAGACGAACTCGGTCTCGATCAGCTTGCCGCCCTTAGCGATCTCGGCGTCGACGTCGCCCTCCTGCTTGACCAGCGCACCCTGCTTCTTCGCACGCGCGCGAAACTCCTCCAGCAGCTGCGCCGTGCCGCGCGTCTCCGCCTTGCTGTCGTCCCAGGTGATCTTGAGCAGGTCACGTGCCATCTTGGCCGGCCAAAAGCCCTCGGCATAGACGGCGACGCCATTCGGCACCTCCTTGACGTCGACGACGCCAGGCACGGCCTTCGCTGCTGATGCGTCGAACGAGGCCACCTTGCCGCCGAACCGCGGCGAGCGCGCCACCAGCACGGTCAAGGTCCCCGGATCCTTGATGTCGAGCGTGTACTCGGCCGAGCCGTTCGACTTCGCCACGCTGTCGAGCCGGGTCACGGCGCCTTCCTTGCCGATCAGCTTGAAGGCGGAGGGATCCTTGAGCTGCGGGTTCGCCGGCACCGGCTGTTGCATCGCCTTGGCGGCCAGCGCGCCGAAACCGCTCTGCTTGCCGGAGGGATGCCTGACGATACCTTTATCGACCGTGATCTCCTCGGCCGGCACCTTCCATTCGTCGGCAGCCGCAGCCACCAGCATCGAGCGTGCGGCAGCGCCGACCTTGCGCATCTGCTCGTAGGAATTGGCGATCGCGCTCGAGCCACCCGTGCCCTGCACCCCGAACAAGAGATTCTTGTAGAGCACCGGATTCGAGGGCGCATGATCGGCGCGCATCTGCGACCAATCGGCATCGAGCTCCTCGGCCACCAGGGTGGCCATGCCGGTGAACGGGCCCTGTCCGAACTCGATGTGCTTGCAGAGAACGGTGACGGTGTCGTCCTGGCCGATCACCAGAAACGTGTTCGGCGCGATGTTGACGGATTTTGCCGCAGCAGCGTCCTGCGCGTAGGCGACGCCGTTGCGCGCGACATAGGTGGCGAGCACGAACCCAGCGCCGGCTTTCAACAGCGAGCGGCGCGACAAGGTCGCAGCGGCTTCAGATTTCACATGAAGGTTCATGATCAGCCCTCCAGAGTCTTGGCGGCCGAATGAATTGCGGCGCGGATGCGGACATAGCTGGCGCAGCGGCAGATGTTGCCGTTCATTGCGAGATCGATGTCCTGGTCGGTGGGCTTCGGGGTCAGGCTGAGCAGCGCGGCGGCGCTCATCACCTGGCCTGACTGGCAATAGCCACATTGTGGCACATCATGCGCGGCCCATGCCTTCTGGACGGCAACCGCTTCTTTGCTGGAGAGCCCCTCGATCGTCGTCACCTCGCTCTTCCCGACTGCCGACACCGGCAACGAGCAGGAGCGCACCGTCTGACCGTCGAGATAGACTGTGCAGGCCCCGCATTGCGCAACGCCGCAGCCATATTTGGTGCCGGTCAGCCCAACATTGTCGCGAATGGCCCAGAGCAACGGAGTGCCGGGGTCGACATCAACCTGATGCTCCCGCCCATTGATCTTCAAAGTGAACGCCGCCATGGCCCCTCGCTCTATCTGTCGTCCTAACAGCAAGAGTTAGAAGCATTCGAGAATGGTTCGCAATTCACAGAGATGTGCAGTGCGTCAAAATATTTCTGCGCGGGGCGGAACGTTTTGGACGTAGCCCGCATCAGCGTCAGCCACAGCCCGCAAAGGCGAAAGCGACATGGGGGATGGTCCGTCCCGGGTCGTTCCGCTCGCCCGGGTTACGAGCTACTTGACTTGATAAGGCATCATCTCGCCGCCGAAGAACGCTGTGAGATTCGCCACCACGCAGGCCTGCATCGCGACGTGCGACTCCCTGGTGTTGCCGCCGATATGCGGCGTCACCACCACGTTGGGCAGGGAGGTCAGCTCATCCGGCGCATGCGGCTCCGTCTCGAACACGTCGAGACCGGCACCGGCAACGGTACCCTCCTTGAGCGCCGCCACCAGCGCCCGCTCGTCGATGACCGAGCCGCGCGAGATGTTGACGATGTGGCCGTCGGTGCCGAGCTTCTTGAGGAGGTCGGCGTTGACGACGTGGGTGGTCTCGGCGCTGGCACGGACGGCGATCATCAGCACGGTGCACCATTCGGCGAGCGCATCGAGGCTCGGGAAATATTGATACGGCAGATCGTCATAGCGGGTGCGGTTGAAATAGCCGACCTCAGTCTCGAAGGCGGCTACGCGGCTCGCGATCTTGCGACCGATCTCGCCCATGCCGAAGACGCCGACCTTGCAACCGGCGAGACCGGGCGGCGGCTTCATCAGCGGCGATGGTTTTGCGGACGCCCAGCCCCCGTCGCGGACATAGGCGTCTGCCACCGTCAGCCGCCGCGTGGTCGCCAGCATCAACATCACAGCGACGTCTGCGACCGCCGCGGCATTGGCGCCCGGGCTGTGGCCGACGGCGATGTTACGGGCCGCGGCCGCCTTCAGGTCGACGCCGTCGTAACCGGTGCCATAGCAGACGATGGCCCCGAGCGCCGGCAGCCTGTCCATGTCGGCAGCCCCCAGCGGCGTGCCGCCGGCCGTGATCAGCGCCCGGATCCGCGCGACCTCGTCCGCCGGAAACACCTCGTGCGCCGGCTTGCCGCCGCTGTCGAGCAGATCGAACCGACCGGCAAAGCGCTGGGTCAAGGATTTCGGCAGGCGGGAATAGATCAGAACCTTGTCGGGCATGTCGGCCGGTACTCCAAAATGCGAAGGGCGGGACCGATGAACGATCCCGCCCTCCCCAATCTAACCTATGCTTGGCCGCTCAGGCGAGCACGGTGCCCGGCTCGACCTTGACGCCCGGACCCATCGTCGAGGAGACGGCGACGCGCTGGACGTAGGTGCCCTTGGCGCCCGCCGGCTTGGCCTTCACGACCGCATCCGCCAGCGCCTTGATGTTCTCGACCAGCTTGTCCTCGGCGAACGAGGCCTTGCCGACGCCGGCCTGGATGATGCCGGCCTTCTCGACGCGGAACTCGACCGAACCGCCCTTGGCGCCCTTGACGGCACCGGCGACGTCCATGGTCACGGTGCCGATCTTCGGGTTCGGCATCATGCCGCGCGGACCGAGCACCTTACCGAGACGGCCGACCAGCGGCATCATGTCGGGGGTGGCGATACAGCGGTCGAAGTCGATGTTGCCGTTCTGCACCTTCTCGACCAGGTCCTCCGCGCCGACGACGTCGGCACCGGCGGCCTTGGCTTCGTCGGCCTTGGCGCCGCGGGCGAACACGCCGACGCGGAGCGTACGGCCGGTGCCGTTCGGCAGCATGACGACGCCGCGGACCATCTGGTCGGCATGGCGCGGATCGACGCCGAGGTTGATCGAGACCTCGATGGTCTCGTCGAACTTCGAGACGGCCCGCTCCTTGATCATCTTGATCGCGTCAGCAAGCGGGTAGAGCTTGGTGCGATCGATGCCCTCGCGGGCCTTCTTCAAACGCTTTCCGAGTGCCATGGCGCCTTACCCCGCAACTTCCAGACCCATCGAGCGGGCAGAGCCCTCGACCATCTTCATGGCCGACTCGATCGAGTCGCAATTCAGGTCCTTCATCTTCTTCTCGGCGATCTCGCGCACCTGCGCCTTGGTCACCTTGCCGGCCTTGTCGCGGCCCGGCGCCTTCGAGCCGGACTGGATCTTGGCAGCCTGCTTGAGGAAGTAGGACATCGGCGGGGTCTTCATCTCGAAGGTGAAGGACCGGTCCGCATAAATGGTGATGACCACCGGGATCGGGGTGTTCTTCTCTTCCTTCTGGGTCTGCGCGTTGAACGCCTTGCAGAACTCCATGATGTTGAGACCGCGCTGACCCAGCGCGGGGCCGATCGGCGGCGACGGGTTGGCCGCGCCGGCCGGGACCTGAAGCTTCAGGTAACCGGTTACTTTCTTTGCCATTATGACTCTCCAATGCGTTCGCGATTCTGCCTGATGCGAACGCAACGCCTTCGGGCGACAAAACCCTCAGGCGAGGTTTGGGACCGTGGTCCGGCGCGCTTGATCCGGCTGGCAAAGCCGGTCACGCCTCCCACGAACGAAATCGCCCCCCGGTTGGGGAGCGAAGGGCGCCCGATACACGAGATCGAACGAAAAGGAAAGGGCTGAGCCCTTTCGTAGCCCGGGCGAGCGCAGCGTCCCCCCGGGGGGCATCGCCGGCATCGGTGTGAACCCGGATGTCGCTGCGCTCATCCGGACTACGACCCCATGAGGCTCAGCCGACGATCTTCTCGACCTGGTTGAACTCGAGCTCGACCGGGGTGGCGCGGCCGAAGATCGACACCGCGACCTTGACCCGCGAGCGGGCCTCGTCGATTTCCTCGACCACGCCGGAGAACGAGGCGAACGGGCCGTCGGCGACGCGGACGTTCTCGCCGATCTCGAACGACACCGAGGATTTCGGCCGCTCCACGCCTTCCTGCATCTGGTTCAGGATGCGCATCGCCTCGCCTTCGGAGATCGGCATCGGCTTGTTCTCGGCGCCGAGGAAGCCGGTCACCTTGGGCGTATTCTTGATCAGGTGGAACGCCTCGTCGGTCAGCTTCATCTTCACCAGCACGTAGCCGGGGAAGAACTTGCGCTCGGCGTCGATCTTGCGGCCGCGGCGCACCTCGGTGACCTTCTCGATCGGCACCAGCACCTGCTCGAACAGGTCCTCGAGATTGCGCTGCTTGGCCTGCTCGCGGATCGACTCCGCGACCTTCTTCTCGAAGTTCGAATAGGCGTGGACGATGTACCAGCGCTTGTCGGAGCTTTGCGTTGCGGTTGCCATCAGTGAATGCCCAGCACGAGGGTGATGAGATAACGGATGATCTGATCGGCGGCGAAGAAGAACACCGAGGCCAGCGCCACCATCACGAACACCATGATCGTGGTGATGGTGACCTCGCGACGGCTCGGCCACGAGACCTTGGCGGTCTCCGAGCGCACTTCCTGCAGGAATTTGAACGGGCTGGTAGCCATCGTCAGGGGTCCGCGTCCGTCATCGGACGATTGAAGAGTTGACTGGGAAAACCGAACAGCCGTCCTTGGCCCACCCTCTTGTCGGAGAGATGAGCCGAATCCACGGGCTCGCTTGTTCGGGGAGTGAAAAGCCGCGCCGGATATCCGCTTTTATCGCGGGCCGGCTGCAGGTTGCCAAGATATCTACTGTCCGGCCGGCCAAAGGTCAAGATATGGGCATGCCGGGCGTCGGCGGCCATTCCCGCGTCAGGCCCCCGCCTGGTCCGCCACAACGCGGATTTTCGTGCAACGGCAGGCCATTTCCGCACCACGGCAGGTTGAGCAGTTGCCGCGACGAAATGCCCGTGGCGGAGCGGCTCCTGCTCTTGCCGGGCCTGCGCCACCCGCTCATTCTCGTCCGCACAAGAACAATCCGGAGGAAACCCATGACCTTTGCCCCGCGCAAGGGACGGACGCGCTTTGCCGCCGTCAGCCTTGCTGCTCTCGGTCTTGCCGCTCTCGCCCTCACCGCCGTCCCTGCCTGTGCCCAGGCCCCGCTCAAGATCGGCGTGCTCAGCGACTTCTCGTCGGTCTATTCGGACATCGGCGGCCAGGGCAATCTCGAGGCCACCAAGCTCGGGGTCGAGGAGTTCGGCGGCAGCATGTTCGGCAAGCCGATCGAGGTGATCAGCGCCGATCCGCAGAACAAGGCCGACATCGCCGCCGCGATCGCGCGCAAATGGTACGAGAACGAGGCCGTCGACATGGTCATCGACATGCCGACGTCGGCGACCGCGCTCGCCGGCATGGAGATGTCGAAGCAGTTCGAGAAGCTGATGATCGTGACGGATGCCGCGAGCTCCGACATCACCGGCAAGTCCTGCTCGCCCTACACCGTGCACTGGACCTACGACACCTACGGCAACGCGCACACGGTCGGCAGCGCCATCGTCAAGAACGGCGGCAACACCTGGTTCTTCATCACCGCCGACTATCTGTTCGGCCATTCGATCGAGCGCGACACCGGCGACGTCGTGCGCGCGGCCGGCGGCACGGTGGTCGGCAGCGCCCGCCATCCCCTCAACAACCAGGATTTCTCGTCCTTCCTGCTTCAGGCGCAGGCCTCCAAGGCCAAGATCATCGGCATGGCCAATGGCGGTGGCGACACCATCAACACCATCAAGCAGGCCGCCGAGTTCGGCATCGTCGCCGGCGGCCAGAACCTCGCCGGCATCGTGATGTTCATCTCCGACATCCACAGCCTCGGCCTGAAGCTCGCCCAGGGCCTGATCATCACCGAGGCGTATTACTGGGATCTCAACGACCGCACCCGGGCGTTCGGCAAGAAGTTCTTCGAGCGCATGAAGCGGATGCCGACCATGAACCAGGCGGCGACCTACAGCGCCACTTTGCACTATCTCAACGCGGTCAAGGCCGCCGGCACCCGCGACACCAAACCGGTGCTCGCCAAGATGCGCGAGACCCCGGTGCGCGACGCCTTCACCGACAACGGCGTCGTCCGCGAGGACGGCCGCATGGTGCACTCGATGTTCCTGTTCGAGGTGAAGAAGCCCGAGGAGTCGAAGGGCCCGTGGGACTATTACAAGGTGCTGGCCGAGGTGCCCGGCGACCAGGTGTTCCGGCCGATGAAGGACGGCAACTGTCCTTATGTGAAGCAATAAGGGGTTGCTGAAATGCATTCGGGGCTCGCGCGTTGCGGGCCCCGGCCTAACCTGTCTCGTCGATTTTTGGCTTAAGTGCTTGATCTCGCTGGCAGGAGTGGAGAGGCTCGAACTCTGCTGCAAGGGCGTGAAAAGCTTGAATTCACAGGCGTTTCTGATCCGACCGGCGAGCGAATGTACACCGGTTTTGTGCACCGAAACAAGGCTTCTATGCACCCAGAAATCCGATCAGCTGCCTGGGCGTCCTGATGATCCGGAAGACGATCTGTTCTGGCCTAGGGACCTACGAGAAGAGCGCCTCATGGGCGCGCTCTCGCGATCGCATATCCCTTCGGCGACCTCTATCACCCCGCTCTTTGCCCCCCGGTGTCAGGCGTGCCAAGCCGCAACTGCCGTCGCCTGCAACGCGGGGCATCAAGGACGTCCTGGTTGCCGGCGCTGGCGGGGTTCAGAGCCAGCTTGGCTCGACAGCATGCTCCCTATCGCCTGCACCGCCTGCCAATAGCTTCCCGGCCGTAAGCTACGATGCTTTGGACGATCGGCACGCAGTGCCAATCTCCGACGCCGCGCGGGGAATCTTGACGAGCAAACTCGGATACTAGCTCGCGCAGCAGCGGGTTTCAGCCAATGCCGGATAACCTAGTAGCCGTCCATTCAGGCACAAGCGCGCCCGAGAACTCGGACGCGCTTGCTGGCTTCGCATTGGCCGTGCCATTAGGCATGCCAAGCGGCTGCAATCGCAGCTTGCAACCCCGGATCGTTAGGAGCGGTTTGACTGCCATTCGTCGGGTCGAATCCGGTGTGGCTGCTCGAATAACTCGCCATCGCCTGAACGAGCTGCGCTATCTGATTGTCGATCGTAAGACCTCCGGCCGTGATTTCCGTTAGCCGACCTGAATCAGCTCCGAACCAATCCTTCACTACGGCCTTTCGACTGGTTCCTAGCAAGTCGACTTCTAGATCGTTGCCCGATCGAGCAAACCAAAGATCGCTGTGTGCAACGTCAGCGCTAAATTCTAGCTGCCCACTCGACGTATTGCCCGACGTTCCGTTGAGGATCGAGAGCACTCCAGCACCTGAGGCAAAACGGTAGAGGTCATTACCTCCGCCACCGATATACGTGTCATCCCCTGCTCCACCTTCGAAAATTTCGTCGGCGGTGGTGCCTACCAGGATATCTGTGCCCGCAGTCCCCGCAACAACTTGCGCTGACGTCGTGACGGACAACTGCGCTGTCCCTGCAGGCTGCTGAGCATTGGTTGTTGTCGCTGCGCCACCCACCGGAGGCCCAACCAAACCATCACCAGTCAGATCCTGCTGGAACAGAGCCTCGTACGATTGAATCACCGATGAACTCGGGGCTGCCGAGGCGAGAGTACTCACGTAATTGCCGCTGCCATCGACATTCCAGATCGCGACCAATCCGGCACTCGCGTTCTTCCAAGCCACGTTGTAGCCACTCTGCACTCCTTCGGCACCAAGCAATGTCCAAGGCGCCATTTGTTCAGCAGTGACGGGTGCTCCATTGAAGTAAAGAACGGACCCCGAGCCTTCAGTCGACGAAACCAGAGCGTAGTTCGTATCGACTTTGACAACTCTGGTCGCCCCGAATGATTCAACCAGCGTACCAACAAATCCGACCGTTCCATCTCCATTGAGATCCTGCTTGAAGATTGGCTCATAGGCTTCGATCGAAGCGCTGTTCGGGGCAGCTACCGCCGCGCCATTCACATAATTTCCGCTGGCATCAACATTCCAGACGTTGATGAGATTTGCGCTCGCATTCTTCCACGCAACCACGTACCCGTTGGAAACGGCTTCCGCACCGAGGATGGTCCACGGGGCCAGCTGGCTAACCGTCAATGGTGCACCATTGAAATAAAGCTCTGGTCCCGAGCCCCCCGCACCCGGCACAAGCCAATAATTGACACCGACTTGTAGAACACTGGTGGCGCCGCTGCTTTCCACGACGCTGCCAACGCCGATCACGCCATCTTCGTTGAGGTCCTGATGGAATATCGGTTCGTACGCGGCGATTGACCCGCTGCTTGGCGGCTCGCTGGTTATGCCACTTACGAAATTTCCATTACTGTCGACATTCCAGATACTGACGAGGCCCGCGCTCACATTTTTCCACGCTACTACGTACCCGCTGGAAACGGCTTCCGCGCCGAGGATCGTCCAAGGGGAAAGCTGTCCGACTGTTAGCGGTCCACCATTGAAATACAACTCAGGCCCGCTCCCCCCGTTTGCCGGAAGCAAAGCGTAGCCCGCTCCAACTTGCATCAGGACAGTGGCGCCATTCGCTTCCACAACGGTTCCAACGATGCCGATCGTACCATCCCCATTCAGATCCTGCTTGAAGATTGGCTCATAAGCTTCGATCGAAGCGCTGTTCGGTGCGGCTACAGCAGCACCGCTCACGTAATTTCCATTACTATCGACGTTCCAGATATTGATCAGCCCTGCGCTCGTATTCTTCCATGCCACGTAGTATCCGTTAGAGACTGCTTCCGCGCCCAGCATCGTCCATGGCGCGAGTTGGTCGACCGTCAGTGGCGCTCCGTTGAAATACAGCTCTGGCCCAGAGCCTGTTGAGGTAGAGACGAGAGCATAGTTGGCGCCGACCTGCACGACCCGGGTCGCTCCGGTTCCTTCCAGAACAGCACCAGCGATACCAATGGTGCCATCTCCATTCAGGTCCTGTTTGAATATCGGTTCATAAGCCTCGAGCGAAATGGTGTTCGGCGCGGCGCTGACCACCGTGCTCAAATAGCTTCCGCTGCTGTCTGTACTCCAAATAGCGATCAGTCCCGCATTCGCGTTCTTCCAGGCGACATAGTAGCCGTTGGACACGGCTTCCGCGCCGAGAATTGTCCAAGGTGCGAGCTGCCCCGCGGTGAGGGGTGCGCCGTTGAGGTAAAGTACAGGTCCCAGGCCACCGGACGCGGGATTCAGGCGATAGTTGGCGCTGTATTGTACGACGCGGGTTGAGCCTTGCGCCTCAAGGGTCGCGCCGCTGGCAGCCTCCGCAATGGCAGCAGCGTTCCAGGTCGCCCCATCTGCGAATTGAATGCGTTCAATACCTGAGGAGGCTCCCGACAATTGATTGACGATGGTGATTTTGTCACCGGTCCCAATGACCGTTACGACAACATCGTTTCCGCCCGTCGCCGGTCGAGAGAAAATCAAGTCAGACGCGCGCAAATCGTCGAAGATCAGTACGTCAGTATCGGCGTTTGAACCGTTCTCCCGAACAAGGCTGCTGCCACTCGCCAATCTGTATCGATAGGTGTCGCTGCCGTCTCCGCCCTGGATCGTCTTGCCATTCTGAAGAACAAATTGATCTGCGCCGGAAGTCCCGGACACGATGCCATCACCGTTCAGATCGGCGAATGTCGCCAGCGCCTGCAGATTGGAGACGGCCCAAACCGTTCCATCCGCGAGCAGGATCTGCTCCACTCCCTGGCTGTTGGAATTGTTGAATTCATTCCTGAGCAGGATGGAGCCGCCATCGCCGGCACCAGCGGAACTTTCCGCCACGATTACTGCCGCATCTGCTCCGTCCCGTTGAACCGAAATGCGCGACGCATTGATGCCGGCGAGCACCAGCTTGTCGGTTGCTCCGTCGTAGTTCATTCCCTCGGTGATGACGTCTTTCCCGTCGCCCGAGTTGTAGACGAAGGTATCAGCGCCGTTGCCGCCGTCCAGCTGGTCGTCACCGCGACCGCCAGTCAGCGTGTCGTTGCCGCCAAGACCCGACAGCGTGTCTGCGCCGCTCGTTCCCACGATAACGTCGCTATTCTGGTTGAAACCGGTGATCGAGGTCGCTCCCGCCGCCATCTGCTGCGCCAGGAATGCATTCTCGAGATCCTGCTTGCTCCAGACGGTCCCGTCACCGAAGACGATCTGCTCGATCCCGCTTCCGTTTCCGACATCCTCATTGACCAGATTGACGGAACCGCCAATGCTGAACGACAGTTTGATGTCATTGCCGTTGCGGCTGATGACTGCAGTTGATGGGGTCAGGCCCGCTCCGAGAACCACCTTGTCGACCGTCGTGTCATAGGACTCTCCGTCCCTGACAGTGTCGCTACCGTCGCCGGCGTTGTAGATGAAGGTGTCGGAGCCATAACTACCATCCAGACTATCGTCGCCCCGGCCGCCTGTCAGCGTATCGTTACCACCAAGACCCGACAACGTATCTGCGCCAGCCGTTCCGACGATGACGTCGTTGTTCTGGTTGAACCCCGTGATCACGGTTGCTCCCGCCGCCATCTGCTGCGCCAGGAACGCATTCTCGAGGTCCTGCTTGCTCCAGACGGTACCGTCTCCAAATACGATCTGCTCGATCCCGCTCGCGTTCCCTACGTCCTCGTTGATCAGGTTTACCGACCCGCCCACGCTGAACGTCAGCTTGATGTCGTTACCGTTGCGGCTGATGACCGCGGTCGATGGAATTAGGCCGGCACCAAGAACCAGCTTGTCCACCGTTGTGTCATAGGACTCGCCGTCCCGAACCGTATCGCTACCGTCACCGGCGTTATAGAGGAACGTGTCGGAACCGTAGCTGCCATCGAGGACGTCATCACCTTGATCGCCGGTCAGCGTATCGTCTCCGCTACCGCCGTTAAGGCTATCGTTGCCGGCCCCACCGCTCAGGAAATCATTGCCGTTGCCGCCGCTTAGCGTGTCGTCACCAGCTAATCCTTCCAGGTGATCGTTGCCTGTTGTTCCAACCAGCGTGTCGTTTCCGCTGGTCCCCTTGACCCAGGTCGACTCGGTAATGGCCTGCCTGTCCCACACCGTGCCGTCGGCGAACATGATCTGTTCGATCCCCGAGTAATCCGTAGCGGAGACGAACTGTTGCTTGACCGTGATCACGTCACCGGTGCTCAGGACCTTGATCGTGAGGTCGGCGCCCTGCAGGGCAAAGGTGAGATCCGCCACATTGAGATCGACGAAACGCAAGGTGTCGGTCTGCCCGGCTGCGTTGACGCCGTCGTTGATGGTATCGCTGCCATCGCCCTGCGCGTAGATCACAGTGTCGTTTCCAGCGCCGCCCTGGATGACCTGATTGCCTTGACCCGGCTGTAGGACATCGTCGCCGGCCGTGCCAGTGACCGTGCCGTTGGCCGAGACCGTGCGGATCGGCGCGTAGAGGGTGATCTGCCCCCTGTCCCACACCTGCCCGTCGGAAAATGCGATCTCCTCCACGCCCGCCGGCGTGCTGGCGAATTGACCGGTGATGGTGATCGCACGGCCCGCGCTGAGATTGCGGATCACGAGATCCTGCCCCTCACGCGAGAACAGCAGATCGCTCTTCGCCATTCCCACGAACTCGATCCGGTCAGTTCCAGCCTCGCTTCCTTCGATGATCGTATCATTGCCTGCACTGGCCCGGATCCGGTAGACATCGCCGCCGCCAAGACCAATAAGAGTGCGGTCACCCGAGCCTGCCTCCAGCACATCACGGCCTCCGCCACCGTACAGGGTCGTTGCTCCCTGACTGGCAATGACCAGATCCGGGGTGAGCCTCTGAAGGAGAGTGGTCCGGTCCCAGATCGTGCCATCGGCAAACACCACCTGCTCGATGCCGGCTCCTGGCGTGCCGGAAAGCTGGTTCTCGAGCACGATGGTGTTTCCATCGGGCAGCAGGAGCACCAGGTCACTGGTCGTCAGCGAAGAATGCCCGACGACGATGCTAGCGGGATTGATCCCTGCTCCGAGGACAAGCTTATCCGTATCGGCAACACCTCCAGTATCGACGATGCGGTCGTTCCCGTCTCCCAGCTGATAGCGATATTCGTCTGATCCAGAAGATCCGACCAGCCGGTCGTCCCCGAGGCCTCCGGTCAGGATATCGGCGCCGGCACCACCCGTGACGACGTCATTGCCGGCCGTTCCCGTTGCGGTCTCGGTCTGATCCGCCACCGTGATGACCAGGGCTGACGTCGCTGACAGCCCATCATTATCGGTCGTGCTGACCGATACCTGATATTGGGACACCTGCTCGAAATCGATGATGGCGCCGCTCTTGACCCGGATCTCGTTGCCGACGAGCTCGAACAGCCCGGAGGCATCCGACAGCACGAACGTATGGGTTCCATCATCATTCGGGTCGATGGCGCTGAGCGTGGCGACGACCGTGCCGGCCGCGGCACCCTCGTTAACTACACCTCCGGTCACCGCGATCCCGGTGGGCGCCTGGTTGTCCAATCGCCGGAACTCGAAATTGTCGGCAGTCAGGTCGGTCAGATTGACGTTCTGCAGCGTCACGCTATTGCCGCCACCGAGCGGAATGACGACGTCGGAGCCGACTTGCTGAGCCGCCGCGATGACCGCAGCATAGTTTGCAAACACCGACCGGTCGAAGCGGACGACATCATGGGCACTGCCGTTCCCAGCGGCGAAGTCCGTGATCGTGTCGGAGCCGCTGTTCGTTCCGAACACGAAGATGTCGGCCTCGGTGCCGCCGGTGAGTACATCATTGCCCGCGCCGCCGATCAGAACGTCCACGCCGAGGCCGCCATTCAGGACATCGGCGCCCTCGCCACCGTCAAGCAGGTCTGCCCCCATGCCGCCGGTGAGCACATCGTGGCCGTCGCCACCGGACAGCCTGTCGTCACCGGACCGGCCATCGATCACGTCGTCGCCGGCCCCACCCAGGATCACGTTGTTGCCGGCATCACCGGCAAGCTGATCAGCGTAGACCGTGCCCGTGATGTTCTCGACATTGGCGACATCGGCCATGTCGCGCCACGCGCCAGTCGAGAGGCTCGCCTGGTCCGTGGTCCTGACCTCGGCCCCATTGGTGACCAGGTCGACCCACACCGCCGCACCGAACCCGGACAGATCCAGCGTGTCCGTGCCGACGCCACCATCGGCCGTGACGTGGTCGCCGGCATTGCTGACGCTCAGCACCAGCGTATCATTGCCGACACCACCATAGAGCAGGTCGGTGCCGCCCTGACCGTCGATCATGTCGTCGCCCGCTTCGCCGTACAGGTTCTGATCGGTGCCGGAGCCGACGAGATGATCGTTGCCGTTGCCACCCACGATGAAGGGTGACGAGCTTTCGGCGATGCTGCGGATGGTCTCGCGCCCCCACTGATCGCCATTGGCGAACTGGATGTATTCGAGCCCGTTGCCGGGAGCGGCAGCCGAATCATTGAACTGCGCCAGAACGGTGATCGTCTCATTTGTCGAGAGGATCTTGATCAGGAGATCCAGTCCCGACCGCCGCAGCGAGATGCCGGAGCTGTCAATGTCGCGGAACTTGAGCGTATCGATCTCGGTCGGAGCAAAGTTCGGCCAGCTCTGCTCGCGGATGACGTCGTTGCCGTCACCTAGCGAATACACAAAGGTGTCGTTGCCGCTGCCGCCCTGAAAGCCGGAATAGATGATGTCGTCGCCCTTGCCACCCTCGACGGTGTCGTTCAATCCGCTGAGATTGATTACATCATTGCCATCCGTTCCGCGGTACCAGGCCTGCTGCTGCATCTGCAGCCGGTTCAGTTGCGTACCGTCGGCAAAGACGATGCGCTCCAGCGCAGAATCGGAGCCCGCCAGGCTGGCATTGAACTGAGAGATCACCGTGATGACTTCGCCGGTCGCCAACACCTTGATCAGCAGGTCGTCGCCCGAACGGCTCAACACGACATCGCCGGCGGTCAGGTCCGTGAATTTGAGCGTATCGATGGCCGTGGGAGCAAAGCTGTTGGAGGCCCCGTCGATGACGGTGTCGTTGCCGTCACCGCGCGCGTAGACGAACGTGTCGCTGCCGCGCCCGCCATAGATGATGTCGTTGCCCTTGCCGCCGTCGAAAGTGGAATCGAGCTGGCTGAGCGTGTTGGTGCCGTCGATGATGTCGCGACCGTCCGTGCCGCGATACCAGGCGGCTCGCTGGATCTGCACGCGATTCCACTCACCATCGACAAACCGGATGGTCTCGACACCCGAACCATTGTCTGAGAAGGTCGAGCCTTCTCGGTGTCCGAACTGGCCAAGGACGGTGATGATCTCGCCGGTGCTCCTGATCCGCACGAGCAGATCGTCACCCAGGCGAGACATCTCTACGTCGCTCGATGCCAAATCGCTCAGCACGAGAACATCGGTTTCCTGCAACGCATCGCTTGAGCCGGACTCGTAGATCGTGTCGTTGCCGTCACCGCGCGCGTAGATGAACGTGTCGCTGCCCGACGTAAACGAATCATTGGCGACGAGAACGTCGTCTCCCTTGCCGCCGACGAACGTGTCATTGCCGGTGGACCCGAACATGAAGTCCTTGCCGTCCCCGCCGGAGAGATAGTCGTTGCCTTCACCGCCATAAATAAAGTCCATGCCGGCGCCGCCATAGATCGCGTCGTTGCCACCGCCGCCATCGATGATGTCGTTGCCGCCGGGCGCATTCGGGTCGGGATAATCGCCGTAGAGAATGTCGTCGCCGAGTAGCCCAGTAATGTAGTCGTCGCCGGCGCCAGCGGCGAGAATGTCGACACCATTGTTGCCGTTCAGAACGTTGTTGCCGCCGCCGTGGAACGGATTGGGCTGCAGCGCATCGGGGATCCCCAGAATGCCGCCATAGCCGCCATAGATCGACGAATTCCAGATATCGTTAATGCCGTCGACGAAGTGGCCGACGATATTGCCGGAGTGCCCGAACTCGTCGACGAACACCTGCCAGGTGATCACGCCTTGGACGACGTTGGTCCAGACCACTGGGTTCCGGCCCATATAGTCGGCGCCAGACTGATAAGTGATCTGCTGGCGGCTGGCGACCGAGCCGTCCTGGAACCTGATCTGGTCGATGCCGACGTTGTTGGCGCCCTCTCCAGTCAATAGGCTTGTCACGCCGGAAAAGAAATCCACGACCCTGATGATCTCGCCGGTCGGCTTGATGGTGATGAGCAGCGTGTTGCCCTGATAGGAGTAGGACACGTCGCCCGGCGAGACGTCCGTCAGCCACAGCGTATCGACATCGGTGCGCGGCGAGGCGTCCGATATCTGGTCGTTGCCATCCCCCATCTTCCAGATGAACGTGTCGTTTCCGGCGCCCCCCTCCAAGATGTCGTCGCCCTTGCCGCCGACGATGGTGTCGTCGAGCTCCGAGCCGCCGATGATGTCGGCGCGATCCGTGCCGCGATACCAAGCGTTCTGCTGGATCTGCGCCCGGTTCCAGGTCGTCCCGTCCGCAAACTGGATCGTATCGATGTTACGGCCGGTGGTCGCCCAGTCGCCGGTATTGACCGGAAAGAAGTTGTCGAAATCGATATATTCACCGGTCGCCTTGACGGTGAGGATCAAATGGCCACCGACTCGCGACAGCTGGATATCGGAGGCGTTGAGGTCGGTCAGGACCAGCTTGTCGTTCTCCGACTTTACCCCCGACCAGTCTTCCACCACGTCATAGCCGTCGCCCTTGGCGTAGAAGATTGTATCATTACCGGCGCTGATGCGGATGAAATCGTCGCCTTTGCCGCCGTGTATCACGTCATCGGAAGAGGAGTCGTAAATTGCGTTGTTGTGCCCGTCGCCGCGGTAGACGCTGGCATGCTCGATCTGCGTACGCCCCCACTCAGTACCATCAGCGAAACGGATGACGTCGACGCCGTTCCCGCCAAAGAAGCTCTCCACCGAAACTGTCTTGCCAGTGCTGGTAATCCGCATCAGCAGATCGTCGCCGATCCGGTCGAACGTAACGTCCCCCGCGTTGATGTCGGTTAGCACCAACCGGTCGGTATCCGTCGCAGCCCCGTAGTCCTTTATCCACAGATCGCCATCCTGCTTGCTGTAGACATAGATGTCGCTGCCATCCCCGCCGCTGAGCAGGTCACCACCGCCACCGCCAATGAAGACATCCTGGTTGGATGTACCGCTAATGCCCTCCGCCGCGAGTGTGCCAACAAGGGCACTCCCATCAACGATATGAGCAGTGATCTCGTGCATAACCGGATCGGAGACACCAGCTAAATGTGGAAGGACCGCGTTCGCATAGCCCGACCGATCTCCACTAAACGCGACGCTTACCATACCGTCCAAGCCCAACAGAGCCCGCTCAAGGTAAGCAACGGCAGCTCCGGCGTGCTCCGGCACCGCCATTGCGATCAGGTCGACGACCATCCCGATATTACCGGGCGTATTGGGTTGAGGATCGCCTGGTTTCGGCTGCGCAAGCTCCAGCATGGAATAGAAAAAGTAGGGACTGCTGACGGCAGCACCGATGTCTCCACCGCGTGCGACCACGCTTCTCGCCTGCTGGGCAAGGAACGCAACTTCGAGTACGGCGATAATACTCTCAAAACTCGCTTCGATGCTCGCTCCGGCAGAGGCGGACCCTGGATAGGTACGCAACTCATTACCAGCCCGCACTTCACGGTAGGGCTGGCCAAAAAACGCTTCGACAAACGCAAGATGACGGGCATCGACGAACTGCCCTCGACTTTGAGGATCTACGCCACTCACCCCCGCCCATTGAAGCAGAAGATTGCTGAGCGCCGCACGCAGCTCGGCAGGTGTCATTGATGACGCTTGATCAGTCAGCGAGGTCCAGGCACCGCGAAACTCTGACTCTGTGGTGGCCTTGTACGCGATAGAATAAATTGTACCCGAGCCAGGCAACAGGGGAAGCAGATCAACGCCGTCCGCGATCGTAAAATCTGGCGTGGTGTCGGCGCGCGTATCCCTATTATCGGTCTGAAAATAGATAGTCTGGGCGATTCCCATTGTACCATCGTTTCGCGTGAATACCGCCTCATATCCAATCGTATTCCCCGCGTCAGTTCCCGAACCGGGCTGACGGACGAGCGATATCGATTTGATTCCGGCCTGAGCCAGAGTCTGCAGTTCTCCGTCGTCCGACACACCGTTCTGATTTAGATCGCGCCAGACACGCAGCTTAGCGAAGACCGGGTCGGCAGCGTCGATCACTCCGTCCCCATTCGCATCGAACGTCTCAAGCACCGCGAAACCATCTTGGGTAGCCGAACCGAATAGCTCGACCGCGCTATCGATCCGACCATTCCCATTGGCATCGATCGCGAGAATGCCATCATCAGGAGAAACCCAGCCCGTACGCTCCGCAAAACCGTCGACATTATAGTCGAAATGGACCGTGGATCCCGCGAGGCTGGTGGTACGAACACCATCGCCATTCAGGTCAAGGATCAGCGGATCTCCGAGAAGCTTGAGCAGCGGAGAGATCAGATTGCCAAGCGCAACACCGATATCCCTTCCGATCAATTGATTAGCTTCTAGGTACAGCTCTCCAGCGTGCACTCCGAAATATGCACCGATGAGAGCCGCGACCAATATGGTCAACTCGGCAAGTGCGCCCGGTGGAAACAGAAGGGTGGCAAGAAACAGCCCGGCGCCCATGCCAAGCTCAGCACCATAAAATCCGCCAAGAACCCGACCAAGCATTCCAGATTCGGTTGCCAGGGCCCCTTCTCTGTCGTTATTCCGGTATTGCGCGAGCGCCTGTTGCGTACTTGTCACGATATCGTAGGCGGCGGCGGCAAGCCCTGCCGCGCCGAGGATCTGACCAAAGGCACGGACGGCCTGCGCTCCGTTGATATCGGGCAGCGTTAGTGATCCGGTGTCATCGCCGAGAAATCGTCCAAGCAACGACTGGAGCCGTACAGTGACCTCGTCTGAAAAATACTTGACTCTGTTAGACGTAATCCTAACGGCTTCCCAAAATGACTGGGGATCAATTGCGCCTCCGAAATTTACGAGTGAACCAAAGCTGGTGATTCGTTCGGAAATCGCCGTTTTTTGGAAAATGTCTCCGAAGGTGTCTTTTATGCTTTGGTAGGATGACGCTTGTTTGTTCTCAATAAAACCGAGAAGATTCTTTGCTCCGCTCAACACATCGGCGGCGAAACCGTCATCCATGAAGACTTTTGCACCGGGATAGTTTTTTCCGGCCTCATAGATTGAGAGATCTCCAGCGTTTTTAGTTACCGCCCCATCCCCCTTCAGCTGAGAAGTTACGGGGTTCTCGTCAACAACGAAGTTGTTCGGATCATTGAGCCAATTGCGTATCGATGAAGCAAGATTTGTACTAGAGAGTTCAAACAGGACTTCCCGCGTGATGTGCAACTGATATCGCGCGGCCTGCTCCGCCAGGATTCCACCTCCGATCTGATTACCTAGGAGGGAAAGAGTAGAGAGCCAACTAGCGTCGACGAATGCAACCTGACCTGACATTATGGTGCCCCTAGGATCAATCGTTTTTAGATATAGACGCCCGATCAGGGCTACCCTTAACGAATTCCGCAGCCGCTTGAACTGCATTACCCAAGTCGATCGTAAGGCGCGTCAGCGCTCCTCCTTTGTCTTCCGCTTTTACAACGAACGACACCTCAGGCAAGACCACGCCAAGCACGCGCGTAATTGCCGTCATTTCTCTTTCCTGCTCTTCGTTCAAAGGGGCGGTTATCGAAGCCATCTTCGTCATTCTTTTGAAGATGCCAGGCGAGTAGCTTTCCAAAGCTCCGATCGCTTCCTGTATCTGATCGTCGGTGAAGAATTTGCCCATGACAGCTAGCCTTTGAAAGTTTCAGCTCGGCGATATGCGAGAGTTCCGACGCGGATAAAGTATACCTATTCCCGCCGGCTTCTCTCTTTGTTCTCAACAGCATCAATGACTACCCAAGTGCGCAACCACATCGCAACTAGATTCAATGATCACACCGAGACACGGCTGCCACCACGAGCATTCATGTTTGAAGATTACCTTTCCCTCAGACTTTCATGCTTATATCGCAGCAACGGCGACATCACGTATTCGATGATCCGCCGTGTCCCCGTCTTGATCTCCACGGTCACGGCCATGCCGGGCGCCAGCGCAACCATCTTGTCCTCGACCTGCATCTGCTTCTCGTCCAGTGACACCCGCGCCGAGTAGATGAACTCCTGTCCCGCCGGCTCGCTGGTCTCGGCCAGTGCGCCCGCGGCCTTGCCGCCGTTCTGTTTGTCGGCCGGCTTCTCGCGGGCGATCGAGTCCTGGGAGACGCTCAGCACCTTGCCATGAACCAGGCCGTAGCGGGTGAAGTTGAAGGTGTCGATCTTGATCTCGGCGGGCTGGCCGGGATTGACGAAGCCGATGTCGCGGTTGGAAATCATGGCTTCGGCCTCGAGCTGGCTGTCGGCCGGAACAATTAGCATCAGTTGCTGCGCCGGTGTGACGACGCCGCCGACGGTGTGCAGCGCGAGCTGCTGCACGGTGCCGTCGATCGGGGCGCGCAGCACCTGCTCGGCGATCTTGCGCTCGGCCTTGACGAGATCCTGCGTCAGCTCCTCGGCCTTCTTCTCGGCGTCCGCGAGATCGGACAGCACCTGGCGCTCGAACCCCGAGCGTGCTTGTGCCAGTTGCTGCTCCAGCGCGAGCCGCGCCGCCTCGATCTCGACCAGGCGACGGGTCTGCACGATGCGCTCGTTCTGCTGGTCGATCAGCCGCGACTGCGCGTCGATATAGGCGATCTGGTTGCCGTACTGGATCTCCTTGGCATTGCGGCGGATCTCGGCGGTCTCCTGCAGGAACGGCAAGGTGGCGTCGATCTTGCCGATCGCAGCCTCCACCGACTGCGCCTCGGCGCGCTTCTGCGCGATCTGCTGCAGGTTTGACGCAAGTTTCGAGAGCTGCTCGGCGGCCTGGGCCTGCAGCGCGGCGCGGGTGCGCGCGACATCGGTCGGCGATGCGCCCTCGGGCACGTTGAGCGACCGCAGCACGGCCAAATCGGCAAAGCTGTCGCGGAGCACGTTCAGCCGGGCGGCATCGAGCCTGGCCTGCATCAGGCCCTGCGCGACGCGGCGGCGCTCGGCCTCGGTGACGGTACGATCGAGCTCGACCAGCACATCGCCGGCACGGACCTTGTCACCGTCCTGGACATGGATCGCCGCGACCACGCCCGCCTCCAGCGGCTGGATCGTCTTGGTGCGGCCGGTCGGCACGATCTTGCCTTGCGCCGAGGCGATGATGTCGACGTGGCCCACGATCGACCAGCCGATCGCGATCGCAAAAAACAGGATGATGGTGCCGGCCACGGCGCGGCCCGCGGGCGACGCCGGCGTCTCGACAATCTCCAGCGCTGCGGGGAGGAACTCGCGCGCGTCGTTTCGGCGTTTGCGCCGTGCATCCAGCGAGATCGGGGCATTGTCCTGCGGGTGCGTCTCAGCCGACGACATGAAGCCCCGCCTGGATCTGGTGCAGGGTGGCGTAGCGCCCGGCGCGCTTGATCAGCTCGTCATGGGTGCCGTCCTCGACCAGGCGGCCGCTTTCGATGGTGATGATGCGGTCGGCATTGCGCACCGCCGACAGCCGGTGCGCGATGATGAAGACGGTGCGCCCGGCGCAGATCTTGCGCATGTTGCGCTGGATGATGTTCTCGCTCTCATAGTCGAGCGCCGAGGTCGCCTCGTCGAAGATCAGAATGCGCGGGTTGGTGACCAGCGCACGCGCAATCGCGATGCGCTGGCGCTGCCCGCCGGAGAGACTCGCGCCGCGCTCGCCGACGACCGTGTCATAGCCGTCGGGCAGGCCGAGAATGAAGTCATGGGCGCCGGCGAGTTCGGCCGCCTGGATCACCCGCTCCATCGCCATGCCGGGATCGGCGAGCGCGATGTTGTCGCGGATCGAGCGGTTGAACAGCACGTTCTCCTGCAACACCGCGCCGATCTGCCGCCGCAGCCAGGTGACGTCTGCGACCGTCAGATCGACGCCGTCGATCAGGATTCGGCCGCTCTCGGGGACATAGAGCCGCTGGATCAGCTTGGTCAGCGTCGACTTGCCGGAGCCGGAGGGACCGACGATGCCGACCACTTGGCCTACCGGCACCTTCAGGCTGACATCATGCAGCGCCAGCGGACCATCGACGCGATAGCGGAAATGGACATGGTCGAACACGACCTCGCCGCGCACCGGCGGCAGCGCCGCACGGCCGGGATTGAAGGCCGGCTCCGGCGTGGTGTTGAGGATGTCGCCGAGCCGCGCCACCGACAGCCGTGCCTGGTGGAAATCCTGCCACAGCTGCGCCAGCCGCAGCACCGGCTGCGCCACCCGGCCCGCCAGCATGTTGAAGGCGATGAGCTCGCCGACGCTGAGGCTGCCTTCGATCACCAGATGCGCTCCGAAATAAAGCGTCAACGCGGTGACGATCTTGCTGATGAACTGCACCGACTGGCTCGCCCAGTTGCCGAGCGACAGCACGTCGAAGCTGGCGCCGACATAGCCTGCGAGCTGCTCCTCCCAGCGCCGCTGCATCTGCGGCTCGATCGCCATCGCCTTCAAGGTCTGGATCGCGGTCACGCTCTCGACCAGGAAGGCCTGGTTCTCGGCGCCGCGGTCGAACTTGACATCTAACCGCTTGCGGAAGATCGGCGTCACGCCTGCCGACAGCGCGATGTAAAACGGGAACGAGCCGACCACGATCCAGGAGAGGAATGGCGAGTAATAGAACATCACGCCCAAGAAGACGAAGGTGAAGGCGAGGTCGATGACCAGCGTCAGCGCCGAGCTGGTGATGAAGTTCCTGATGTTCTCGAGCTCGCGCACCCGCGCCACCGAGTCGCCGGCCCGCCGCGCCTCGAAATAGGCGATCGGCAGCGCGATCAGATGGCGGAACAGCCGTGCGCCGAGCTCGACGTCGATGCGGTTGGTGGTGTGGGAGAACACGTATGTTCGAAGACCGCCCAGCACCGTCTCGAAGATGGTGACGGTCACGAGGCCGAACACCAGCACGTCCAACGTGGTGTAGCCGCGATGGGTCAGCACCTTGTCGGTGACGACCTGGAAGAACAACGGCGTGACGAGGCCGAAGAGCTGCAGGAAGAACGAGGCCAGCAGCACCTCGCCGAGCAGCCGGCGATATTTGTGCGTAGCCTGCACAAACCAGGTGATGTCGAAGCGATTCGCGAGGTCACTCAGCGAGGCGCGTCGAGCCATCAGCACCACCGTGCCGGTCCAGTTGGCTTCGAACTCGGCGCGCTTGACGCTCTGCGGCCGGTTCACGAGCGGATCCTGAATCAACACCGCATCAGCCGTGACCTGCCCCAGGATCACGAACGAACCATCCAATCGCGCCGCAATGGCCGGCAACGGCAGCTTGCCAAGCCCGTCCCACGTCTGTCGGACTGCGCGCGCTTTCAGCTTCAGTTGCTTGGCGCAGCGAAGCATCTCGGTCACGCCGACCGGCTCTCCCGCAAGCTGATGTGCAATCTGCGCCGGATCAATGGCGACCTGATGAAACCGCAACAGCAATGCCAGGCAGTCTAGCCCCGTGTCCCTCTGCCCGACGTCCATTTGCCCCGCACTACCCCAAGTCGTGGGTGCATATTGTACCACCGGCAACAATTCGACAAGTTCGGATACGGATCTCGCGCGGATTTTTTTCGGTAGACGGCCTCGAGCTCGCGCGTCAATTGTGGTTCCTGCGGCGACCACGACAAAAACTTGCAGAGAGCGGAGAGCGAGCCGACCATAGCAACAAGGAGAGATGAACCCTCTGCAGATCACCCCGCGGCCTGTGACACATCAGGTCCACTTGATCTGCTCGCGCCTTTCCTCCGTTCTGTTCCCAACATGCAGTTTGGACCTAAAGAACAAGGGCATTTTCGGCGCCATAAGTGTTTATGGTGCCGCTTGCGAATCGTTCGCCAACTGCACAGAGCTTCAGCTAATAAGTCGCAACTCCGAACTTGGCTGAACCTGAGCATTCAACCCCAAGCGCGAGGCCCACTTAAACCCAAGCGCTCCTCAGGCTCTTCCGGAAAATAGGAGCGCGAACGCAATCACGATTACCGCAAGCTCGCCGGCCGCGAGACTCAGCTCTGAGATCGAGGTTTGAGCTGCTGCCGGTTTGATGGACACCCGGTCAAGCTAATCCCACCTTGCGCTCGAACTCAACCGGGCTGACG
>NZ_JAUEXY010000020.1:0-120319 GCF_032489375.1 Bradyrhizobium sp. SZCCHNR1098
GATTATCGACGGTGTCCAGGCTCTCGCTGGTCTCCGTCAGAAACTCACGCAACAGGTCATCCATGAAACTGGCCTTCGCACGCAACGGAACGCGACATGACGCGCCCTTCAAACCGTGGCCAGTTTCGGTGCAAAGCGTTTAATATTAGTTGAGTAAGCGCAAATGAACGGACTCAACAAAGAGATAAGATGCATCCGGACAAATTCGGACCCATCGGCAAGGCTTGATTAACCATGGTGAATGGATTGTTGCGTCTGTCCCACGACACGAGGTCGCAGGACTGACGCGGCAGGACGTCTGCCAGATCAGGCCGCCTGCACGACCATCGCGTTGTCGTCGGCGGTGAGCGTCACCTTGAGGCCGCAGGCATCGGCGAGCAGACGGGTGTAGTAGGGCTGCACCGCGTGGGCATCGATGGTCGATTGCAATTCGCCGCCAAGCAGATTGACGATGTTCTGCGGCAGCCGGGCATTGAGCCCGGTGGCAGCGACGCGGAAGCTCATGGACTCGCCGTCGCCGATCGGGTCGACGGTCAGCATGCCGCCGCGCGGGATCGTCTGCTGCGCCACCACCATCATGTTGAGCAGCAGCTTGACCCGGTTCTTGGGCAACAGCAGCCGCGGCAGATTCCAGGTGATCGAGGTCTTGGCGTCCTCGATGTGGCCGCGCGCCATGGTCTGGGCGTCGCCGAGATCGATCTGCGCGCCCGCAGAGCCGGCCGCACCAAAGGCGAGGCGGCAGAACTGCAGCCGCGCCGACGCCGTCTTGGCGCTCTTGCGGATCAGCTCCAGCGCGAAGTCGCGATCCTCCGGCTTCGGATTGTCGTCGAGCACCTCGAGCCCATTGACGATCGCGCCGACCGGACTAATCAGGTCGTGGCAGACCTTCGAGCAGAGCAGAGCGGCAAGTTCGAGCGTATCGGGAGCGGGAATCGGATTGGCGATCTCGGGAGAGGACGTGCCGGACATTCGATGTTCCTGAAATCCGCGAACCTGGGCGAATCATGCTTGCGTTAACGCTTGATACACTGCGAAAGCATGGACCGCCACCGGACTGAGGGCGCGACACGGGAAAGTACGTAGCGGTTTTCCCGGCGGCCGCAGCTCAATGAACGTGCGAACGGCTGTACCCGGATGCGCCGGCGCCAGAACAAGGATACGATGATGCAAGCTGCGTACGGAACGGCCGGAAGGAGCACCGCGCAATGACGACGGCACCGACTGCAGGAACCGTCGAGGTCGAGGCCGCCGCCGCGCTGATGACGCCCCTGACGGAGCTCGTCGTCGAGGCGGCCCACGCGATCCTCGCCGTCAACCGCCGCGCCATGGCTGTCACCGACAAATCCGACGGCTCGCCGGTCACCGAGGCCGATCTTGCCGCCGACAGGGTCATTGCCGAAGGGCTGGCACGGCTGGCGCCCGCGATTCCCGCGCTGTCGGAGGAGCGGGTCGGGGCGAGCGCAGGACCGTTCAATGGCAGCTTCTTCCTGATCGATCCGCTCGACGGCACCAAGGAGTTCGTCGCCGGGCGCGGCGAGTTCACGGTCAATCTGGCGCTGGTCACCGGCGGCAGCCCGCTGCTCGGCATCGTCTGCGCGCCGGCCATCGGCCAGATCTGGCGCGGTCTGGTCGGCCGTGGCGCCGAGCGGCTGTCGTTCACGGAGGCGGGTTTGGCGGCCGCCGAGCCGATCCGCACCCGGCCGATGCCGCCGCAGGGCGCGGCATGGGTCGCCGCAGTCAGCCGGTCGCATGGCGATGCCCGCACCGAAGCCTTCATTGCGGCCCGTCCAGGCGCGGTGCGCCTGCCGCTCGGCTCGGCCGTGAAGTTCGGCCGGCTCGCCGAAGGTCTGGCCGACATCTATCCGCGGCTCGGCCCGACCTCGGAATGGGACGTGGCGGCAGGCCATGCCGTGGTCGCAGCCGCCGGCGGCACCGTCACCAGCGAGACCGGCGCGCCGTTACGCTATGGCGAGCGCCCCGACGGCTTCATCGTGCCGTCCTTCATCGCCTGGGGCGACCCGGCTGCGGTGAAGGTTTGAGACAGCCCTGCCGCCCTACTGCGGCAGATCCTCCTCCAGCGCCGGCCAGCGGGCTTCCGCCCGCGGCAGATAGCGGCTCGGGTCGGCCGCGAAGGCGTCGCGGCTTTCCTCGCGGTTGAACAGGAACAGCCGTTCCTCGACCACGACGAAGAAGCGCGGGTTGCCGGCCACCGTCACGCCGCGAGCCACATCGGTCGGGTCGTAGCCGCCGAATTGCGGGCCGTAGACCTCCGGATGGGCCAGGAAGGAGGCGCGATTGCCCTCGTTGCGAAACCGCCAGACCACCCCACCCTGGGACGCCTCGAAATCCGGCAGTCCCAGCAGGGCCTTGCCATCCACGAAATAGGAAACGGGGTCGAAGCCGTCGATCGCCAGCCCGCTGAAGCGGTCGGAGATGATGCGCTGCGTCGTGGCCGCCGGCGCGCCGACCGGCAGCAGCAGCGCAGCGAGCGCGATAGCGGCAATTACAAGGCGAAACAGCGACTTTGATCCGGTCTGGTTCGGTTGTTGCCGTTGTGCGGTCATAGTTGGTGCCGATAACATGGGAGTCGCAGGGGCATCGCCCCTCGCCCGACAATCGCCCGATGGGGTTGGCGTCAGGTTAAGGCGAGGCTCGGGCAGCCGATAGCAGGGGATTTCCATCGATGAGTTTCGCATCACGCCTTGCCGCCGCGACGTTAGCGGCCGTGCTGGCCATGACCGCGTCGGTCGCCGCGCAGCAGGCGCCCCCGCCTGCTGCGCCGCCCTACCAGGCTGCGCCGCCGTATCAGCAGCCCGCACCGCCGCCGCGGCCTGCGCCGAGCCCGGACAGCTTCAATCCGGACGAGCTCGTCAATGCCGGCCACCGCTTCTTCGGCAACGTCTCGCGCGGCCTCGCCTCGGTGATCGAGCGCGCCGTCAGCCAATGGGGCCTGCCGAACGGCTATATCCTGGGCGAGGAAGGCGCCGGTGCTTTCGTCGCCGGTCTCCGTTACGGCGAGGGCACGCTCTACACCAAGAACGCCGGCGACCTCCGCGTCTACTGGCAGGGCCCCTCGCTCGGCTTCGACTGGGGCGGCGACGGCGCCCGCACCATGACGCTGGTCTACAATCTGCCGGCCACCAGCGCGATCTATCAGCGCTTCGTCGGCATCGACGGCTCGGCCTATATCGTCGGCGGCTTCGGCATGACGGCGCTGACCGCCAACAACATCGTGCTGGTGCCGATCCGGTCCGGGATCGGCCTGCGGCTCGGCGCCAATGTCGGCTACCTCAAGTTCACCCCAAGTGCGACCTGGAACCCGTTCTGAGGTCGCCAGCTGGTACCGCTAGGACACGTTCTCCCGCGACGGATCAAGGTTAACACGGCATTGGGCTGGCGTTGAATCAGCCCGCCGTGCATTGTGATTCCGTTAATCATTTTGGACCGGGAGTTGTGCGTCATGGTCGAGCCGATCATGTATTTTGCGATCGGTTTTCTGATCGCCATGCTCTGTGCGCTGATGATCGTGCCGCTGGTGCACAATCGTGCGGTGCGGCTGACGACGCGCCGGCTCGAGGCGGCGACGCCGCTGTCGATGGCCGAGATCCAGGCCGACAAGGACCAGCTGCGCGCGGAGTTCGCGATGTCGGCGCGGCGGCTGGAGATGAGCGTCGACGCGCTCAAGAACAAGGCCACCGGCCAGCTCGCCGACCTCGGCAAGAAGACCGACGCCATCAACCGCATGAAGATCGAGCTCGGCGAGAAGAACGCTGCGATCTTCGCGCTGGAGGCGCGCGAGAAGGCGCTCAAGGACCAGCTCCGCGCCACGGAAGAGGAGTTCGCCGCCAAGACCGAGGCGCTGCGCGCCGCCGAGCAGGCGCTGAAGGAGAAGCAGGCCGAGCTGGTCCGGCTGAGCACCGAGCTCAACGACAAGGCGCTGCTGGCGGACAGCCGCCAGGTCGAGCTGGTGTCGGTCAGGACCCAGGTCGAGGAGCTGCGCAGCCGCGTGGCCGACGCCGAGAAGGAATTCTCCGCGACCCAGACGCGGCTCGCGCTGGAGCGCGACGAATCCGACACCGCGACCAAGGCGCTCAACGACGCCCGCGCGCGGGTCGAGAATCTCAGCCAGCGCGTCACCGAGCTCGACCGCCAGCTGATCGTCCAGGTCAAGGAAGCCGAGATGCTGGCGACCCGCGTCGCCGACCTCGAAGGCCGGCTGTCGACCCAGGGCAAGCTGCTTGCCGAACGTGATTTCGAGAACAACCAGTTGCGCGAGGCCAACGTGGCCGCCGACCGCGCCTTGAAGGAGCTGCGCGAGGAGCTGGCCGGCTTCGGCAGCGGCAAGTCGGCCGCATTCGAGCGGCTCAAATCCGAGAAGGCCGCCCTCGAAGAGCAATTGCAGGCCGCCCGCGACGAGCGCACCAAGCTGCAGCGCGAGATGAACGCGATCCAGCAGCAGGCCGAGAGCACCTGGGCCCAGGAGCGGATGGAGAACGCGCTCTTGCGTGAGCGCATCAACGACATCGCCGCCGAGGTTGCCAAGCTCGCGATGCAGATCGAGGGTCCGAACTCGACCATCGAAGCCATGCTGGCCGCCGAGCCGGCCCCCGCCAAGCCGGCCAACGCCAATGGCGTCGCCGCGGCTCCGGCCGCTGCAGCCGGCGCAGGCGGTCCGCAAGGCGGCACCCTGGCCGACCGCATCCGCGCGCTGCAGTCGCATGCCTCGCGAGCACGGCAGCTCGGGGCCTGAGGCCGCCGGATCGGCGCCGAGTGCGGCGGATATCCGCCCCTCGCTTCGGTATGGAGGCAGGCCCCGCGAGAGGGCCGGTTTCGGCCCCTATCGAGGACGGGCCACCGCACCCCGGCAGTTTTCCTCGCCAGCGGCGCCGCAAATCCTTGACACCCCCTGCCCGCGCTTCGTAAATCGCGGGCTCCGACGGACTGCTTCGGCAGCTGCCTCTTACGGCCCCACGGCCGGCAGCCACCAGGATCCGGGCGCATAGCTCAGCGGGAGAGCGTTCCCTTCACACGGGAGAGGTCCAAGGTTCGATCCCTTGTGCGCCCACCATTGACCTCTGAATTTGCGCGTCAGTTCCGTGTTTACTACCGTCCATCTGGGGCCCATACCGCCATCGCATGATGACGATCGGGGCACCGCCAGCGGACGCTCGGCGAGCTTGACCTTGCATTGGCCGAGTTCACATTCCGGCAGGCTGAAGCGGCCGATGTCGACCGGTAGTCCGAGCTGCTTCCCTGGCGAGAATGTCGGCGTCCTCGTCGTGAGATTGCGCGATCTCCATCAGAATCCCGGCCGCGACGTCCCGCGGCAGGCAGATATGATCGACCACCCACAGCAGCACCATGGCCGCTTCGCGCTGACAGGTCTGCGCCTTCCGCAACGGCGCGAGCTTCTGCAACGCCTGCTCGCGACGCTCCGCCCGAGCGTCGGCGACTGCATCGCGCGCGAGCGTCTCGATCTCCTCGGAAGAGCGGACCGCGCTCAGGTTGTTCGACATTCCGTTCTCCCCCCATGAAGCCCGAAGCTATTCCATTTGGACCAGAGGCCGACGTCGCAGCAACGGCCGCGGCTACGCATCGAATGTGCATCGAGGCAATTGGATCGCCGCACCCGGCCATTTTGACCTCGTTCGTCCGCGCATGGGCGCCCTGCATCCAGCACATCAGTCACAGAATGCACCTGCTACCTCCGCGGGGACGGCGCAAGGCGGCTTTTGCGGGGCGGAGCTCTCACGTTTTCCTGATTCCTGCGTCAGAACGCCGCGCTCGAATTCGCCTATGGTCCGGCGCGTTTCCAACCCTCGGAGGTTTTCCGCATGCGTAAACTGATCATCGCCACCGCCGCTCTCGCGTTCGTCTCGACGGCCGCTCTTGCCCAGTCCACGGAGAAGCCGATGACGACCACCGGCCAGTCGGCGAAGAGCGGCGACGCCATGGGCGGGGGCGACGACATGAAGATGAGCAAGACGAAGAAGAAGTCGGCGAAGAAGTCGTCCGGCGACGCCATGTCGAAGTAGGGCGTGGGCGCGCCTGTCCGCAGGCTCCACATGCGCGACGAGATCGGGCCGCTCCTCTCAGGGGCGGCCCTTGTTCATTCGTGTCGACCGCGATCGCACACCTCTTCTGCGAGATGTCTCAGCCGGCGGCGAGTCCCATCTGCTGCAATCGCCCCGCGAACCAGGCCGACAATGCCGGATCGATCCGGGCGCCGACATAGACCTCCGGCGTGATCACGCTGCGGCGGTCGAGAATCACCAGCACGCCGATCCAATAGGCGAACCACAGATGCGGATCGGTCAGCGCCATCAGCTTGTGGCGGTCATGCGCCAGCGGCTGGTGGTTGCCGGCCTTGCGGACCTCGATCGCCAGCAGATTGTCGGGCACGGCACGCTTGTGCACGACGATGTCCGGGTAGACCGATTTTCCCAGCTCATCGTCGGTCGAGACGATGGTGCCACGCGGCAGCAGCATGGCGCGGTCGCCGAGCCGATTGTAATCGCAATCGACGTCCCACCCCAGGAAGTTGCGTTCGAGATGCACCGCCAGCCGATGCGTCAAGGCGCGCTCGCCGAGATCACGGTCGAGGATGAAGCGCTCGCGCGCATAGAACTCCTGCAGCGCAGAGATCAGCCGGTTCAATTCACTGTGCATGCCGCTCAGATACAGGAGAGAAGGACACCTCACCATCAACACGCGATCGGCGTGAGTCGCCAACCCCATAAATGAGGCGATGCGCCTTCCCTCGGCCCGCGGCCCTTTTGCGGCCGCCAGCGTTGCGGATTTACATCTGCACTTCGATCAGGCGCGGACCATATTCGGCGTTCGCCTCGGCCAGCGCGGCATTGAACTCGTCGGCCGAGGTGACGGCGCGGCCGGGGACGCCCATGCCCTTCGCCATGGCGACGAAGTCGAGCGTCGGACGGTCGATCTTGAGCATGTCCTGGGCGCGCTGGCCCGGCTCGCCGGCGCCGACGCCGTCGAACTCGCCGCGCAGGATCTGGTAGATCCTGTTGGCGAACACCACCGTGACGACGTTGAGGTTCTCGCGCGCCTGGGTCCACAGCGACTGGATCGTGTACATCGCGCTGCCGTCGCCCACGAGGCACATGACCTTGCGGTCCGGGCAGGCCACCGCGGCGCCGGTCGCGACGGGGGTCGAGAAGCCGATCGAGCCGCCCATGTTCTGCAGCCAGTCATGCGGCTTGGCGGCCGCCGTCGGCGGGAAGAAGCCGCGGCCCGTGGTGATGGATTCGTCGACGATGATCGCGTTCTCCGGGATCGCATAGGCGATCGCCTGGGCGATGGTGGTGTGGTTCAACGCGCCGGTGGGCTTGATCAGCTCGGCGAGCGGCTGCGGCTTAACGTCGGCGGCCTTGGCGCCGAGATGGCCGGCGAGCGCCTCGAGGGCGGCGGCCGAGTTCTCGCCCCAGGCGGTCATGCGGTGCACCTCGGTGCCCTCGGCCTTGAGCATGCTCGGCTTGTTCGGATAGGCGAAGAAGGCGACGGGGTCGTTGGCCTCGACCAGCACGATATGCTTGTAGTTCTTCAGGATCGGCAGCGCCTGCTCGATCACGTAAGGGATGCGGTCGATCGAGAACCGTCCGGCGCCGCGCGCCATGCGCGGGTGATAGGTCTGGCCCATCACGCGGCAGCCGGTCTTGCCGGCGATCTGCTGGGCGAAGGTCAGAGCCTGCTCGGTCAATGCGCCCGCTGTCATCAGCACCAGCGTCTCGGGGCCGTGGGCGTGCAGGATCTTCGCGGCCTTCTCGACCGCGTCAGCCGAATAGCTCGGGCGCTGCGCCTCTCCCGGAACCTGGGCAATGCCGTCGACCTCGTTCCAGGCGGTGTCAGCGGGCAGGATCAGGGTGGCGATCTGCGGCGGCGCGCTCTTGGCGGCGGCGATCGCGGCGGCGCCGTCGGCAGCCACGGCCTTGGCGCTCGGCGAGGTCCGCACCCAATCGGACATCGGCCGCGCCAGGCCCTCGATGTCCGAGGTCAGCGGCGCATTGAAGCCGATGTGGTAGGTCGCGTGCTGGCCGACGATGTTGACGATGCCCGAGCGCGCCTTCTTGGCGTTGTGCAAATTGGCGAGGCCGTTGGCGAGGCCGGGGCCGAGATGGAGAAGCGTCGAGGCCGGCGTGCCCTTCATGCGGAAATAGCCGTCGGCGGCGCCGGTCACCACGCCCTCGAACAGGCCGAGCACGCAGCGCATGCCCTCGACCCGATCGAGCGCGGCGACGAAGTGCATTTCGGAGGTGCCCGGATTGGTAAAGCAGACGTCAACGCCCCCTGCGACCAGGGTCCGTACCAGGCTTTCCGCACCGTTCATCATCTTCTCCTGCTGATTCCGCGCGCTATTTGCAATGTTGGGCAGATCAATCATTGTTCGCCCGCGGCGTCAAAGGGGCTGGCCGCATTGCTGCCATCGCCACGGTGCTCATGCGCGGGCTTGGCTAACAGGATGTTGGTCCAGGACGCGCGCGATTGTCCGTGGGATTTGGGTCACGGACCGTCGCCACATACCGGCCTCACGCCGCCGTGGGTTGCGAAGTGCAACCGTTTATGGCCTGTCTGCGAACGGAATTTGATGTTTGCCAGGGGACGGAAATGAAGCGCTGTTTGGCTTTGGGAATTGCTGCGGTCGCATCGATGGCAAGCGCCGGGATGGCGCGGGCGGAAATGTTCGACACCAGGGACCTCTTCGGCGGCGGGCCGAACTTCTATCAGAGCGGTGTCAGCCCGATTCCGCGCCAGACCGTGATGTTCCAGAGCCAGTATGCGCCAGGCACCATCGTCGTGAGCACCAGCGAGCGCCGGCTCTATCTGGTCCTGCCGGGCGGCCAGGCGCTGCGCTACGGCATCGGCGTCGGCCGTGACGGGTTCCGCTGGAGCGGCGTGCACCGCATCTCCGCCAAGAAGGAATGGCCGGCCTGGACCCCGCCGTCGCAGATGCTGCGGCGCCGGCCCGACCTGCCGCGCCACATGGCCGGCGGCATCGAGAACCCGCTCGGCGCGCGCGCAATGTATCTCGGTTCAACGCTGTACCGAATCCACGGCTCGAACGAGCCCGAGACGATCGGCCAGGCGGTATCGTCGGGCTGCTTCCGCATGACCAATGACGACGTCGCCGACCTCTACGACCGCGTCTCGGTCGGCACGACCGTGATCGTCAAGAACTGAGAGCCGCACGCGACCACGACGATGAGGCAATGTCACAGCGCGCATCCTCGCCACGAGCATCCGTGCTCCTGGCGCTCCCTGCGGAGCGCGGTGGCGGCGGCGCTGGCTGCGCTTGTGACCGTGATGGTCCCGCTGCCGGCGTCGACCACCGAAATTCCGGCGATCGCCGCCCGCCAGCGCATCGAGAAGAAGAGCTTCACCGACGCCGAGATCACCGACGGCTTCTTCAAGACCGCCTTCGGCGCCGAGTATCACCTGGCGGGCCGGGTTGACCGCATCCGGAAATACAGCGCACCGGTGCGGGTGTTTGCCGACGGCCGCCGCGCCGACCGCAAGGCGCAGCTCGCCAAGGTCGTCAGCGACATCGCCGCGCGCATCCGCAACCTCGATATTGCGATGACCGACACCGACGGCGACGCCAATGTCCGCGTCAAGCTGGTGCGCGACCGCGATCTCTACCACACCATCAGCCAGGCCTATGGCAGCGAGCGCGCGCGCGAGATCAAGACCTCGCTGGATCCGCAATGCCTGTCCGGCTTCCGCAAGAACGAGGCGTTCGAGATCGAGCATTCCGACGTCATCCTCACCGTCGACAACGGCGATTTCGTCTTTCTCGACTGCGCCTATGAGGAGCTCCTGCAGTCGCTCGGGCCGATCAACGACACTTCGAGCGTGCCCTGGACCATGTTCAACGACAACGTCTCGATGGGCTATTTCGACGTCTACGACCAGTACATCCTCAATCTGCTCTACGACCCGCGCGTCAAGGCCGGCATGACGCTCGCCGAGGTCAAGGCCGTGCTGCCGGACGTGCTGACGGATGTCCGCGCCTGGGTGAAGAAGACGAACAATCTGGCGGAATAGGTGTCGGCGCTGCCATCTCACCAGCAGTGCCGTCGCTCAACCCGCGTCGAGGCAGACGCGCACCGCTCTCACCCCGTCATTGCGAGCGCAGCGAAGCAATCCAGAATCTTGCCGCCGAGGACATCTGGATTGCTTCGCTGCGCGCTGCGCTCGCAATGACGGATGAGAGAGGGTCGATCGTCCCGACCAGCCGTGCGTGAGGCGCCGGATCGCCGGCGGCTACTTGCAAATTCCCTTCAGCGCCCGCCACTCCTCCGGGCTCAGCAGCGGCGGGCCGCTCGGCGGCCGGTCCTCGGCGCGCATGCGGGCGAGACGGTCCTCGCTGAGCGGATGGCTGGCCCACAGCGACGGGCGCTTGCCGTCCTCCTTGCCGGTGATGCGAAACAGCAATTCGCCCATCGGGCGCGTCGGCCGTCCGAGCTTGTGCATCACGTCGATCGCGAAACCGTCCGCCGCCGCCTCCGCCTCGCGCGAATAGGACGCATTGATCATGGCCCGCGAGGCGAAGATCGCCGCGCCCGCGCCAGTGACGTCGCCGAACAGCAGGCCGATCAGGAACGAGCTGCCGCCATTGTGGATCAGCTGCCGCAGGTTGTCGCGGTGCTTGAGGTGGCCGAGCTCATGCGCCAGCACGCCGGCGACCTCGTCGGGGTCATTGGCCTTGTCGAGCAGCCCCCTGAACAGGAAGAATTGCCCGCCCGGCAGCGCGAAGGCGTTGGGGATCGGCGTGTCCAGCACCTGCGACGCGATGCTGTCGTCGAGGCCGGCGGGGCGGCGCAGCGCCGTGACCAGCTTGGCGAACGCGGCCTGCCCGGCCGCTTCGCTGCAGAGCTTGTCGCCGAACACGGTCTGGATCTGCACCACGGCGGCCTCGCCGAGATGCCGCTCCATGGTCGGCGGCACCAGGGGCGTCAGCCGATCGGATGCGAACGGAATCACCACCAGCACGACGGCGACGATCGAGGCGACGGCGGCCAGCGACCAGCCGACGATGCGCGCGATGGCGCCGCGGGTCATCCTGTTCTGGTCGATATGGCTGCAGCGCGCGATCAGCTCGGCCGACAACGCCGCGTCGCGGATCTCCAGCCGTGCCAGCGGCGACGCCGACAGGCAGCTCACGCGCAGCGTGCCGCTCGGGCCGTCGACGCGGCGGATGTCGGCATAGGGCCAGGAGACGAAATTGTCGGCGCTGCGCATCACGAGCTGATTGGCGAAGCCGATCGTGACCGTCTGCCGCCGGTTGGACAGGCCGTCGAAATAGACCGCAGGGCCGCCGAGCGGAGCGGCCGGCTCGACCGGCGTGGCGGCGGCCGGCGCAGCAGCGGCCACCTGCCCGGGATCAGAATCCGGCGACGTCGAGTCCATCGGCAAATCCTTCGCCGAGCGCGCTGGCCAGATCGCCCTTGGCGGCGACATTGGCCATGGCCTCGATGCCATGCACTTGAACCGACTGCAGCACGGTCGCCCACATGTCGCGCACCAGATAGAGCCGCATCACGACGTTGAGCGCCAGGATCCAGGCGATGTAGCCCAATCCGACCAGCACCAGCATCGGCACGTTGTCGGACAGCGCCTGCGCCTGAGGCAGGCCGTCACTCCCCGGCCCCAGCAATCTGAGCATCAGCGCGGCGACACCGCCGAAATAGGCGCTGGAGGCGATCGACAGCAGAAACCACCAGCCGATCACCTTCCAATACAGACCATAGAACGCATTGCCGGGCAGGTCCGATTCCAGACGCACGCCGCCGAAGCGAATGCCCGACAGCCACCAGCGCCACTCGATCGCTTTGAACTGCGCATAGACGAACGGAAACAACGGAAACAGCAGCAGCGCAAACGGCGCGATGACCCACAGATACCAGGCGCGCTTGAAGAACTCCCAGCCGCGTCCCTCGAAGTCGCCGCTGAGATCGCCATAGTGCGAATGTCGCATCTTGTAGCGCTCGAGCGCGGCGGCGCGCCACGGCCAGGCCAGCCCCAGCGTGACCACCGTCAACAAGGTCCACAGCATGGCGCGCCCGGCATAGGCCCAGCCCGAACCCGTCATCCAGAACCGGATGCCGCGCCAGACCGTGCGCGTCAGCCGGTAGCGGCGCGCGCGGAAGATGGCGAACTGGCCGAAGGCGTAGAAGGCGATCACCAGCGGCACGCTGGCGAAGCCCTGGTAGCGCTCGGCCTCGACGCCGATGAGGAAATAGGCGAGATAGATCGGGACCAGGATCGCCATCGCGAACAGGAAGCCGATCAGGAGCTCCTTGCCGCGCCCGGTATATTCTGCGGCATCACCGTCGACAGCCGTGTTGACCCAGAGATGCCGGCGGATGTCGGTCGCGAGCCAGAACCGGTAGAAGCCCAGTGTGATCAGTTCGATGGCCGCCCCGCGGCTGACCAGCCGGAAGAACTCGCCACGCGCACCTGAGAAGGTGGCGGTGAGAGGCGGAAGCGGCGGCGGCTGCTCCGGAACGTAGCTCATCTGGTTCACGGCTCAAGCCTCCGACACACGCAAAAGATCTACAATATACCTCGATTGTTCGTCGCCGGGACGACTCCGAGGTTCGACGTATTTTCTACGCAAGTCGGCCGGAAAAAAACACCGGCCTCGACGAGGATGACTAAAATATCTGCATCCGGCCGGTTGGCGAACGCATGTCCCGCATACGCCAACCGCTTGGTCGGCGCCTCAAGACGTCTTGTCGAACAATTCCCGCCCGATCAGCATGCGCCGAATCTCGCTGGTGCCGGCGCCGATCTCGTAGAGCTTGGCGTCGCGCAGCAGCCGGCCGGTCGCATAGTCGTTGATGTAGCCGTTGCCGCCGAGCAGCTGGATCGCATCGAGCGCACATTGCGTCGCCTTTTCGGCGGCGAACAGAATCGCGCCCGCCGCGTCCTCGCGCGTGGTCTCGCCGCGATCGCAGGCCTTGGCCACCGCATAGACATAGGCGCGCGCGGCGTTCATCGTCGTGTACATGTCCGCGACCTTGCCCTGCACGAGCTGGAAGGTGCCGATCGGCTGGCCGAACTGCTTGCGCTCATGCACGTAAGGCAGCACAGCGTCCATGCAGGCCTGCATGATGCCGAGCGGACCTGCGGCGAGCACCGCGCGCTCGTAGTCGAGGCCACTCATCAGCACGTTGACGCCGCGGCCGACCTGCCCCAGCACGTTCTCCTCCGGCACCTCACAATCCTCGAACACCAGCTCGCAGGTGTCCGAGCCGCGCATGCCGAGCTTGTCGAGCTTCTGCGCGGTCGAGAAACCCTTCATGCCCTTCTCGATGATGAAGGCGGTGATGCCGCGCGGGCCGCCCTGCGGATCGGTCTTGGCGTAGACCACCAGCGTTTCCGCGATCGGACCGTTGGTGATCCACATCTTGTTGCCGTTGAGGACGAAGCGGTCACCCTTTTTGTCGGCGCGCGTCTTCATCGACACCACGTCGGAGCCGGCCTGCGGCTCGGACATCGCGAGCGACCCGACATGCTCGCCCGAGATCAGCTTGGGCAGATATTTGCGCTTCTGCGCCTCGTTGCCGTTGCGGCGGATCTGGTTGACGCAGAGGTTGGAGTGGGCGCCGTAGGACAGGCCGACCGAGGCCGAGGCGCGCGAGATCTCCTCCATGGCGATGCAGTGCTCGAGATAGCCGAGACCCGCCCCGCCATATTCCTCCTCGACCGTGATGCCGTGCAGGCCGAGTTCGCCGATGCGGGGCCAGAGGTCGCGCGGAAACTGGTTGGAGCGGTCGATCTCGGCGGCGCGCGGCGCGATCTGCTCCTGCGAAAAGCTCGCCACCGTCTCGCGGATTGCGTCCGCAGTCTCGCCGAGATCGAAATTGAACATGCGCTGCGCGTTGGCGATCATGGGGCGGCCTCCTGCTAGTCTTCTGCTTTGCAACAATCGCTCAAAGCCATATTCCGTGACGTGGCGCTTGTCACGCCCGACGTCCGGACAAATACCAGCGTTGCGACGCAAGACCGGCCCGGCGGCCGCACTCCGCGCTTGCCCCGCGCTCCCGGGCAGGATGTAATCGCGCCCGACATCGCCGGACAGCCAGAATCCGACCATCAGGGAGACGTCCATGCACGGGACCACCACGACGGCCGAGGCACAGCGACACGCCGCAGCAGGCGAGCGCGTCAACGACGCGGCCGCCAGTCGCGCCGCATCGTTGCCGCTCGCCGAATTCGACCCCGGTCATCCGGAGTTGTTCCGCACCGACACGCACTGGCCCTATTTCGACCGGCTGCGTCGCGAGGATCCGGTGCACTACTGCAAGGAGTCGATGTTCGGCCCCTACTGGTCGATCACCCGATACGACGACATCATGGAGATCGAGACAAACCACGCGGTGTTCTCCTCGGCGTCCGCGCTCGGCGGCATCACCATTCGCGACGTCGATCCTGACCTGCGCCGCGAGAGCTTCATCGCGATGGATCCGCCGCGCCATGCCGCGCAGCGCAAGACCGTGGCACCGATGTTTACGCCGACACATCTCGACGAGCTCGCGATCAACATCCGCAAGCGCTCCGCCGAATGCCTGGACAATCTGCCTGTTGGCGAGGTGTTCGACTGGGTCGATCGCGTCTCGATCGAGCTGACGACGCAGATGCTGGCGGTGCTGTTCGACTTCCCCTGGGAGGACCGCCGCAAGCTGACGCGCTGGTCGGATATCGCGACCACCATCCCGGGTCCGGACGGGCTGGTCGCGACCGAGGACGAAAGGCAGGCCGAGCTGATGGACTGCGCCCGCTATTTCGCGCGGCTCTGGCAGGAGCGCGTCAACCAGCCGCCGAAGAGCGACCTGCTGTCGATGATGGCCCACAGCGAGGCGACGCGGAACATGGACCCGAAGAACTTCCTCGGCAATCTCGTGCTCCTGATCGTCGGCGGCAACGACACCACGCGCAACACCATGTCCGGCAGCATCTATGCGCTCAGCCAGAACCCGGATCAGTACCGCAAGCTCAAGGATAACCCCGCGCTGATCGACAGCTTCGTCCCCGAGGTCATCCGCTGGCAGACCCCGCTCGCCCACATGCGCCGCACCGCGCTCTCCGACACCGAGTTCCGCGGCAAGCAGATCAAGAAAGGCGACAAGGTCGTGATGTGGTATGTCTCGGGCAACCGCGACGAGGCCGCCATCGAACGCCCCTACGACTTCATCATCGACCGTGCCAGGCCGCGCCAGCATCTGTCGTTCGGCTTCGGCATCCACCGCTGCGTCGGCTTGCGATTGGCCGAATTGCAACTCAAGATCATCTGGGAGGAAATCCTGAAGCGATTCGATCATATCGACGTGATGGAGGAGCCAAAGCGGGTCTATTCGAGCTTCGTGAAGGGATATGAGACATTGCCGGTGCGGATTGCGGCTTAAGTTGTATTGAAGACGAATCGGGTCCGACACGAACGGTCCCGTAGGGTGGGCAAAGGCGGTCGCGCATCGCGCGAACGCTGTGCCCACCATCTTTCGATTGGCGCGAAACGCGGTGGGCACGCTTCGCTTTGCCCACCCTACGCGTCCTGCTCGCGACGACAGGCGAGCAGACTTATGACTTGTCTCGATTGTCGAGCGACTGTTTAGCAAAGGACGCCCCCCATGACCGCCCAGGCCGCGCTTCGCTCCGATAAGGCCGATCTGCTGCGCGACGCGCGCCTCGAGGCCTATTCCACCCCGATCGAGGACTTCCATCCTGGCGCACCACGGCTGTTCCAGAACGACACGATCTGGCCGTGGTTCGAGCGGCTGCGCAAGGAGGCGCCGGTGCACTACTGCACCAAGGCGCCAATCGAGCCCTATTGGTCGGTGACGCGCTATCACGACATCATGCATGTCGACACCAACCACGCGATCTTCTCCTCGGACGTCAGCAATGGCGGGATCATGATCCGAGACGTGCCGCCCGGATACGAATGGCCGAGCTTCATCGCGATGGATGAGCCTGTTCATGGCGAGCAGCGCAAGACGGTGTCGCCGATGTTCACGCCCAACCATCTCGACCAGATGGCGGTGCTGATCCGCGAGCGCTCGGCCAAGGTGTTGGATTCGCTGCCGCGCAACGAGACCTTCAACTGGGTCGAGAAGGTCTCGATCGAGCTGACCACGCAGATGCTGGCGACCCTGTTCGATTTCCCGTTCGAGGAACGCCGCAAGCTGACGCGCTGGTCCGACGTCTCGACCGCGCTGCCCAAAAGCGGCATCGTCTCGTCGGAGGAGGAGCGCCGCCGCGAGCTCGGCGAATGCGCCGAGACCTTCGGCCGGATGTGGAAGGCGCGCCAGGCCGAGCCTGGCCGCGACCTGATCTCGATGATGGCGCATAGCGAGGCGACGCGGCACATGACGCCGGACAATCTGATGGGCAACCTGATCCTGCTCATCGTCGGCGGCAACGACACCACGCGCAACACCATGACGGCATCGGTGCTGGCGCTGAACGAGAACCCGGCCGAGTATCAGAAGCTGCGCGACAATCCGGCGCTGATCGAGACCATGGTGCCTGAGGTGATCCGCTGGCAGACGCCGCTCGCCCACATGCGCCGCACCGCGCTGGTCGATACCGAGCTCGGCGGGAAGATGATCAAGAAGGGCGACCGCGTCGTGATGTGGTACGTCTCGGGCAACCGCGACGGGGAGGTGATCGAGAATCCGGACGCCTTCATCATCGACCGCAAGCGGCCGCGCATTCATCTCTCATTCGGCTTCGGCATCCACCGCTGCGTCGGCATGCGGCTCGCCGAGTTGCAGCTGCGCATCGTCTGGCAGGAGATCCTCAAGCGCTTCGACCGCATCGAGGTCGTGGGCGAGCCGAAGCGGGTCTACTCCAGCTTCGTCCGCGGCTATGAATCGCTGCCGGTGCGGATCCCGGGGTGAGTTGCTGTTACTCCCGCCACTCCACATGACCATCGCGTGGTCGGCCGCATGGGGCCTCATGGTTCGAGACGCGCCGCGAGCGGCGCTCCTCACCATGAGGGTGGGGAGCCCGCCCATACAGGCACGCGCCTACCCTCATGGTGAGGAGCCGCGCAGCGGCGGCTCGAACCATGAGGCCTCCCCAGCCGAACCACGAGGCCCTCGGCGGCCTATGAGAATCCGGCATGCGGGGTGAACGAGATTCAATGGGCTCCGACGGTCGTTTCTGGCTAAATCATCCGCTGCACCATCGGTGCTCATGAACCTCAGGACGCCATAACCTCAGGACGCCATGGCCGCTTCCGACACGCCCACCACCGACTGGCCGCTCGCCATCTACGAGGCGCTGAAGGCGGCTGACGTCCGGCAGCTCTGCTACGTCCCCGATGCCGGCCATTCCCGCCTGATCGGCCTCGCCCATGACGATCCCGCGATCGCCACCACGGTCCTCACCACCGAGGAGGAAGGTATCGCGCTCTCCGCCGGCGCCTGGCTCGGCGGCCAGCGCGCAGTGCTCCTGATGCAGTCGAGCGGCGTCGGCAATTGCGTCAACATGCTGTCGCTGCTGGCGAGCTGCCGCTTCCCGTTTCTCAGCTTCGTGACCATGCGCGGCGAATGGGCCGAGTTCAATCCGTGGCAGGTGCCGATGGGCAAAGCGACGCAGGCGGCCTTCGAGATCATGGGCGTCACGGTGTTCCGGCTCGAGCGTCCCGAGGACGCCGGCGAGATGGCGGCCGCTGCAGCGAGGCTCGCGTTCGACAGCGATCAGCCGATCGCGGTGCTGATCTCCCAGCGCATGATCGGCGCCAAGAAGTGGACGGAGGCGAAGTGATGGGAGCACCGCTCAACCGCCGCACCGCCGTCAAGGCGCTGCTCCATGATCGCGGCGATCTGCTGGTCATCAGCGGCCTCGGCTCGTCGTCCTACGACGTCTTCGCCGCGGGCGATCACGACGCGAACTTCTATCTCTGGGGCGCGATGGGCGGCGCGGCCATGATCGGCCTGGGTCTCGCACTGGCGCAGCCATCGCGCCCGGTCGTCGTCATCACCGGCGACGGCGAACAACTGATGGGGCTCGGGAGCCTCGCGACTGCAGCCGCGAAGAAGCCCAGGAATCTCTCGATCATCGTGCTCGACAACGCCCATTTCGGCGAGACCGGGATGCAGATGAGTCATTCCGGGCTCGGCGCGAAGCTGGAGCTGATTGCCGCGGGCGCCGGCTTTCCCTCGGTGAGCACGATCGAAACGCGTGCCGCACTCGACGCCTTCCGGCCGAAGCTGCGCGATCTGCAGGGTCCGCATTTCGCCCGCGTGACGATCTCGACCGATCATGTCGACCGCGCGTTGCCGCCGCGCGACGGCGTTTTCCTGAAGAACCGCTTTCGCGGCCATCTCGGATTTCCCGTCAGCTAGAACGCGATCGCGGCGCGGGCGCGCCATGCCGCTGTGGCGGGGCCGGACGCGCGCGGCGTGGTCATTCCCTGCTTGCCAAGGCTGGCATGCTTCGTCATAGGCTATGACGAACAAGCATAGGGAGACCGCGAGGCCGCGCGATCACGGTCGGCGGAGCAGCGAATGACAGAACAGCATCAGCCCGACGACTACGCCGACATCCGCGACGCGGTGGCAAAGCTCTGCGCCCAGTTCCCCGGTGAATATTGGCGCAAGCTCGATCGCGAGATGGCCTACCCGTCCGCCTTCGTGGATGCGCTGACACAGGCCGGCTATCTCTCCGTGCTGATCCCCGAGGAATATGGCGGCGCCGGCCTGAAGCTGTCGGCTGCGGCAGCGATCCTCGAAGAGATCCAGCGCGCCGGCTGCAATGGCGGCGGCTGTCATGCCCAGATGTACACGATGGGAACTGTGCTGCGTCATGGCAATGCCGAGCAGAAGGCGAAATGGCTGCCGAAGGTCGCGAGCGGCGAATTGCGGCTGCAGGCGTTCGGCGTCACCGAGCCGACGTCAGGCACCGACACCTCGTCGCTGAAGACGTTCGCGAAGCGCGACGGCGACAGCTACGTCGTCAACGGCCAGAAGATCTGGACCAGCCGCGCCGAATATTCCGACCTGATGATCCTCTTGGCGCGCACCACGCCGAAGGACCAGGCGCAGAAGCGCACCGAGGGCCTGTCGGTCTTCATCGTCGACATGCGCGAGGCCAAGAAGGCCGGGCTCACCATCCGCCCGATCCGGACGATGATGAACCACGCCACGACGGAAGTGTTCTTCACCGACATGCGGGTGCCGGCGGAGAACCTGATCGGCGAGGAAGGCAAGGGCTTCCGCTACATCCTCTCCGGCATGAACGCCGAGCGCATCCTGATCGCGGCCGAATGCGTCGGCGATGCCAAATGGTTCATCGCGAAAGCCACCGCCTATGCCAAGGAGCGCGTCGTGTTCGGCCGGCCGATCGGCCAGAATCAAGGCATCCAGTTCCCGATCGCCAAGGCCTATGCGTCGATGCGGGCCGCCGAGCTGATGGTCAAGGAAGCCACGCGCAAATACGAGGCCGGGCTCGACTGCGGCGCCGAGGCCAATATGGCCAAGATGCTCGCCGCCGACGCGTCGTTCGAGGCGGCCAATGCCTGCATCCAGACCCATGGCGGCTTCGGCTTCGCCGAGGAATACGACGTGGAGCGCAAATTCCGCGAGACGCGGCTGTATCAGGTGGCGCCGATCTCGACCAACCTCATCCTGTCCTACGTCGCCGAGCACGTGCTCGGCATGCCCAGGTCGTATTGAGGTCCTGCCATGCTGCCGCTTGAAGGGATCATTGTCGTCGCCGTCGAGCAGGCGGTCGCCGCACCGTTCTGCTCGTCGCGTCTCGCCGATGCCGGCGCTCACGTGATCAAGATCGAGCGGCCCGAGGGCGATTTCGCCCGAGGCTACGACGCCGCCGCCAAGGGCCAGAGCAGCTACTTCGTCTGGCTCAACCGCGGCAAGGACTCCGTCATCGTCGACCTTTCAAAACCGGAAGGTCGCGCCGAGCTGGAGAAGCTGATCGCCGGCGCCGACGTTCTCTTGCAGAACCTCAAGCCCGGCTCGATGGACCGAATGGGCTTTGCGCGCGAGCGGCTGCGCCAGGACTATCCGAAGCTGATCTGCTGCACCATCACCGGCTACGGCGACTCCGGTCCCTATGCCGACCGCAAGGCCTATGACCTGCTGATCCAGGCGGAGAGCGGGCTGGCCTCGATCACCGGCGGCCCCGATGGCCCGTCGCGCGTCGGCATGTCGATCGTCGATGTCGCCACCGGCGCGACGGCGCATGCCGCGATCCTCGAGGCGCTGATCAGGCGCGGCCGCACAGGCGAAGGCGCCGATATCAGGATCTCGATGTTCGACGTGATGGCCGACTGGCTCACCGTGCCGCTGCTCAACGCGGAAGCCGGCAACGCGCCGAAGCGCATCGGCCTCGCCCATCCCTCGATCGCGCCCTACGGCGTGTTCACCTCGAAAGACGGCAAGGACATCCTGATCTCGATCCAGAGCGAGCGCGAGTGGAAGACGCTGTGCGCCAGGGTGCTGGACGAGCCCGGCCTGCCCGACGATCCGCGCTTCGCCAACATGGTCGCGCGCGTGCGCAATCGTGCGCTGACCGACGGCATCGTCGCCGCGCGCTTCGCGGCGCTGTCGCGCGATGAGCTGCTGGGCAAGCTCGCCGCGGCCGACATCGCCTTCGCCGAGGTCAACAGCATGGCGGATCTCGCGGTCCATCCGCATCTGCGGCGCATCGAGGTGGACACGCCGAACGGCGTCGTCAGCTATCCCGCGCCGGCGGCGATCGTGGTCGGCGAGGACAGGCATTACGGCGCCGTGCCCGCGATCGGCGAGGCCGCCTCGCCCCATCAGCGCAAGGGATGACCATGACGGACACGCTCGATCTCGACCATCTCCGGCAATGGGTCGGCCACAGCGCCGAGGCGACCGACATCGTCACCGCGCAGCTCACCAAGGGCCTGCGCGCGACGCTGTTCCAGGACATCGGCGAGCCGACGACCGGCGACATCGCGCCCTACACGGTGCATTGGTGCCTGGGCCAGCCGGTGTTTCCGCACGATCAGCTCGGCCCCGACGGCCATCCCACCCGCGGCGGCTTCCTGCCGCCGGTACCCTTGCCGCGCCGCATGTGGGCGGGCGGCGAGGTGCAGTTCATCGATCCCTTGCGCGTCGGCGATGTCGCCACCCGCGTCTCGACGATCTCAGACGTCACCCTGAAGAGCGGCTCGACCGGCCAGCTCTGCTTCGTCGCCGTCGAGCACGTCGTGAACACGCCGCGCGGTGTCGCGATCCGCGAGCGCCAGGACATCGTCTATCGCGACATGGGCGGGGCGCAGGCTGCGCCGGCAAAAGCGCCGCCGGCTCCACCGGTCGCGCAGCACAGCGAGACGCGTGTCTCCGATGCCGTGCTGCTGTTTCGCTATTCCGCCCTGACCTTCAACGGCCATCGCATCCATTACGACCGCGACTACGTCACCAGGGTCGAAGGCTATCCCGGACTGATCTTCCACGGCCCGCTGCAGGCCGCGCTGCTGGTCGAGTTCGCCGCCCGGCTGAAGGGCAAGCCGCCGGCGAAGTTCGCCTATCGAGGCGTACAGCCGCTGTTCGAGGGCAGCGAGTTCTCGGTCAACGCCAACCCCGTCGATGCCGCCCTGGAGCTGTGGACCGCCAACGCCGAGCGCCAGCCGACGATGAAGGGCACCGCGAATTGGTGAAGTCGGTCTCGTCAATGCGAGCGAAGCGACGCAATCCAGAGTTCCACCCGCGACTCTGGATTGCTTCGTCGCTTCGCTCCTCGCAATGACGGTCATTCGAGGAAACGCCGTGCCAAAAACCACAAGAACAACAACCAAACCCGTCACCGTCAAGCAGGCCACGTTCGAACTGCTGCGCGCGTTCGGCATCAAAAAAGTCTTCGGCAATCCCGGCTCGACCGAGCTGCCCTTCCTCAGCGACTGGCCCGACGACATCGACTACGTACTCGGCCTGCAGGAGGCCTCGGTGGTCGGCATGGCCGACGGCTATGCCCAGGCGACGCGCAATGCCGGCTTCGTCAATCTGCATTCGGCGGCCGGCGTCGGCAACGCGCTCGGCAACATCTACACCGCGCATCGCAACCAGACGCCGCTGGTGATCACCGCCGGTCAGCAGGCGCGCGCGATCCTGCCGCTGCAGGCCTTTCTCTATGCCGAGCGTCCGTCCGAATTCCCGCGCCCCTACGTCAAATACAGCGTCGAGCCGGCGCGGCCGCAGGACGTGCCCGCTGCGATCGCCCGCGCCTACTACACCGCGGTGCAGCCGCCCTGCGGGCCCACCTTCGTCTCGATCCCGATCGACGACTGGATGCATCCGGCGCAGCCCGTTGCCGCGCGCAAGGTCAGCCGTGAGCTCGGCCCCGATCGCGCTGCGATGGACGAACTGGCGGGCGCGCTCGCCGCCGCGAAGAATCCCGCGCTCGTGGTCGGCCCCGGCATCGACCGCGCCGGCTGCGTCGATCTGATGGTCGAGGTCGCCGAGAAGGCCAAGGCCGCCGTCTGGGTCAGCCCGTTCTCGGCGCGCTGCGCGTTCCCAGAGCGCCATCCGCAATTCCAGGGCTTTCTGCACGCCTCGCCCGGACAATTGTCCGACGCCCTGAAACCGCACGACCTCGTCGTCGTGATCGGCGCGCCGGTGTTCACCTTCCATGTCGAGGGCCATGCCGCGATCTTCGACGGCGCCACCACGCTCTATCAGGTCACCGACGATGCCGAAGGCGCCGCCGTGCCGCCGATCGGCACCAGCATCATTGCCACCATGCGGCCGGCGCTGGAGCTGTTGCTGGAGTTGCTGCCGGAGACCAGGCGCGCGGCGCCGAAGGGCCGCGTGCTGCCGGCCGCGCCGAAGCTGGCCGATCCGATCCCGGTCGACTATCTCCTGCATACGCTGGCGCAGGCGCTTCCGGCGGGCAGCGCCGTGGTCGAGGAGATCCCCTCGCATCGGCCGCTGATGCACAAGTACATGCCGATGCCCGGCGCGGATTCGTTCTACACGATGGCGAGCGGCGGGCTCGGCTACAGCCTGCCGGCGGCGGTCGGTATGGCGCTGGGGCGCACCGCGGGCCGCACGGTGTGCCTGATCGGCGACGGCTCGGCGATGTATTCGCTGCAGGCGCTGTGGACCGCCACGCAGCGCAGGCTGCCGCTGACGGTCGTCGTCATCAACAATTCCGGCTATGGCGCGATGCGCTCGTTCAGCCAGGTCATGCAGGTGCGCAACGTACCCGGGCTCGAGCTGCCCGGCCTCGATTTCGTCAAGCTCGCGGAAGGCATGGGCTGCGATGCAGTGCGCGTGAGCAAAGCCGCCGAGCTCGCCAGTGCGCTGACGCGAGCCCTCGCACATGCCGGCACGAGCCTCGTCGAGGTGATGGTCGACGCCGCGGTCCCGCTGCTCTACGCGCAAAAAGGCTGATCCGCCGTTCGCACAGCGGACGACTTGTCAATCATGACATATGCGACAATGCGTCGCATCTTCAATGGCGGCAGCATGGCTCGCCGCGAAATGCTCATCGGCCCGCCGCAACCGTGCAACCGGCGTACCGACGGCAACCGCTTGTTTCAAAAGCTTTCTGTTCCCCTGCGCCATCTCGTCGCGGCCGGCTCGCCGCAAACATCGCGAAATCCTGCCGTCAGCTTGCAGGCGGACGCCTTGCTGCTTGCAAGGTCCGACCATGCTGCAAGCCAAAATCATTTTCAAAAGGTTCCATCATCCAATCCAGCGTACCAAGGGAGTTGAGCTGATGGCGGACAAGAAGAACCTTCAAACCGCGGCGTCGAGGACCGATCTCTATCGCCATGTCAGCGTGCTGGCCCTGATGACCGCCCTGACGATGACGGCGCTGCCGCATCGGGCCCATGCACAGGCCATGACCACCGCCCTTGCCACTTCGGCCACCACGAGCGCCGCCGCGAAGGCGGCGCAGGATGCGGCGGCGAAGGCCGCGGCCGCGGCCGCCGCCAAGGCGGCGCAGGACGCCGCTGCCAAGGCTGCGGCGAAGGCGGCGAGCGATGCCGCTGCAAAGGCGGCAGCTAACGCCGCTGCAAAGGCTGCAACCAACGCCGCCGCCAAGGCCGCAGCCGACGCCGCTTCAAAGGCCGCCGCCAACGCCGCCGCAAAGGCCGCGACCGGCGCCGCCGCCAAGGCGGCCACCACGGCCGCAGCAACGGCAGCCGCCACCGCGGCGAGCACGGCAGCCAAGACCGCCGCCGCAACCCCGACGGCCACGGTTGCAACGGCCAGCACCGCGGCCAAGCCCGTCGCGGCCACCACTACGGCGGCCAGCACAGCCAAGCCCGCCGCGGCCGCCACCGCGGCAACGACGACGACTGGCACGGCCAAGACTGCAACCGCGACCACCACGGGCACGAGCACGAGCGCTGCCAAGCCGGCCGCGGCTGCCGCAGCGACGGCAACCACCACTGTCGCCCTCGCAAAGGCCACCGCCACGCCTGCAGCCGCAGCAACCCCGGCCAAGGCGGCTGCCGCGGCGTCGAGCAGCACCGATGCCGTCGCCAAGGCCAACGCGGCGGCCGCGGCCGCCGCGCAGACCGCCGCCGCCGCCGAGGCGCAGGTCGCCGCCGACCGCAAGGCGATCGATGTCGCACGTCAGGCCGAGCAGAACGCACGAGGCGCCGCGATCGAGGCCCAGGAGCAGGCCGAGAAGAACCCGACCGCGGCCAACCAGGCGGCGGCGACGGCGAATGCCGCGAAGCTGACGGCCGCCTCGGCCGCGCTGCAGGCGGCCTTCCAGAAGCTCGACAAGGACATCGACGTCTCCAACGAGGCCAAGGAAGCCGCCAACGCCGCCAAGGACACGGCGCGCGAGACCGCCGAGGCCGCCGCGAAGGCGGCCCAGCAGGCCGGCCAAGCCGCCGGCAACGCCAACAATGGCGGCAATGCCAACAATGGCGGAGCGGCGGCCGGCAACGGCGGCAACAACAACAATAACAACAACCAGCAGAACCAGGCGGCCCAGGAAGCCGCCGAGCAGGCCGCGCTGCAGGCGGCGTTGAAGACCGGCGAGCAGGCCCGCGCGGTCGCCCAGCAGAAGACCCAGGCCGCGCAGGCGGCTGCGACCCAGAACCAGAAGACGGTCGAGGCCGCGCTGAACCAGAAGATCGGCACGATCGATGCGACGGTGGAAGCGGCCGAGCAGAAGGTGAACGCCGACCGGCAGGCCCTGGAACAGGCGCGTCAGGCGGCACAGCAGGCCAAGCAGGATGCGCAGGAGGCCGCCGAGGTCCTCGAGCGTGCCAACAATGCGGCCAACCAGGCCGCGCTGGCGGCGGCCCAGGCCAAGGCGCAGACCACCGCCAACGCCTTCAACCAGGCCAATGCGACGCTGAACGCCGACAACCAGGCCCTGACCCAGGCGCGCGAAACCGGCGAGCAGCAGGAGGGGGCGCTGCGCGCGGCGGCTCAGCAGCAGATCCAGGCCGGCTACACCGCCGCTCAGCAGGCGACCCAGGCCGCCTGGGCCGAGGCGCAGCAGATCGGCAACGCTGCGCTGGCCGCGCTCGAGCAGTAACGCGATTGCGGTCCGCGTCGCCGACCGGCAGCGCGGACCCGCTCATAACAACAAGACCATCACCAGCCACATGCCGAACCGATCGGGGACGGCGCACGCGTCGGCGACCTGACCTCACCCCGCCGCGTGAGACGCGCCCCGGTCCCCCCCACCGCCCGGCATGCCATGCCTTGAGCCCCGCCCCCCTGCGGGGCTTTTTTTGTGCGCGACCGAGCGATCATGTCGCGGCCATCCTTCGAACGCCGGTATCGGAGCCAGACCTCATGGTGAGGAGCGCCGCTCTTCGGCGCGTTCAGGCGATGCTCTGCATCGCCCTGAGAACCATGAGGCCCGGGAGGGCGCCGCCATGGGAAGGCCATCTGCAATAGCCCTGCGGGTCGGCGGTGATGTTGGCGACGACGGTCAGCCAAACGGCCCCCATCACACGCTCAGTATTGGACACGCACGCCGACGACGCCGACCACCGCCATGAAATTGTTGAGCGCGATGTTGGAGCGGGTCCATTCGGTGCGGACCTCGCTCTTCAGCTGAACGTTGCGGTTCATCTTGTAGGTGCCGCCGGCGGCGACGAACATGCGCTGATCGACGCGGCCGATGCCGACGAACTGATCCTGGCCGTAGCCGCCGCGCAGCGTTCCGATCAGCCACGGCTCGAACTGATGATCCATCTGCAGGATCACGTCGCGGGACAGGATGCCCGAGACGTTCATCGCCGGCGTCTCCGAGGCCTGCGAGCGCGCCACCAGCACGAAGGTCGTGGTGTCGGTCGCGGCCCATGCGAGCGTCGCATCCGCGATCACGCCGCTGACGTTAGGCATCAGCGGCGAGTCCATGCGGCGCGTGAGATAGCCGACCGAGGCTTCGCCGGTCAGCGATCCCATATTGACGACGGCGCCGCCACGCGCGGTGATGCCGCTGGAATCGCGGCGCTGGCCGTTGAAGTCGACCTGCAGATCGTGGTTGCGCCGATCGAAGCTCATGTCGACGAACGGCGAGATGTTCGGCGTCAGCACATAGGTGACGCGGACCTGCGCGCCCGGCTGGGTGTAGTTGCGGTCCTGCGTCCGCAGCGGCACGTTGGCCGTGATGACAGCATCGTTGAAGACGACCCGGTCGGCCGATCCCTTGAACGCGATCTCGGCGGGACCGATCTTCTGCAGCACGCCGGCGCTGCCGCCGAAGCTGGTGGCCCGCGGCAGCTTGAGCGCGCCCGGAAGCGTCAAGGCGTCGTTGACGAAACGCGCCTCGCCGGTGACGGCCGTGCCCTCGGTGACGTCGTAACGCCCTTGCGCGCGCGCCTCGAAGGTCGGATGGCTGATGGAGCGGACGTTGGTGTCCTCGGTATAGGCGCCGCGGAAATCGGCGTTGAGCTGATGCCGCTCCCATTGCGAGCGGACCGCGACCTCCGTCGCCACGATCGCGACCGGTGAGCCCTGCCCGCCGTTGCGCCGGGTGGGATTGGTGTCATAGCCGGCCAGGATCTCGACGGCCGGCTTCACCAGGAACGACCCGACCGTCATCCCCTTCGGATCGTAGGGCTTCGCATCGGCGGTCACCGGCTGCGGCTTCACCGTGTTCAGATTGCGATCCGGAAGAACGTCGCGGTTGCGCAGCACGGCCGCGGGCTGGGCGGCTGCCACGGTCTCGTCCGGCTTGGCCGGCGGCGCCTCGGCGACTGCCGCGGGCTTTGCCGCGATCTGCCGTGCGGCCGGTTGCGGCGCGGCGCGTTGAGCGTCTCGCGCCGGCTCGGCCGTGGCCACGCGCGCACCACGGGCGGGCTGAAACGCGGAGAATCCGAAGCTGGCGACCGCCGCGCCGGGCCTGCCCGGCGCGGCCAGCGACGGCGCGCCGGCCTCCCGCACCGGACGCAACAATGCGCTCAAGCCACGCGGGTCCTGGCGCATCATCAGCGTCCGGCTGTCGTTGGTGATCCGCGGAACGTTGTAGTAGATGCTGCGCGCCGTCACGTGACGGAAGAACAGCCGATCGGCGCGTCCCGGGACGACGTCCGTCGGCTTGGCCTTGATGGTCTGCTGTCCGGACGCGGCATCCACCACCATCACGGTCAAGAGCAGCACCTCGACGAGCGCGAGCGTGACCCCGCGGTGGGATCGCGTCACCATGAGCCGCTTGGTCCGCACCGCGAACGCGCCGGTCTTTTGTCGTGAATGAGCCTGCAAAGCAATGCCGGAGAGTATGCCAATATCACGCGACGACGTCAGGTCGGGGCGCCGCCGCAACGATTACGCAGCGCATGCTCGCGACGAGCTCCCCTTGCCTTGCAGATAGCCGGCAAACGTCGGCGGAAGTTTTGCCGAGCTGGGACGATTTCAGGCGAGATTGAGAGGTGTTCGCAATGAACCGCCGCGAAGCGGCGCCGCGGCATCTCCGCGTTCGCAGACAGCACTAATTAGTTGAAACGAGGACGATCGTTGCGCGGCTTCGCCAAAGTCGGCGAAATTCGGACTTCGGCATGATGTCGTTCCGACGATCATTCGCCCGAGACCGGCTTCGGCGATCGCGGGTCTTGCGCCGTTGCCGCCGTTCAGGAAGCCAAGAAGCCGCCATCGGCCGCCAGAACGTGGCCGACGACGTAGGACGACGCGTCCGACAACAACCACAGCACGGCCTCGGCGATGTCCTCAGGCTGCCCCATCCGGCGCAGCGGCAGGCCGGCGGCGACGGTCGCGACGTCGCCGACACCGGCGCGCAGCATCATGTCGGTGACGACGCGTCCGGGCGCAATCGCGTTGATCCGGACGCCGCGCGGTGCCGCCTCCATCGCGGCCGATCGCGTCAGCGAAATGACGGCGGCTTTCGAGGCCGAATAGAGCGCAAGTCCCGCATTCGGATTGCGCACGCCGCTGACGGAGGCGTTGATCACGATGCGTCCCCGGCCGCGCGCATACATGATCGGCAACTGCGCGCGCAGGCACAGAAACACCGAGCGCACATTGGCGTCGAACACGTCCGCATAGACGCCGTTGCCCTGCTGCTCGATCGGCGCCCGGCGCTCCTGGACACCGGCATTGTTGAAGGCCGCATCCAGCCGGCCGTAGCGCTCCAGCACTGTCTGTACCAGGCTCGCCACGTCGTCCTCGCGCGTGACGTCGGCTTTCACCGCGAGGGCCTCGGCCCCGAGCGCCCGGCATCGTGCCGCCGTATCGGCCAGCTCGGCCTCGCGCCGCCCGGCGACGACGACCGCCTCCGCGCCGTCGGCGGCGAGCTTCAAGGCGGCGGCGCGGCCGATGCCGGAGCCGCCCCCGGTGACGAGGCAGACCTGCCCCTGCATGCGCGATGCCGCGGTCAAGCGTGCCTCGGCCGTGAACTGCGTATCACCCATCTCCGACCCTCCGGCGATATGGCGTCGTCGATGCCACGTTGCATCGGCAATTTGTTGTATGATACAACTATATGGCAGGAGTCAAGATGCCGGATCCCGATCTCACGCTCGTCGACGACATCCGCGCCGCCTCGCGCCTGATGGTGCGCGAGCTCGGCTTCATGGAATCGACGCTGGCCGCCACCGACCTTCCGCCGTCGGCGGTCCACACCATCCTGGAGATCGGCCTGCGCGGCCCGCTGACAGCGATGCAGCTCGGCACGATCCTGCATCTCGAGAAATCCAGCATCAGCCGCATGGTCCGCAAGCTGATCGACAGCGGCGAGTTGCAGGAGACAATCGATTCCGGCGACGCCCGCATCAAGCCGCTCTGCCTCACCGCGAAGGGACGGAAGACGCTCGGCACGCTGCACGCCTTCGGCCGCCAGCAGGTTCGCGGCGCCCTGTCGTCGCTGTCGAAAGCCGAGCAGCGCACGGTGTGCGAGGGCCTGTTGCTGTACGCCCGCGCGCTCGAAGCTTGGCGCGCGGCAGAGCAGGACATGCAGCCGTCGGAGCCATGAGCGCGCCCGACGGGCAGATTGCGCATACGCACCATGACGAAACTGCCCGTCGTGTTGAAATGCCGCAGCATGCGGCCTTGCGTCGTCGGGCAAATCAGGACGATCTTTCCGCGCATCCCGCCTCACCACGGAGGGGCGTTGCGCGCGATCGTCACGACACGCGAGGCGGGATGCGATGGCCGCAGGAGGTCGCAGCGTGCTTGCGCGCGGACGAACGGCAGCTTGCGGACGTGAAGTCGCAGGGTCCTGATACCCCGACGCTGGTATCAAGCCACGACGGTGCTCGAGGCGCCGCGCGGTGATGGTGGCCAACAAGCCCGGCGCACCAGGGAGACTGCGTATAAGCGTTAAGACCGTCGCGCAGGGAATGCCGGAGTGTTCGGCTTTGCCTGTGGTACCTGCCGCCTGCATTTTTTTCGCAGGCGGGCCATGGGTGAGGCCTTCACCCGGCATTCCCTGCGCCCTTCGCTTGTTCGAAGGGAGCCAACCGACCGTACAACTCGGACGCCCAAGGTCGCGAGAACACGAGGCCATGCCATGAAGCCTCCGGATGTGGACGCAGGACCTGCCACACAGTCATTGCGAGCGAAGCGAAGCAATCCAGGGCTGCGCTCGCGACTCTGGATTGCTTCGCTTCGCTCGCAATGACGGAAACGACCAATTTCCGTTGGGTTGAAGGGTCCGCCGTCAGATCATCCGACGAGAATGACTGCAAGCCTACTTGCCGAACTCCTCGCGCATCTTCGCCTGGATCTTGGCCATGCCGCCGAGCCAGCGGTCGTAGTTCTCGGTCTTCTTGCGCATGTAGCCGAGCACCTGCGGATGCGGCAGGATCAGGAAGCTCTCCTCGGCAAGGCCCTTCAGCACGTCCTGCGCGACCTGCTCCGGCGTCAGATCGCCGTCGCCGGATTGCGGGCCCTTCGGGATCGCGCGCAGCATGTCGGTGTCGACGCCCTGCGGACACAGGATCGAGACCTTGATGTTGTCAGCCTTGTGCGAGATCGCGAGGTTCTCGGCAAATCCCACCGCGGCATGCTTGGTGGTGGAGTAAGGCGCGCTGCCGACCTGCGACAACAGGCCGGCCGCCGAGATCGTGTTGAGGAAATAGCCGCCGCCGCGCGCCTTGTAGCGCGGGATCAGATGCCGCGCGGCGTAGACATGCGCCATCACGTGAATGGCCCAACTGCGCGCCCACGGCTCGTCGGACGTGCCGCCGACATTGACCGACAGCGGGTCGAAGCCGCCGCCGATGCCGGCATTGGAGCAGAACAGCGCAATCGGCCCGAACTGCCGCTCGGTCTCCTCGATCACGTGCCGGATGTCGGCTTCCTGGGAGACGTCGCATCTGAAGGCGGCACCGCCGATGCCATCAGCGACGGCCTTGGCGCCGGCTTCGTCGAGATCGGCCACGATCACCTTGGCGGCACCGACCTTCGCAAAGGCCTCGCACAGCGCCTTGCCGATGCCGCGGGCTCCGCCGGTGACCACAACAATCTTGCCGGTCACCTGCATGCAAAGCCCTCCTCGTGGAATTTTCTAGGTCAAGACCAGATCGAGCACCGCGGTATAGTGAAAGCCGGCGCCCAGCAACACGAAACCATGCCAGATCGCGTTCTGGAAGCGCAAGCGCCGCCACGAGTGGAAGATGACGCCGAGGCTGTAGAGGATGCCGCCGGTGAGCACGCAGGCCAGGACCGAGGCCGGCATCACCGAGATCACCCGGTCGTACATCATCACGCCGCTCCAGCCGAGCGCGAGATACAGGCCGATCGAGAGCGCATCGAAGCGCCCGGGCCAACGCAGCTTCAGCACGATGCCGAAGATGGCGACGCCCCAGACACCGAGCAGCAGCGCGGCCGAGAATACCGTATCCTTCAGGGCGGCGATGAACGGCGTATAGGTGGCTGCGATCAGGACGTAGATGGCGGAGTGGTCGAAGCGGCGCAGCACCCATTTGGTCGGCGACACCGGCCACAGATTATAGGTTGCCGACAGCGTCAGCATCGAGAGCAGTCCGGCGACATAGATCGACACCACCACGATGTCGACGGCGCTGGCATAGATCGAGGTCAGCACGACGAGCACGGTTGCGGCGACCAGCCCGGCGGCGATGCCGACGACGTGGACGACGCCGTCCGCGATCATCTCGACCTTGTCGTAGTTCCAACGCATCGCGCCGGTGGCGGCATGGACGGAGGTCGAGGCGAACTGCTTCAGTTGAAATACGGTCATGTCAGAACCTGGTGCCGGTTTTCCGGGACAATTGTGCCGGAAGGATTATGGTTTCCAGTGGTCAACGTTCCGTTCAAAGTCTGGTTCTATCCGGAAACGGGCCGGAATTGTGAGCTTGAATCCGGCGTTTTGCATCGCCACCTGTCAAAAATCGCTCACGCCCTTTTCAACTGCGAATTCCCCCTCCTCCCATGGTGACCTTTTCCGAACTCGTCGAGGAAGCGCGGCTCTCGGCCCGTGCCCTGCTCGATTATGGCGAGAGCTTCCTCAACCCGACCATCCGCCTCGGCGTCACCGGGCTGTCACGGGCCGGCAAGACCGTGTTCATCACCGCGCTGATCCACGACCTCGTTCGCGGCGGGCGCATGCCGGTGTTCGAGGCCTTGGCATCGGGCCGCATCGCCCGCGCCTATCTGACGCCGCAACCCGACGACGGCGTGCCGCGCTTTGCCTATGAGAGTCATTTGCGGGCGCTGGTCGCCGAGCGGCGCTGGCCGAGCTCGACCGTCGACATCAGCGAGCTCAGGCTGGTGATCGAATTCCAGCGCGCCAACGGCGCCGAGCGGACGCTCACGCTCGACATCGTCGACTATCCCGGCGAATGGCTGCTCGACCTGCCGCTGCTGAACAAGAGCTACGAGCAGTGGGCGCAAGAAAGCCTCGCGCTGTCGCGCAGCGAGCCGCGCGCGCATGTCGCCAAGGACTGGCACGCGCATCTGGCGACGCTCGCCCCCGAAGGCCAGGAGGACGAGCCGGCGACGCTGGAGGCGGCGCGGCTGTTCACCGAATATCTGCGCACCTGCCGCGACGAGCGCTTCGCCATGAGCCTGCTGCCGCCCGGCCGCTTCCTGATGCCGGGCAATCTCGCGGGCTCGCCGGCGCTCACCTTCGCGCCCCTCGACGTGCCGGCCGAGGGCCAGGCGCCGAGCGGGTCGCTGTGGGCGATGATGGCGCGGCGCTACGAGTCCTACAAGGACATCGTTGTCAGGCCGTTCTTCCGCGACCACTTCGCCCGGCTCGACCGCCAGATCGTGCTGGTCGACGCGCTGGCGGCGTTCAATGCCGGCCCCGAGGCGCTGCATGATCTCGAGGCCGCGCTGACCGGCATTCTCGATTGCTTCCGCGTCGGGCGCGGAAACATGCTGACGGCGCTGTTCCGGCCGCGCATCGACCGCATCCTGTTCGCGGCGACCAAGGCCGACCATCTGCATCACACCAGCCACGACCGGCTCGAAGCGGTGCTGCGGCGTGCCGTCAACCGTGCCGTCGCGCGCGCCGAGAGCACAGGCGCTGCGATCGACGTCGTGGCGCTGGCCGCGGTCAGGGCGACGCGCGAGGCGCTGGTCGCCCGCGGCCGCGACAAGCTCCCCTCGCTGCTCGGCACCCCCGCCGCCGGCGAGAGCGCCAATGGCGAGATCTTCGACGGCAACACCGAGGTCGCCACTTTTCCGGGCGAGCTGCCGGCCGATCCGGAGGAGCTGTTCAAGGGGGGCGCCTATCGCGGCCTGTCGAGCGCCGCCGCCGACGGGACCGATTTCCGCTTCCTTCGGTTCCGCCCGCCTTTGCTGACCCCAGATGCTGGCGCCGAGCCCGCTTTGCCCCATATCCGCATGGACCGCGCCCTTCAGTTCCTGATCGGAGACCGGCTGCAATGAGCGAACGCGCCAAGCATCGTCGTCCCCAGACCTTCCGGCTCGATGATCCCGACGTCGTCGTGGTCGATGCCGAAGAGGCCACCCGGCCGGGCCGCGGCACCATCCAGATCACGCCGGAGGCTGATCCGGCGCAATTGCCGGTGCCGGTCGAGACCATCCTGCCGGCGCGGCGCGGCTTTGGCTGGGGCGCACTTTTTTGGGGCTCGGTCGCCGGCCTCGTCCTGCTCGGACTCGGCCTCGGCGTCGTCAGACTGATCGAGGATCTGTTCGCCCGCAGCGAAGCCCTCGGCTATGTCGGCGCGGGGTTCGCGGCCGCAGCCGCGATTGCATTGGCGGCCGTCGTTGCCCGTGAGACCTACGGGCTGGTGCGTCTCGCCACCATCGAGAAGCTGCATCAGCGCGCGGCCGCGGTGCTGCTGTCCGACGATCGCGCCGAGAGCCGCGAGGTGGTCGCCGAGCTGCTGCGGATCGCACATGCCAATCCCCGGCTGGCGCGTCCGCGTGCCGCGCTTGCCGGCCACGCCGACGACATCATCGACGGCGGTGACATGATCAAGCTCGCCGAGCGCGAGCTGATGGCGCCGCTCGACATTGAGGCACGGCGGCTGGTGTCGGTCGCGGCGCAACGGGTCTCTGTGGTCACGGCGGTCAGTCCGCGCGCGCTGATCGACGTGCTGTTCGTCTTCGTGGCAAGCTTGCGGATGATCCGTCAGCTCGCGCGGCTCTATGGCGGCCGTCCCGGCGCGCTCGGCATGATCAGCCTGTTGCGCCACGTCGTCGCGCATCTCGCCATCACCGGCGGCATGGCCGCGAGCGACAGCCTGATCCAGCAGGTGCTGGGGCATGGCATCGCGGCAAAACTGTCGCAGCGGCTCGGCGAAGGCGTGCTCAACGGACTGCTCACGGCGCGGCTCGGCCTCGCGGCCATCGACGTGACGCGGCCGATGCCGTTCGCCGCGCTGCCGCGGCCGGCGCTGGCGGATCTCGCCAAGGATCTCCTGCGCAAGCAGGAGGACCAGGAATGAAGCTCAGGCCCGCGGCGTGTGATCGGGGTCACCGGCGAGCCAGCGCCATGGGTACAATGGCGAATCCGGTGGCGGCGCCAGCTCCGGCGTCCAGCCCGTCAGCTTGCCGAACGCGTAAGTGTCCATGACACGGCCGCGCCAGCTCCGCTCGACATGTCCGAGCGGCTCGCGGTGCGCGGTCGTGTCCGCCAGCAGCGGGCCGGCATTGTCCGGCTCGCGCACGACATAGAGGCCGGCATGTCCTGCGATCAGGTCCATGCCGGGATCACGGAAGCCGATGAAGCGGGCACGCTCGTTGATCTGGACCACCGGCACGCGGCTGCGAAAGAACCACCGCATCATTGCGTAGGTGCGGTAGTCGGAGGTTGCGATCCAGGTGGCACCGGTCTTTGCCAGCTCCTGCTCGACGCGCGCCGCGACCTGCTGATAGCCCGCCTCGGCGCCGATCGGATCGGCTCGTCCGAGGAAATTCCAGGGCACGGCGACGTAGTAGAGGAAGATCAGGACCACCATGGCGATGCCGCTGACGACGGCGATGCGCGCCCAGCGCATCGTCGATCGGACGAACCAGGCCGACGCGCCGTCCTGCGGCAGCTTGACGATGTTGATCGCGACCGCCGCAAATCCGACCGGCCACATGAACATCGGCCAGGTGTCGCCGATCCGCAAGGTAAACGATTTCCAGAGGAAGTAGAGAAACGGCACCAGCACCGCCGTCGACAGCAGGATCGCGACCGGCTCACGCGTGCGATAGCCGCGCCAGGCCGTGAAACTCAGCGCCGACAATGTGACCGGCAGCAGGACGAAGCCGACCTGTCCGAACTGCAGTCCGATGTAATCGCCCAGCGTCCGCAACGAAAAATCATGCGGCGCCGTGGCGCGAACGAACTGGAAGCGGAACGAGGCCCAGTCGTGCTGAACGTTCCAGATAAGCACCGGCGAGAACACGGCGAGCGCGATCAGCGCCCCGCACCATGGATAGGGACTGAGAAGCCAACGGCTGCGCCAGGCCGGAACGAGCAGGAACGCCGCCACTCCCGGCAGCAGCATGACCACGGTGAATTTGGACAACAGCGCCAGTCCACCGAACAGGCCGGCCGCGAGCCACCAGCGGCCATCGTCGCTCTCGGCGAGGCGCACCAGCGCCCAGATCATCGCGAGCGCAAACGGGATCGCCGCGATATCCGGCGCCACCTTGGCCATCAGCAGGCCATAGTAAAGCGCCGCCTCGGGCAGCAGCACCGCGAGGATCACGGCCCGCATATCTTGAGTGGTACGGCGAACGATGTCGGCGAGCAGGGGCTGCGTCACCGCCATCGCGAGGATGCCGGCAAAGCGAACGCCGAGATTGGTATCGCCGAACAGGGCGGTGCCCAGCCGGATGAACCAGGCGATCATGGGCGGATGATCGAGGAAGCAGAGCTGCAGCTCTTTCGACCAGGTCCAGTAATAGGCCTCGTCGGTGCGCAGATCGAGCGTCCCGGCATAGACGATGCGGATGATCGTCATGCTTGCGATCACGGCCGCAGCCATCAGCCACGCAGCGCGCGTGGACCGAGACTCTGGGCTGTCGATGCCTGGGGAAATGGCCGTCACGCGGTGCTTTTCCCCGACTCCGCCGGGCGAGTCAACGTTCCCGCGCAGCTCGCGCCGCCGGATGACCGCCGCCACCAGCCCTCTAGGACAACAGGGAATAAATCTCTAGCATTGCGGCTCCAGATCATACGGACCACATGACCATTTCGATTTACCATCGTTTGCAGTCCGCCTGTCGCGGCATCGGTGTGCGGCAGGTGCGGTTGATCTGCGGCTTCATACTCTTCAGCTACCTGCTCAGTCATTTTCTCAACCATGCGCTCGGCAACATCTCGCTGCAGGCGCTCGCCGAGGGCGTGTCCTATCATGTGGCGTTCTGGCAGTTTCTTCCGATCGCCGTGCTGTTCTATGCGGCCGTTCTTACCCATGGCGGGCTCGGCGTGTGGGCGCTTTATCAGCGCCGGCAATTCAGCCGCAGCACGATGGAGCCGCTGCAACTGCTGCTCGGCCTGAGCATTCCGGCGCTGATCTTCAGCCACATCGCCGGCGTCCGCATCGGGCAGACCCTGTACGGACAGGAGAAGCTGTACCCGCAGGTCCTGTACTCGTATTGGACCGGCCCGTCCTGGCGGATCTGGTTGATGTCGGCAGCCCTGCTGACGTCATGGGCGCATGGCTGCATCGGGCTGCACTTCTGGCTGCGGCTCAAGCCGTTCTACAAGCGCGCGGCGCCGTGGCTGCTCGCCTGCGCCGTGCTGCTCCCGGCGCTGGCGCTGCTCGGCTTCTACCGTGGAGGCCGAGACGTCATCGCCGCCAACGCAACACCGCAGTGGCGTGCCGAAAATCTTTCATTGAAGCAGACCGGCACGCCATCTGAACAGGCGGTGCTGGAGACCATCATGAACGGCTTTCTGGTCGGCTATGGCGGCCTGATCGGCTTGGCGCTCGCCGCGCGCGGCGTGCGAGCAGTCCATGAGCGACGTGGCGGCATGGTCACGCTGTCCTACAACAATGGCCGCTCCATCCGGGTGCCAAAGGGTTTGTCCGTGCTCGAGGCCAGTCTGCGCAACAACGTACCGCATGCCAGCATGTGCGGCGGCCGCGCGCGCTGCTCGACCTGCCGCATCAGGGTGATCGGAGATCCCGGCGCGCTGCCGCCCCCCTCGCCTCGCGAGGCCTTCGTGCTCGCGCAGATCGGCGCGGCGGACCCGTCGGTCAGGCTGGCCTGTCAGTTGCGCCCCACTGACGATCTCTCATTCTTTCAACTGTTCATGCCGAACCCGACACCCGGCGAGCGCGGCAGCTCGCGTGCCGGAATCGGGCAGGAGCGCTACCTCGTCAGCCTGTTCGTCGACATGCGCGGATCGACCGGCCTCGCTGAGAAACGGCTGCCGTTCGACGTGGTGTTCATCGTCAACCGCTTCCTCAGCGCCGTCTCCCAGGCCGTGCTGGCGAATGGCGGGCAGCCCAATCAGTTCGTCGGCGACGGTATGCTCGCGCTGTTCGGACTAGCCGCCGATTCACATGTCGCCTGCGGCCAGGCAATCCAGGCAGCGCGTGACATCGCGGCCAACATCGCCGAGCTGAACGCGTTCCTCAGCCATGATCTGCATGAGCCGATCCGCTTCGGCATCGGCATTCACGGCGGCGAGGTGATCGTCGGCGAGATCGGCTATCGCGACCACATGGTGTTCACCGCGCTGGGCGACGCCGTCAACGTCGCATCACGACTGCAGGACATGACGAAGATCCTCGGCTGCCAGGTGATCATCTCGGACGAGGTCTACGCGCGGGCGCGACTCGCCTCCGACATGCTGCCGCAACGCGAGGTCGAGATTCGCGGCCGCGCCGAGCCGATGCGCGTCAGGACGGCCATGGATGCCGCCGAACTCGCTATGCTCTCGGACGAAGGGGCCGCGGCATGACGCGTTGCGTTGAACCTGTTTGCAGCCTGCGCTGTCATACCGAGAACGGTTGCAGCGGGTCCGCGGTGACTGGCGGAACGGTGGCGCTACGGTCAAAAGCCGCAAAGCCGCCACGATATCGATCATTTCGGGCCAAAACCGCCCGCGGTTTGCGCTATCACGCCTGTCGCAACCGCAGTAGTCTTGAATTCCGGGCCTGACGGTTTGCGGGGACCGCCGGCTCGTACTCGGATTGGTCCCGCGGAGGCGACGTATGGCTAAAGGTACGGTCAAGTGGTTCAACCCGACCAAGGGCTATGGCTTCATCCAGCCCGCGGCCGGGGGCAAGGACATTTTCGTTCACATCTCCGCAGTGCAGAAGGCCGGGCTGACGACCCTCAACGAGGGCCAGACGATCGAGTACGACGAGATCGCCAACCGCGGCAGGAGTTCGGCCGAGAACCTGAAAGTGTAGTGGACCAATTGGCGCGCCATTCCGCCTCGCGGCTTTTCGGCGCGATCGTTTCCCTCACCAAGCCAGCATGATTGTCGACACGTCGAAATAGACAGGAGCGGTGCCCGCTCCTGATCACATCTTTACGTTTGTTTGTAGTTTCGGCTCCCTCCCCGCCATTGCCTCGCTCGCCCGACCTGGGTCAAATGCGCCTCGAACCGCGCCGTCAGCAGAATTCCAGCGCGCGGAAACAAGCGACGGGAGCGACGCATCATGGACGACAAGGGCATTTTCCATGGCCTGAAGGTGCTGGACTGCGCGAGCTTCATCGCGGCCCCTGCAGCCGCCACCGTTCTTTCCGATTTCGGCGCTGACGTCATCAAGATCGAGCCGCCCGGTGCCGGCGATCCCTACCGCAACCTGCCGAACCTGCCGGGCTATCCGCGCAGCGAGCATAACTACGCGTGGTATCTCGAAGCCCGCAACAAGCGCAGCCTCGCGCTCGATCTTTCGAAATCCGAAGCTCAAGCCGTGCTGCAGCGGCTGGTGAGTGAAGCCGATGTCTTCATCACCAACTTCCCGCCGTCGGTCCGCGCCAAGCTCGGCCTCACCCACGAAAAGCTGGCGCCGCTCAATCCGCGGCTGATCTATGCGTCGTTCACCGGGTATGGCGAGAAGGGCGAGGAAGCCGACAAACCCGGCTTCGACAGCAATGCCTATTGGGCGCGCTCCGGACTGATGGACCTGGTCCGCGCCGACGAGAGCACGACACCCGCCCGCTCCGTCGCCGGGATGGGCGACCACCCCTGCGCGATGGCGTTCTATGGCGCGATCGTCACGGCGCTTTACCAGCGCGAGAAGACCGGCAAGGGCTGCCATGTCGCCTCCAACCTGATGGCGAACGGGGTCTGGGCTGCCTCCGTGCTTGCTCAGGCCAAGCTTTGCGGCGCGACCTTCGTCGAGCGGCGGCCGCGCGAACGCGCGCTGAACGCGGTCGCCAATCATTACAAGTGCCAGGACGGCCGCTGGATCATGCTGTCGCTCCTCAATGAAGAGAAGCAGTGGCCGATCCTCGCCCGTTGTCTCGGCCGAGAGGAGCTGATCGATGATCCGCGCTTCGTCACCAAGGCCGATCGCCACGCCCGCTCGGTCGAGCTGATCCACGAATTCGACGTGGTGTTCGCGACCAGACCGTTGGCCGAATGGCGCCGGGTCCTCGACGGCAGCGGGCTCGTGTTCGGGGTGGTCGGAATTCTCGACGACATTCCAAACGACAGGCAGATGATCGAGAACGAGGTGCTGGTGCCGTTCGAGAACGACACCATGCTGACCGTCAACAGCCCGATTTTCATCGACGGCCAGCGCAAGGTCACCCCGCGCAAGCCGCCCGGCATAGGCCAGCACAGCGACGAGATCCTGCGCAGCGCCGGCTTCGACGACGAGACCATCCGCGACCTGCGCGCGCGCGGCGCGGTGGCCTGAGCTAGCGGGTCGCGATGAAGCACATGCCGAACCGCGTCGCCGGGCCGGTCTGACAGGACAGGTTCGCGGCGCAGGTCCAGGTCGAGAAGCTCTTGTCATTGTCCGCGGCCGCGGCGTGGCTCGCGTAGCAATGCCCGCCCCAGCCGTCGTTGTAGACCGTGCCGACGAGCTCATCGCTGCCGCGCAGCTGCGGGCGGCTGGCGAAGCCGCGCGAGAAATCCGGAGTCCGCCCCTCGGCAAAGGCGTTGAGGATGTCGCGCCGGCGGACCTGGTCGCCGAAGAAGTGCGGCGAGCCCGGCACCACGACGGTGTTGGACGGCTTCTCCGCCATCCAGTCGACGCCGGGAAAGTGAAAGCCGCCGATGCCGCGGGTCTGATGGCAGCCGCCGCAGCTCGAATCGTTGAGGCGGCGCTCGAAGCCCGCGACCGACCGGATGTTCTGCAGCACGATGCCCTGCGCGGCCGCCTTCTCCAGCGCACCGACCACGTCGGCCTCGGTGAACACCGCGCCCTGCCCGGCCGCGCTCCCCTGCACCAGCCCGTAGGCCGGCAGCAGATCGGAATTGACGAATCCGACCGGGGTCGGCGCCACCGCAACCTTGGCCAGGAACTGCTCGGGGATCACCGCGGTGCCGCGGTCGAGCTCGCCGAGATGGACCGGGTCGAGCAGCCAGGCCTTGAACTCGCGCGCCAGAGCGGCATCCGCCAGCAGCCGGTCGCGATCGACCTGATCCTCCAGCACCGCCTCCTCGAACGTCCCGCTCGCGGCCTGATAGTCGAACACCTTCATCATGTAGTCGGTGCGGAAATCGCGGATCGCCAATTTCGGCGCATGTGCGATCTGCAGGTTGGTCTCGATGCGGTGGATGTTCTCGGGCCTGATCAGCGCCAGCGGGCCGTCCGGCGCCGTCAGCTTCGCGGCAAGCTCCGGGCCGGTCAGTTGCAGATCGGACATCGCCAGCCAGCGCTTGGCGATCTCGGCACAGCTCGGCGAATTGCTCTTGGCCTCCGCATCGCTGCGCGCCTTGAGCACGATGTTGAGCGTCATCGGCAGCCGCGGCGAGGCGACCTCGCCATCTTTGGCCTCGGGCGGCGTGGTCCGCGTCAGGCGGTACAGCAGCCGCACCTCGCCGCAATGGTCGGGATCGACGAAGGCGCGATCCATGCGATTGACGACGCCGGCCAGCACGAAGCGGGCATCGGACGAATCGAGCATGGTGCGGTCGAACAGCTGGAACGCGTAGGACGTGCCGACGCCAATGCTCTCGTTCGGCAGCGTGGTCTTGTGCTTGTCGACATAGCGGTCGAACTCCGCGTCGAGCGCCTTGCGCACGGGAATCATCGACGGCAGCGCAAACAATGCCGCGTCGGTCAGCGGCGCATCGCTCGCGCGCGCAAGCATCTTCCCAAGGCCGAACGCGCCGTTGTCGAGCTCACGCAGCGCGAACGGCTCGAGGATGGCGGCGCCGCGCTCGATCGGCGCGCTCTCGTCCGCATGAGCGAGCTGGCCGCAGCACAGCATGACAAGGCCGAATACCGACAGTCGCAAGACGCGCCTCCTCGCTTCCACGAACATGCAATTGAGGGCCTGCTAGTCCTCGAAGATAGCCGAAAGGCGGGCGGCTTCGGACAATTGTGCGACGAGGCGCCTCACGTCGCGGTGAGGCGCCTCGTCCAGATTCGTCTCCAAAAACAGATGGTCCGTCAGCGTGCGACGACAAGCCCCTTGGTGGTGACGACCACCCAGCGGCCGTCCTGCTTGCGGATCGCGTCGACCTTGCCGAGGCCCGGCACGGGATCGCCGGCATAGACTTCGTAGAGGCCACCGCGGCCCTCGATCAGCGCGCCGCCACGACCGACGTCGCGCAGCACCCAGCCCTCGACGACCTTGGGTTTGGTGGCCTCCGTGCGGTTCGGCTCGGGGCGAGCGGTCTCCGCCCTCGCCGGCTCGGCCCGGCTCGCCTCTGCCCTTGCTGCTTCGGTCCTGGCTGCCTCGGTGGTCCTGGCCGCGTCGGCCCGGCTCGCCACGCCCGCGGGCGGCGCCGCCGCATTGATCGCGCCCACCGCCTGCGGCACGGACGCGGCGCTGTCTCGCGCGGGGGCCTGCGCGGTCGCGGACGCCTGCGCGGCGCGCAGCCGGTCCACGGCCTCGCTCAGACGCTGCAGCTCGCTCGGCTTGGCCGACGATTTCGTCGACAGGTCACCCAGGATCTTCTCGAGCCGGTCGAGACGCTCGGCGGATTTGTTGAGCTCGACGAGGCTGGTCTGATTGGTCTGGTCGAGGCTCGCCTTCAGCGCGGCGACATCATTGTCGATCCGCGCCACGGTCGCGCCAAGCGTGGCGTCTGCAGCCTCGCCTGCCGCCGCATCGGCCACGTCACCGCCGCCGGAGCGCGTGACGAACTTGGCCGTGACCAGACCACCGGCAACGCCGCCGACAATCATCGACAGCAGCAGGATCGCGGCCATGGCCGGAAGGCCGAGCCTGCCGTTCACGCCATGCGGCCGCGGGGCCTGGCCCGGCTGCGGAGGCGGCAGCGCCGCTCCGGCAGCGGTCTTGCTGGCCCCCGTTGCGGCAGCGGCCGCCGGCTTGGACGCCGCATTGAACTTGAAGGGCTCGGTCTTGAACTTCGCTTTGGCCCAGGCCGCGGCCTTGTCGAGCGCGGCAAAAGCACCCGCCCTGGTCGCCGGTCCGGCATCCGCCTCGACTGGCGTGACCGGGCGCGTCGCGGACGCCCCGGGTTTGGCCGCGGATGCCTGCTTGGCAACGGGCTCCGACTTGGCCTCCGACTTGGCGACAGTCTCGGGCCTGGCAACAGTCTCCGGCTTGGCAGCCGGCTCTGGCCGGACGACGGCTTCTGTCTTGGTGGCAGCCACGGACTTGATCGGCGCTTCCGGCTTGATGGCCGTCTCCGGCTTCGGCGCAGCCGCCGCCATCGGGCCGACTTTCGGCGCATTGGCCGCGAGCATCGACAGCTTCGGTGTCTCGACCTTGAGGAGCTCACCGGCCGCAGCCGTCTTGATCGGCTCCGACTTGACCGGCTCCGTCCTGATCAGATCCAGGATCGTCGAGGGAGATTTCGCAGCACTCGAGCTCGCTGCGGCTTCGACTTTGCCCGTCGCCGCAAGGTTGCCCCCCGCCGCCTGGGCCTTGGTCAGCTCGGGCTTGACCTTGTCGGATTTGCCCTTGTCGGACTTGACCAGGTCGAGCCGCGCGGGCTCTGGTTTGGCTCGCTCCGGCTTCGCCGCTTGGATCTTGGCGGGCTCGATCTTTTCCGGCTCGGCCGTAAGGGCTTCGACCTTGACCTGTTCGGGCTTGACCGGCTTGACGCTGATCGTCCCGATCTCGGTATCGGCCGTCATCTCGGTCTTGATCTCAGACTTGTTGGCCTCGGCCTGCGGCTCGGGCGCGGTCACCGCTTCCACGATCGCCGCCTTGGGGTCGATGCCCGGACGGTCAGCCGCAGGCGCTTCGTGATCCGGCGCGATCATGGGCGGGGCGACGGTCGCGATCGCAGGCACGGCCAGGTCGACTGCATCGGGGAACGCGGATGTCTTCGGCATCAGGTCGACACTCGCACTGGCCATGCCAGTCGTATCGGCCACGCCAAGGCTGGCCCGTTCGGGCTTTTGGTCGCTCACGTTCAGAGTCTCCGCATGACGTTGAGCACTTGGTAACCTTAGTTAGCGTTCGATTGATTGCCAAAATCTTACTTTTGGAAGGCTTACCTGAGTTTTAGGGATTCATACCGGGCGGATTTGCGCCGACAAAGTGGAGCAGATGTGGCGGGCGGTGCCCGAATATTCAGCTCTGGGCGGCCTCGCCCGGTGGCAGCAGGCTCGCTCGGCACACGGCGTAGCGCGGTCGACGCGGAGACGAACGGAGCCGCTCTCGCGGCGCGATGGCGCCCGAGCTTTGACGATCATTCCCTCCTCATTAGTCGGAGGGCGCAGGGAAGGCCGGGTGCCGACTGGCTGACCTTGCCCCCAAGTTTTATCCAGATCTGAGTTCGTTCGGGCGGTTTGATGTGCCCATCTGGGCGGTCGTAGCGGCGGGAGCTGGCGCGGAGCTCTCGGCATAGCGCAGCGCCAGATCCCGACGCGGATTGCAGTTGGCGGCGAACTCGGATGGCGTCTTCCATCCGAGCTGGGAGTGCGGCCGAGCGTCGTTATAGTCGGTCCGCCAGCATCGGAGCGCGACGCGGGCCTGAGCAAGCGAGGTGAACAGCGTCTCGTTCAGCAGTTCATCCCGCAGGCGACCGTTGAAGCTCTCGATGAAGGCGTTCTGCATGGGTTTGCCCGGCGCGATGTAGTGCCAGGCGACACGGCTCTGATCGGTCAGGATGGCATTGCTCGTGAGCTCGCTGCCGTTGTCGCTCACCACCATCTTGGGCTTGCCGCGCTCGGCGACCAGCCGATCCAGCTCCCGGGCGACCCGGGCGCCCGAGAGTGAAGTGTCGGCCACCAGCGCCAGGCACTCGCGGGTGCAGTCGTCGACCACGGTCAGGATGCGGAAGCGCCGGCCATCGGTCATCTGATCCGACACAAAGTCGAGTGACCAGCGATCATTCGGGAGCAGCGGCACCGTCATCGGCGCTCGCGTCCCGATAGCGCGCTTGCGGCCACCTCTGCGGCGCACCGTGAGCCGTTCCTCCCGGTACAGCCGGAACAGCTTCTTATGATTGACCAGGTAGCCCTCCCGCTTGACCAGGACGTGCAGGCGACGATAGCCGAAGCGGCGACGCTCATGGGCGATCGCCCTCATGCGCTCCCGCAGCCCGGCATCATCGGCCCGGCTCGTCCGATATCTGACCGTCATGCGGCAGCAGCCGATGGCTTTACACGCCCGCCGTTCGCTCATCCCGTGAACGCGCACGAGATGTGCGACAGCTCTCCGCTTCGCCGCAGGCGTCACCACTTCTTTCCCAGGAGATCCTTCAGGGCGGCATTGTCCAGCATGGCGTCCGCCAGCAGCCGCTTGAGCCGCGTGTTCTCGTCCTCCAGCGTCTTCAGCCGCTTGGCCTCCGAGACGTCCATTCCGCCGAACTTGGCCTTCCACTTGTAGATGCTGGCGTCGCTCACACCATGCTTGCGGCACAGATCGGCGACCGGAACGCCAGCCTCGTGCTCCTTCAAAATCCCAATGATCTGCTCTTCCGTAAAGCGGCTGCGCTTCATGCTCTGGTCCTCGTTGGGCCAGAACGAACTTCAAACTGGATTAAGCCCCAGGGGCAAGGTCAAGCTGACGCTATCGGACCCGATTTCTGCCGACACTCGACAGCTGGATATTCAGATATGGCGGACACCTGTTGCCGAGCGACGGCGAAGTCATTTCAGCCATTCATGACTACGAGCCGGCGTGGACCGGTCCATATCACGGCATCAACATCGTCCACGACATCTCGATCTTCGCTGGCGATCTTGTGGTGTCGAAGAACGCCGACATCAGATGGAATGTCTACCACGGCGACGGCACCAGGCGTGATCATGAAGAGATGGGGTTCGGTCAACCGTGTCTCGTGGGGATCCCTCATTTTGGATATGAGAGCCACTGTCCGATATTCTACGAGGTTTTTCGCTGGTTCGCCACCGGGCGCCACAGGTTGGCGGGGCGTATCGGGCTGAAGATGGACATCGATCGGAGAGGCAGCTTTGCGGAGCACCTCAACTTCCTGGCCGCCCCCGAGCCTCCACCGGTCGTTCCGCTGTCCCAGCGCGTGATCGATGATTAACAAGCCTCTGCATCCACGAACTAAGTTTGCGGTCCAGGACTGTCACCTTAACTCCCTTGCGAGAGATGCCGAGGTATTTGGCTTCAGCCCATTGCGCTCCTCAATCTTCATTGACGATCATGCACCGTGCTCGCCGCACGTTGCGGGTCAGCTTGGCGGCCTTCAGCGCAGCCTCGAGCCGCCCGCTCAGAAACAGCGCACCCGCAAGGCTCGGGTCGGTCCAGAGGTCACAACCTTCCAGAGCTGCCGCAGCGACCGCAATTTGGTTGTCTTTGGGCAAGCTAACCATCAGTTTGCCCTTGGGCCGCAAGTCCGGCTGAACGAAACCGCCGGTTGATCGCCCGGAACGAAAGGTCTGCTTCTGACATCCGAGATTTAGGAAATACCAGGCCCCCGGCACCAGTTCGACGCGATTGCCCTGATAGAGCTCTATGTTGGACAGGCCGCCCTTTCCAAGGTCGAATCTCCCAAGCACTTCGGCAAAATCGGAAGAGACAACGATGAAGGCATTGACCCGAAAGAAATCGGACAACTTTCCAATACGCCGATCCTTGTACCTCGGGTAGGCCCGCTTCGGACGCTCATCTTCCGTCAACGTTTCACCGTCCTCGTGCTTGCGCATGAGCTTGTCCAGACGGTCCAGTTCTTCCCGATATTCGGTATCTTGCCAGTAATCCTTGCCCTGGTCATCCGGGTTCAGATTGAATTTCGAAATATTGGAAGAGTCCATGAAGCAGTCACTCACCCAGACCCTTTCAATCACGCGACTTCTCCCGAAAAAGACTTATCTCGCAGAACGAGTTTCGATCCACTCCGCCAGAGGGGCGGCGCCGAATACTTCAAACATTTTTACTCACGTCGCTCTTAAAAAAAGACGTTGATCATGCGCAGAGCGATCTTCCAAGGCGCCTGCGCCAAATCACAGGACAATGTACACTCAATTGGCAGGAGGGGTGAAGGCGAGCAAACTATGAGCTGTTTTGCCGGCGTCGTCATGAATTCTCACCGCGTTTCGGCTGGGCGCCGGTTCTCGATCGCAAATGTGCCGTCTCCCTCGCCGTTTTCGATGAACGCTCTGGTTGCTTTCGTAGACTAATACTCTGCGTTCGGGTTATTTTTTCATTTCCAGCATTTCAAGGGGAGCGCTCATGCGAAAGCTCATTTCTTCGATCGGATTTTTGTGCGCCGCACTTTTGATCCTTGCCTCGCCAGGGGCTCACGCGCAGGCGACGCGGACCTGGGTGTCCGGCGTCGGCGACGACGTCAACCCGTGCAGCCGCACGGCGCCCTGCAAGACCTTCGCCGGTGCGATCTCGAAGACCGCCGCCGGCGGTGAGATCGACGTGCTCGATCCCGGCGGCTACGGCGCCGTCACGATCACCAAATCGATCACGATCGACGGCGGGGGGACCATGGCCTCGATCCTGGCGTCGGCGACCAACGGCATCAACGTGAATGCCGGCGCCAACGACGTCATCATCCTGCGCAATCTGAGCATCAACGGCGCCGGCACGACCCTCGGCCTCAATGGCGTCAATTTCCTGGCCGGCCGAAAGCTCGTCGTCGAGAACTGTACCTTCGAGAACTTCTCGCAAAGCGCGATCTCGGTCGCGCCGACCGGTGCGGCACAGGTGGTGATCGCAGACTCCTCGCTCAAGGCGTCCGCGTTCGGCGTCACGGTCTCGACCGCGAATTCGAGCAGCGCGATCAGCGTGCTCGTCTCGAACACGAAGGCCATCGAAAATGCCAATGCCGGGATATCCGCCACGGTCCCGGCCGGAAAGCCGGGGATGGGCGTGTTTCTCGACCGGCTGACCTCCGAGTTCAACAACACCGGCGTTCTGGCGAGCGGCAGCGGCGCCATCGTGACGTTGGGAAATTCCGTCATCCAGGGCAACGCCAACGGCGTCGTCCAGACCGGCGGCGGCTCCGTCTCGTCCTTCAAGAACAACGCGATCAGCAACAACGGCGTCGACGGCACGCCGCTCACGGGGATCAGCCTGAACTAGCGGCGCCACCGCGGGAAGCCCGGCATTTGGCGAGCTGCGCCTGCCGGACAACGTGCAATCACATCAGCGAGGTCCCGTTGCCGGCGGGACCTCGCTCGATTGCGTCGATGCTGGCGCTCAGACGCCGGCGGCGGCCGCGTGCTGGGCCGCCATCTCGGCATCCGCGGCGGTGACGCGCTGGAACGCCGGACGCTGGGTGATGCGCTCGGCATAGCGCACGAACACGTCCTTGCGCGGCACGACGCCGAACATCATGGTCCAGTTGAAGGCGACGCCCCACAGCACGTCGGCGGCGGTCATGCGCTCGCCGAGGAGATACGGCCCCTTGGCGAGCTGCTGCTCCAGCGCGCCCAGCATCGTATCGTAGTCGGCATAGGGCGACTGCGTGATCGGGGCCGGTTCGCGCTTCATGAAATGGTCGATCACGGCGGGCTCGAACGACGCACCGTAATAGGCGATCCAGCGCAGATAGGGCCCGCGCATGGCATCGTCGAGCGCCGGCGTCAGCCCCGCTTGCGGAAACAGATCGGCGAGATAGATGAAGATCGCGACCTGCTCGGTCACGATCTGGCCGCGATGTCCGATCGTCGGCACCTTGCCGAGCGGATTGACGGCCAAGAACTCCGGCTTGCGCTGCTCGCCCGCCTTCATGTTGAGGACATGCAGATCGTAGGGCGCGCCCAGCTCCTCGAGCAGGACGCGGGTGCCGGCGGCGCGGGTCTGCGGTGAGTAATACAGCGTGATCTTGTCGTCGGCGGTCATGATGGTGTCCTCCCATTGCCGGCTGCGGTGCGGGCTTGTCGCACACCATACCTGACAAGGTGTGTCAGGTATGTTTAAAGAAGGGCATGCGCGCGAGCCGGCTGCTCTCGATCCTCACCACCCTGCAGGCCAGGGGACAGGTCACCGCGCCCGAGCTCGCAGACGCCTGCGAGGTCTCGGTGCGCACGATCTATCGCGACATCGACGCGCTCGCCGCGGCGGGGATCCCGGTCTATGCCGAGCGCGGCGCCGAAGGCGGATTCCGCCTGCTCGACGGCTATCGCGTGCGGCTGAACGGGCTGTCGCCGGCGGAAACCGACGCACTGTTCATGGCGGGCCTGCCGGGCCCCGCTGCCGCGCTCGGGCTCGATGGCGCGATGAGCGCGGCGCAGACCAAGCTGGTGGCGGCACTACCGCAAAGCCTGCGCGCCAATGCCGGCCGCATGCAGGCGCGCTTCCATCTCGACGCGCCTGGCTGGTTCGGCGAGTCCGAGGAGCCGACGCATCTGCGAACCATTGCGGACGCGCTGCTCGCCGACCGCCTGATCGACATCCGCTATCAGAGCTGGCGCGCCGAGAAGCGGCGCCGGGTGGCGCCGCTCGGCCTCGTGCTCAAGGGCGGCGGCTGGTATCTCGCAGGGCAGGTCGAGCGCAGCGTGCGCACCTATCGCGTGGCGCGCGTGCTCGATTGCACCGTCACAGTGGAGACCTTCGCGCGGCCCGCCGACTTCGATCTCGCCGCCTATTGGCGGGCTGCGACCGAGCGGCTGGAAGCGGAGCTGCATCCGAAGCTCGCAACGGTGCGGCTGTCACCGCTCGGCGTGCGGCTGCTAGAGGCGCTGAGTCAGCCCTATGTGCGCGCCCGCACGCGCCTGGCCGACGAAGCCGATGCCGATGGCTGGCGCATCGCGACGATCCCGACCGGAACAACACTATGGCATGCGGTTGGCGAGCTGCTGCGCTTCGGGCCGGAGGTCGAAGTGCTCGATCCGCCCGAGTTGCGGGCGAAGATGACGGAGATGGCGGGGGCGATGGCGAAGCGGTACGGCGCTTCTGCGACGACGACGTGAATGGCAAACACGGCTCCGTCCGCGCCATTGCGAGCGCAGCGGCGCAGCGAAGCAATCCAGAATCCCTCCGCAGAGACGGTCTGGATTGCTTCGCTGCGCTCGCAATGACGGGGTTGGAATCGTGCCCGCCAATTTCAAGTCGGGTTGAGCGAGACGTGTGCCGCGGAATGGATCGCTACAGCACCACTGGCGCGTCGGGCAGCTCATTTGGATCGCCGGCGTGCGGCGGATAGTGCCTGGCGAGCTCGCGTGAGACGGCGGAGATGCCTTGCATGACGCCCTGCTCGAAGTGGCCCTGGCGGAACTCAGCCTCCATCGCCCGGCAGATCGCCTCCCAACCCGCCGCGCCGACACGGTCGTGGATGCCGCGGTCGGCGATGATCTCGACGTCGCGATCGGCCAAGAGCAGATAGATCAGGACGCCATTGTTGTGCGCGGTGTCCCAGATCCGCAGGTGCGAGAACAGATCCAACGCGCGCTCGCGCGGCGGTTGGTCGCGCCAGAGCGGCCGGCCGTCGAGCGCGCCCTCGACGACGAAGCGAAGCTGGCCGGCATGGGTGCGCTCGCCATCCTTGATCGCCTGCTCGATGCGCGCGAGCACTGCGGGCGTGAAGATGCGCTTCAGCTGCCAGGGACGATGCAGGAGATGCCTGCCGATCCGCTTGATGCCCATGGTCGCGCGTCCCGTCCTTACCAGCTGCCCGAGGCGCCGCCGCCGCCGAAGCTGCCGCCACCGCCGGAAAAGCTGCCGCTATCGCTCGAGCTGCCGCTGCTCCAACCGCCCGACGACGATCCGCTCGACCAGCCGCCGCGGCGGCCGCTGCCCGGCGTATTCATCCCGGCGAAACTGTCGGCAATGAAAGCGATGACGAAGCCGGCAATGGCCGACAGCGCCGTGAGACCCGCCGATCCCACCAGCAGCCAGGCGATCACGCCCATAGCGCCGCCGGTCGCGAGCGATCCGATCAGTCGTCCGAGCAGGGTCCGCAGGATGCCGCCGATCACCAGCGCACCAAACAGCGCCACCGGCGCGAAGGAGGAGATCGAGTCGATGTCGAGATCCGTGCCGTGCGAGGCCTGCGGCTGCGGCACCGGCAGGGTCTCCCCATTGATCACGCCGATGATGCGATCGACGCCGGCGTCGATGCCGCCGGCGAAATCACCGCTGCGAAATTTCGGCGTGATGACCTCGTCGATGATGCGCCGCGCGGTGACGTCGGTGAGGCTGCCTTCGAGGCCGTAGCCGACCTCGATGCGCAGCTTGCGGTCGTTCTTGGCGATCACCAGCAGCGCGCCGTCGTCGACCTTCTTGCGCCCGATCTTCCAGGTCTCGGCGACGCGGAGCGAAAACTGCTCGATGGTCTCGGGCTGCGTCGTCGGCACGATCAGCACCGCGACCTGGCTGCCCTTGCGGGTTTCCAGGTCCTTCAGCTTCTGCGCGAGGCCTGCGATGTCCGAGGAGGACAGCGTGCCGGTCTGGTCGACGACGCGGCCGGTGAGCTGCGGCACCGCGACGTCGGCCAGCACCATCGTGGCGAAGCAGACGAGCAGCGTCGCAAGCAGCGCCTTGAGGACCGGCAGCGCGCGCACGATTCCCTGCTCCGGCTATTTCGAGGGCGCAGGCGACGGCGTGTTGAAATCGACCTTCGGCGCCACCGAGATCTCGCGTTCGTTCTCGACCGTGAAGTTGGCCTTCTCCTTGTAGCCGAACATCATTGCGGTCAGGTTATTCGGGAACGTGCGGATGCCGACGTTGTATTCTTGGACCGCCTTGATGAAGCGGTTGCGCGCCACCGTGATGCGGTTCTCGGTGCCTTCGAGCTGTGACATCAGGTCGCGGAACAGCGCGTCCGATTTCAGCTGCGGATAATTCTCAGTGACAACCAGGAGCCGCGACAGCGCGCCGGTCAGTTCGCTCTGCGCGGCCTGGAACTTCTGCAGCGCAGCGGGATCGTTGACGACGTCGGGCGTGGCCTGGACGCTGCCGACCTTGGCGCGGGCGTTGGTGACGCCGAGCAGCACGTCCTTCTCCTGCTGGGCAAAGCCCTTCACGCTGTTGACCAGGTTGGGCACGAGGTCGGCGCGGCGTTGATACTGGTTGACGACCTCGGACCAAGCCGCCTTGACTTGCTCGTCATTGGTCTGGATGGCATTGTAGCCGCAATTGGTCAGGCTCAGCGTCATCAGCGCCGCCAGCACGGTCAGCAATTTCCGCATCGCGCGTCCCCCTTCTCCCGGTTGTGCCGCCTCGTCAGAGCACAGCTTGGGCAGCGGCGCAATGACGGCCGGCGGCCGGAGCGTGGGTTCGGGAGAGTTCCCGGGTGACCTCGCGGATGCCAGTCATTGGCCGCGCAGGCCGTGACGGGTCTCGCTCAACTGCCTTTGCGGTCGCGTAGCTGGGTCACGAACATGTCCTGCCAGCTCGCCGGCTTGACCTTGATCGAGCCGACGCCGTGCATGAACTCGGCGATCTTCAGCACGCCCTCTGGCGTCGACGAGAACCAGGTGTCCTTGTCCTGCAGCATCTCCAGCACGTCCTCCTTGGTGGTCTTCACCTTGGCGGTGCGGGCATAGATCTCGGCCGCGGCAGCCTTGTCGTTGGCGATCAGCGTGCAGGCCTCGTCGAGCGCGTCGAGGAACGCCTGCACGACCTTGGGATTGGCGTCGACGAAGCGCTTGGGCGCGAACACCACGTCCATCGTCATCCGTCCGAGCACGTCGGCGGAATTGGCGACGCGGCGAATCTTCGAATCCTTCAGCTCGATGTAGGAAAACGGCGGCGAGGTGAAATGCGCCGTGATCTCGGTCTTGCCCGAGGTGAGCGCCGCCAGCGCCTCCGGATGCGGCAGGCCGACAGTCATCGGATCGAGCTTGGCGTAGTTCTCCTTGCCGAACTCCTGCGCCGCCATCATCTGCAGCATGACCGCCGACAGCGAGGTCTTGATGCCCGGCAGGGCGATCTTGTCGCTCGGCTTGAAATCCTTCAGCGACTTGATCTCAGGATTGTTGGTGTTCATCCACAGCGAGGTCGAAGAGAGGCCGCTGACGCCGACCACCTCCACCGCCGGAATGCCCTTGGCCTTGGCCCACAGCGTGATGAAGCCGGGCGCGCCGGTGCCGGCGATGTCGAGCGAGCCGGCCATCATCGCGTCGTTGATGATGTTGCCGCCGTCGAGCATCTGCCAGTTCACCTTGAACGGACCGAGCCCGGCCTTCTCCGCCTGCTTCTCCATCAGCTTCTGATCCTCCATCACGATCAGCGGCAGATAGAGGATGCCGTAGCCCTTGGAGAGGCGGATTTCCTTGACCTCGGCCTGCGAAGCGCCGGTGGCGCCGAGCAGCGCGGTGAGGCCGAGCGCGGCGGCCGTGAGTGATTTGCTCCAGGACATGGTCGTCTCCCTTCCGTGTTGTTGTGCTTATAACTCGAAAATCAGTGCTGCATGCCCCAGCGCCGCACCGTCTTGCGCTCGATGGTCGCGAACACGAGATTCTCGACGACGAGGCCGATGAAGATCACGGTGAACAGGCCGGCGAAGACGTTGGCCGTCTCCAACTGGTTGCGGTTCTCGAAGATGAACCAGCCGAGGCCGCCGGAACCCGAGGACACGCCGAACACCAGCTCGGCCGCGATCAGGGTGCGCCAGGCGAAGGCCCAGCCCACCTTCAGGCCGGTGAGGATGGCCGGAAATGCAGCCGGGATCAGGATGAAGCGCACCAGCTTCAACCCGCGCAGGCCGTAGTTCAGGCCGACCATGCGCAAGGTGTTCGACACCGAGCGGAAGCCGGAATGGGTGTTGAGCGCGATCGCCCACAACACCGAATGCACCAGCACGAAGATGATGCTGCCCTTGCCGAGGCCGAACCAGATCAGCGCCAGCGGCAGCAATGCGATCGCCGGCAGCGGATTGAACATCGAGGTCAGCGCCTCCAGCATGTCGGCGCCGATCCGCGAGCCGATCGCGATCGTGGTCAGCACGGCCGCCAGCGCGATGCCGATGCCGTAGCCGATCAGCAGCGTCTCCAGCGACACCAGGGTGCGCGCAGGGATGATGCCGTTGCCGATGTTCTCGAAGAAGGCTGAGAGCGTGTCGGTGAAGGTCGGAAACAACAGGGGATTGCCGAGCCACAGCCCATAGGCCTGCCACAGCGCGGCGAGTGCCACCAGGATGATGGCCTTGCGGACCGCACCGACGTGGTAGATGCGTTCCAGCCAGGACAGGCTGGCCTCGACCTTGACGTCGCCGAGGGGCGTGTCTGCATTGACGATTTCGGGGCGCAGCGCCAGCGTCTCGCTCATGATGCTCTCCTCGTGTCTCAGTGATGGCCGAACAGCATGTCGTTGATGCGCCCTTCGAGCGCGACCTGCTCGGGCGAGCCCATCGTGCCCGGCGGCACGCTGTTGAGCTCGGCGCGGACGCGGCCGGGATGCGGCGACAGCAGCAGAATGCGCGAGCCGATCTTGATCGCCTCCTCGATCGAATGCGTCACGAACAGCACGGTGAAGCGGGTGTCCTGCCACAATTGCAGGAGCTCATCCTGCATCTTGCGCCGGGTCAGCGCGTCCAACGCGGCGAACGGCTCGTCCATCAAGAGCACGTCGGGCTCCATCGCCATGCCCCTGGCGATCGCGACGCGCTGCTTCATGCCGCCGGAGAGCATGTGCGGATAGGAGTCGATGAACTTGGTGAGGCCGACCTTGTCGATATAGGACCTCGCCCGCTCGTTGGCCTCGGCCGCGCCGAGCCGGCCGCTGGCTGTCAGCGCGAACACGACGTTCTCGCGCACGGTCTTCCACGGCAGGAGCTGGTCGAATTCCTGAAATACCATCATGCGGTCCGGGCCGGGCTCGCTGACGTCGTGTCCCTTGAGGCGGATGCGGCCCTCGGTTGGCTTCAGATAGCCGCCGATCGCCTTCAGAAGGGTGGATTTGCCGCAGCCGGAGGGCCCCAGCAGCACGAAGCGGTCGGAATCGAAGACCTTGAAATCGACGCGGTAGGTCGCCGTGACCAAGGTGTCCGGCGTCTTGTACTGGAGCGTCACGCCCTCGACGGAGAGCAGCGGCTCGAACTGAGATGGCGATTGATGGACGGTCATGCGTCCTCCCCTCCGTTATATTGCAGTGCGAAATTTCGCTTGGTGCACTTCGGCGCCCTTATCCGAGGTGATAGAGGAGGAGACTGACGCGAACCTGACTCCGAGGCGGACAACGAGACCGTGCGCATCCTGCTGGTGGAAGACACGCCCGAGATCGGCGCCGCCGTGACCAGCCGGTTCGAGCGGATCGGCTACGCCGTCGACTGGGAAAAGGACGGCCGCACCGCGAGCGAGCTGATCGAGGTGCAGACCTATGACCTGATCGTGCTCGACGTGATGCTGCCGAACATGGACGGCTTTGCCGTGCTCAAGCACCTGCGCAAGCGCGGCCTGCGCACGCCGGTGCTGGTGCTGACCGCGCGCTCGGCGGTGGACGACCGCATCGGCGCGCTCGACCTCGGCGCCGACGACTACCTGATCAAGCCGTTCGACTATCGCGAGCTGGAGGCGCGGGCGCGGGCGCTGCTCCGGCGGGCGGCCGGGCAGTCCGACAATCTGCTGACCCTGGGACCGCTGGTGATCGACCGCGCCGGCCGTACTGCAAGCGTCGCCGGCCAGCCGCTGGATCTGACACGGCGCGAGCTGACCGTGCTGGAGATTCTCGCGGCGCGTCCCGGCCGCTACGTCGCCAAGGAGGAATTGGTCGAGCAGCTGTTCAGCTTCGACCAGGATCCGAGCCCCAACGCCGTCGAGCAGTTCGTCGCCCGGCTGCGGCGCAAGCTGGCGGCGACAACAGTCGAAATCAAGACCGAGCGCGGCCTTGGCTATCAGCTCCACGCTTCGTGACCTCAGGACCTCGCTGCGCGCGCGGCTGTTGATCGCGATCGGCGCGATCCTGGCCGTCGGCGCCGTCGTGCTGAGCCTCGCCGCCTGGCAATATGCCGCCACCGCCGCGCGCGACGCCTATGACAAGCTGCTCGCCGGCGGCGCCGTGCAGATCGCCGAGAACATCTACATGCAGGGTGGCGTCGTGACGCTGGATCCGCCGGCGGCAGCGTTTGCGACGTTGTCGGCCTATGACCTCGTGTTCTATCGCGTCACCGATCCGCGCGGCGTCGTCGTCGCCGGCTATGACGATCTCGCCGTCACCGCGCCCGCCAGGGCGCTGCGCGAGGGCGTCGTGCTGCGCGACGGCATCTATCGCGACCAGGCCGTGCGCATCGCCGCGGTAGCGCGCAAGCTCGACGGCGCGCCCGGAGACGGCTGGAGCCAGATCGTGCTGGCGCAGACCCTGCGCGCCCGCGACGCACTGACCTGGGATCTTGCCTCGAAGGCGATCGGCCTCATCGCCGCGATGAGCGTGCTGGCGCTGGTGGCGACTGCGCTATGCCTGCGGCTGGTGTTCGCGCCGCTGACGCGGATCGAGGCCGAGATCGTCAAGCGCCGGCCGGACGATCTCAGCCCGATCGCGATCACGCCGCCGCGCGAGGTGCGCGCGCTGGTCGGCGCGATCGACGGCTTCATGCAGCGCCTCGCCGAGCGCATCGCGCTGATGCAGCGCTTCATCGCCGACGCCACCCACCAGCTGCGCACGCCGCTGGCTGCGATCGATGCCGAGGTCGAGCTGCTGAGCGATCAGACCAAGGACCCGAAGGCGCTCGACAGGCTGCGCAGTCGCATCGCGGATCTCGCCCGCCTCACCAGCCAACTGCTCGATCACGCCATGATCCAGCACCGCGCCCAGGCGCCGCGCTTCGCCGCGACCGACATCAACGCGCTGGCCAAGTCGGTGCTATCGCAGAGCGTGCCGCTGTCGCTCGACCGCGAGGTCTCCGTCAGCTTCGTGCCAGCAGAAGACGATGCCGTCATCGCCGTCGATGCCATCAGCCTGCGCGAGGCACTCGCCAATCTCATTCACAACGCGCTGGCGCATGGTGCAAAGATGCGGCTGATGGTGACGGTGGGAAGCAAGGCGAGCCATGTCGCGATCATCGTCTGGGATGACGGCCCCGGCATCGCCGCCGAGGCGCAGCAGCGATTGCTATCTCCCTTCCAGAAGGGCGACGGCTCCCACGGCTCAGGCCTCGGCCTCGCCATTGCGAGCGAGGTCGCGCAGGCCCATGGCGGCCGTCTGCGGTTCAGCGGAGTGGCAGGCGACTTCAGTGTGCGACTGGAGCTGCCGGTGGATCGGTCGACAGCAGTCGATCCACGTCCAGATTCACATCTCAAACAGCAGCAGACATGACGTCGTCGTCCCGCGGCGGATCACGCCCGGGTCTTGCGATCGACATGCCCTTTCGAAGATCGAGAGGGCGCAGGGAAGGCCGGGAGCTCGCCGCCCCCATGGCCCCCGTGCGAACAAAATGCACGGGGCAGGAACCACAGGTTCGGCCGAGACGTCCCGGCCTTCCCTGCGCGACGGTTTTAACGCTTATATCGTGCTCTTCTCGGTGCACCGGGCTTTTTGGCCACCGTCGTCGCTCGGATCATCACCCAAGCAACTTAGCATCAGCGTCGGGATGCCAGAACCACACGACTTCACGTCCGCCCTCGCCGCGTTCGTCTCACGCCGCAAAAACGTCCATCGCATCCTCGCCTCGCGTGTCGTGACGATCGCGCGCAACGCCCCTCTCGTCGAGGCGGGATGCGTGCATCATCCATGATTTCTGATAAAAAGAAAGAGGAAAATTTCGGGACTACGGCCTCACCAGCCCTTGCGCGTTGAAACGGCTGGCGAAATGAGTTTTTGCGCGCCCATGATTTTTCGTCCCCTACGGCACTCCCGTACGATCGGACCGGCACAAATCTTCGCGCGTTTTGCCCGACTCAGCCGCCCCCGGTCGCGACCGTTGGGGCGGACATCCTGGCTTGCCAGCATTCCCGGCAGCTTTAGCTTGGGTGTTTTCGTCGTAGACGGACCGACCGACTTTGATCGAAATCAACACGTAGTATTCTGAGATAATTTCTACTTCTAGGTGTAAGCATGACTGAATTCAAGTTCGCGCCAAGCTAACGGGTGCTGGTCGGTTTTATATTGAGTTGACCGCTTGACATCGAACCGGGACGCAAGTGGCAGCGCGCAATTTAGGAGAAAGAACCATGACCGATGAAGATCTGTTTCTCAGTAAAGACAAAACAACAGTAACGGACAAAAAAGGCAAAACCATTTTGGTGCGAACCGAGATCGATGGAAAGACAATATATGTCGAGCCATCCTTGGCAAAGGCATCGGGAAAATACTGTGTAAGTTTTGGAAAAAAGAAGATCTGTGTCAATTGGGATGAACATAAGGCGTGTATCGGATGGGACGACATTGAGTTTTGTTTGAAATGGGAAACTAAACCCTAGTTCTCTTCTCAACTCATTGCTTTCCAATGATGATGCCCAAACGATACGGCCTCTCGCGCTGACTGGACGCCCGGGGCGTGACATTACGTCGTCTGCTCATCGCTGAATCGCCCGACTCCCCACCCTTGTCCACCGTCAGGCCACCACCGCAAGAGGGATCGAGCCGCACTTCTGCGCGGTCCTGCGAAGGCTCACCATCCCGATTGGCCGACCGCGAGCAACCAGTCTTTTTCGAAGCTGGGGGATTTGCGGCGGGGTCGTAAGAGCGAAGTAGATTCTACCGGAGCCTACAATTTTGGATGTCAACTTCGGACCAAGGGCGGCTGTGGCCGGCAGGCGGGTGGCACAGCCGATCTGACCCCAGCTCCGGAAATGTCGGGCGCGCTCCAGCTCTTACGCTTCGGGCCATGAGCCGACATGCCGTGCTGTTCGATCACCACGGCGGCCGTAGACGAAATCTCCATCAGGTGCCCAGGCAGCTCTCAATTGATGATCGACTCATATTTGTTGGCTCTTGAACCGCTTACCCAGGGTGATCCGACAAGCCGGCTTTTCCGTAGCCTTCCAGCGCGCACTTGCAAAGTGTAAGGGCTTGGCGGAACGAGTTGGCAGAATAGCGAGACCGTGGAATTCTGACACGAACTCCGTCGAGGATCGTTAAGCCCATCTTTTGGGAGAACCTCTCATGGCCTGGGTGATCTTATTCATTGGCAGCCTTTGCGAGGTGGGTTGGCTGATCGCTCTCAAATATTCCGAAGGTCTCTCGCGCCTGCCGTCGATCCTGGTCACCGTGGGTTTTATGGGCGCCAGCGTCGGTTGTCTTGGCCTCGCCGTGAAGACGATCCCGATGGGCACGGCCTACGCCGCGTGGACCGGCGCGAGCATCGCCGTCGCCACTCTCTTCGGAATCTATCTGTTCGACGAGCCGACGACCGCGACCCGGCTCGCCTCGATTGGTCTCATTGTACTTGGCATCGTCGGACTGCGCCTCGAGTCCGGATAGGCGTGCCAATCCTCAAAAATAGCTCTCGAGCGCCCCGCGCCGCCTGATGTCGAGTGTCGCGCAATGGAATGCGCCGCCAAATGCGGCGTAATGCAGGAATTCGCAGGGGATCGGCTCGAAACCCCATTGCTCGATCGCACGCATCGTTCGCACATGATGCGGATCAACGATGATGCGCTTTTCGTCCACCATCAGTACATTCATGTTGAGCCATTTTCCGCATAGCGACGTGATATTGAGCAAGCGATCGGTGATCGGATCAGGCTCGGGAGCGACGAGAATGTCCCATTTCTTCAGTATGTCCGGGAGGCGGCTGACGTCGATGTATTCGGGATTGATCAGAAGCCTGCCCGGCCCCAGCGGCAAAATGGTCGTGTCGATGTGCATCGGGCTACGACAGCGGCTCTCGATCTCGTGGATGCGATAGCCGTCGCCGAGATGGCGGCGCAGCCATTCGATGCCGGACGCATTGGTGACATTGCTGAGGGTTACAAACAGATCGCGCCCGCAGCGAACGAAATCGGCAGCGTCGAACACCGGTTCGAATTCAGTCAGAATATATGACATCGGCTCACCTTCTTCGGGCCATCTGAAATCGGCGTTATACAGTTCGTCCGTGAGTTGCGGCCGTGGCGCGGCAGTCCAGCGGGCGCCGCGACGGAAATAGTCCTTCAGGACCGGACGAAAGGAATGGGTCTCGAAATAGCGGCTGGGCCACGCCATGGGCGTTTCAATAATTTCGTCTCCGATCACGAGCATGCTATCGCGCGGGCAGGAGTTGCAGAAGCCGCGCGAAGACCATTCGGGCGTGCTGAAGCGCTTCTTGAAATCAACCGGTTCCGGCCGGGTGACCACCACGCCAAGCGACTGCAACAGCGCAATAAAGCCATCGAGCTCGCGCTGAGCCGGTTCAATCAACATCCTTGGATAGCGGAAGCCCCCGAGCAGCGCTTGCGCCCGTGCAGCCATTCCCGGAATGTTACAGGCGACGACCGGATGGGCGGATGGGATCGTCGCGCCTTCGAGCCTTCCGACAATCACTTCCTCGAGTGGATCCCACTCATTGTGCGAGTTGACCGGAGAGATCCTTACCTTGCGGTCGGCATCCGGGCCGATTTCGTGCGTGATCATGGCATGACCAAAGCAGGAGGTTGCTGATGTGGCAGGAATACTCTGGTGCGACAGCATCGCCGACGCATAGCCTCAGTGCTGCAATGCACCACAATCCGTCCTTAACAAACGGCGCGGCGCTTCCGGCCCGGTGCGGTGACAGGGCTTCCCGGCGAGCGCCCGCAATCATGTCGCGCGGCGTGCGAGCGCCACAACGCAGATATAAAGATGACGTTGTATCTGTCCTCAGGGTTCCGCCCCGTCAGGAGCCGCCTTTCTTGAATTCCAGCGGCGCGGCCGGCTTGAACTGGCTGCTCACCTCGCCGACCAGATCCCTGTCCGCCCCGGACAGGTCGAGCTTCCGGATCGGAGCGCCGACGGAAAGGTCGATGAGCGGCAAGCTGACCCAGACGATGTTCGGGCTGAGGGTCGATTCGAAGAAATAGAGCCGGTCGGTCGAGTCGGCGACGGCCCGCCAGATCGTATGCGACGCCTCCGGCCGCTTCGGGTCTGGCCGCACGAAAGGCTGCGCCACGTTGCGCATGACCGACAACATGCGGGCCACGGTCTGGCGGGTGTCCGACGGCTTGGTCTGGTTCTGGATGTAATAGGCGGCGCGGACGAAGCGGTCGGCCGCTTCGCTCGTCCCCGGCAGCGCTTCGGTGCCGCCAAAGACGTGGTATTTCTTCAGATTGGCGAGCTGCTCGGGGAAGGGCGGCGAGTTCGTCATGACCAGATAGCGGCGGTCGTGATGAACGCGCACCTTGCCGCTATCGACGATTTCGATGATCGCCGAATCGCCCGTCGCGTCCGAAAGCGACAGATGCACGGTCGCCGTCGCGTATCCGGGCATGCCGGCGGTGATGAGTTGATAGCGACCGGTTTCGATGTCGGCCACGGCCTCGGCAACGGTGGCAAAGTTGTCGAGGTTGTATTGCGCCCATAGCGACAGCGCGAGGCCGGGGCGCTTGAGATCGCGCTTTCCGTAATCGCTCTCGGAGAGCCACAGCAGGTTGGCGACAAGACCTTTTTCATTCATGCCGTCGGCGATCGCCAGATTATAAACCGCCCCGCCGACGCTGCCGTATTTCGACGTCCAACTCAGTTCGTTGTCGTCGCCGCTCTCGCCTTTGCGCGCAAGGCCGCGCGGGAAGGCCCAGAGATCGGTGCGCATGTCTTCGGGCCAATCCATGTTGCGCCCGGTGACAACGGCCTGACCATTATCGGCCCAGAGGACGCGCGAACACGCGTCCGCCAGAGATGATCCAAACGCGACCATTGCCAAAGCCATCGCCCCGCTCATCACGCCCGCACACCGCCGCATGGTCGCGCTCCTCGTTGTGTTGGATACAATCTAGAGGCGAGTGCGAGTCGGCGACCTTGATCTGGGTCAATCATCGTCGCTCTCGGTCGCGACGCCGCGACGATTCGCGTGAGATCGTTGTCTTGCCGGGCTCGGCGGGGCGATCCGACAGCATCGTCCCCTCAGGTGCGAAATTGCACCGAAAATCTCGAGATTCCGGATTCAGCCCTGACGGGCTGCCCCGGAATGGCGGGCTATGACGCAGCAAGATCAGTCGCCGCTGCGCATGCAGGGGCGCGACCAGATGCGGGCGTAACCCTCGCCGCCCTCGTCACCGAACAGCTCGGCGCAGATCGGCGCGTTGAGCGACGCAACAGGAGCACGTCCGACGCGGGAGCGTCCCGCGCGCTCGCTCAGGCCGACGCTTTGGCCTTTGCCGCCTTCGCCTCGGAGATCGCCTGCCACACCTTCTCCGGCGTCAGCGGCGTCTGCAGGTTGGTGATGCCCAACTCGAACAGCGCGTCCATCACGCCGTTGGTGACGCAGGGCGGACCGCCGATGGCACCGGACTCGCCGCAGCCCTTGGCGCCCAGCGGGTTGGTCTTGCACGGCGCAGAATCGTCGAGGGTGACCACGATCGGCGGCACGTCGTCGGCGCGCGGGATGCAGTAGTCCTGATAGGTCGCGGTCAGGAGCTGGCCGTCGGCATCATAGGCGACGTTCTCGTACAGCGCCTGGCCGATGCCTTGGGCGACGCCGCCATGGATCTGGCCGGCGACCAGCATCGGATTGACCGCGACGCCGACGTCGTCGACCGTGGTGTAGCGTACCACGCGGCTGATGCCGGTCTCCGGATCGATCTCGACCTCGCAGACGTGCGTGCCGTTCGGCCAGCTCGGACCGTCGACCTCGCCCTCGCTGTCGACCGAGAGCTTGGCCTGCTTCTCCTTGCCGGCGATCTCGAACAGGCTGATGCGGCGATCGGTGCCAACGACCGTCAGGACGCCATCGCGATATTCGATGTCCTCGACCGCGGTCTCCAGCAGGTTCGACGCCTTCTCGCGCGCCTTGGTGATGAGATCGTTTGACGACACCGCCACGGCGGTGCCGCCGACGAACAGCGAGCGCGAGCCGACGCTGCCGAAGCCGGTGGCGAGATCCGTGTCGCCCTGCACGACGTCGATCTTGTCGAGCGGGATACCCAGCGTGTCGGAGATCATCTGCGTGTAGGTGGTCTGCAGCCCCTGCCCCATCGCCATGGTGCCGGAATGCAGGATCACGCGGCCTTCGGCCGTCGCATGCAGCGACACCTTCTCGGTGTGGGCGCGGCCGCCGGTCCATTCGATATAGCTGGTGAGGCCGCGGCCGTAGAGCATGCCGCGCTTCTTCGCCTCGCGCTTGCGCGCGTTGAAGCCGTCCCAATCGGCAAGCTTGGACGCGCGCTCCAGCATGTGGGCGAAGGCGCCGGAATCATACACCTGTCCGACCGCGTTGGTGTAGGGGAGCTGCGCCGGCTTGATGTAGTTGGTCTTGCGGATGGCGCGCGGATCGATCCCGATCTGGCGCGCGGCCGTGTCGAACAGGCGCTCGACGATGAACACCGCCTCGGGACGTCCGGCGCCGCGATAGGCGCCGACCGGCGCGGTGTGGGTCATGACCGTTTTGACCTCGAAATGCACCAGCGGCAGGTCATAGACGCCGGTCTGGACGAACGGCCCCAGCACCAGCGGAATGATGTTGGCCGCGCCCGACGAATACGCGCCGGTGGCGCCGATCGAACGCACGCGATAGGCCAGCACCCTGCCCTTGGCATCGAGCGCGAACTCGGCCGTCGAGGTGAGATCGCGGCCATGGGTGCCGCCGACGAACTCGTCGGTGCGCTCGGCGCGCCAGCGGATCTTCTTGGCCAGCTTGGTCGCGGCATAGGCGACGATGCCGTCCTCCGGATAGAGGTTGGTCTTCTGGCCGAAGCCGCCGCCGATGTCGCCGACCAGCACGCGCACACTTTCCTTCGGCCGCTTCAGCACGGCTTCCGCAAGCACGTCACGGGTCGAGGCCGGCGTCTGCGACTGCACATGGAGCAACAGCCTGCCGGTCTTCTTCTCGATCTCGGCAATGGTCGAGCGCGGCTCCATCGCCGAGGGCACCAGGCGCTGGCTCGTGATGTCGAGCGACACTTTGTGCGTAGCGCCGGCGAACGCCGCCTCGACCTTGGCGGCATCGCCATAGCTCATCGCGGCGACGATGTTGTCGGGCGCCTCCGCCCAGACGACGGGCGCACCCGGCGCGAGCGCCTTCACCGGATCGGTCACCGCCGGCAGCACCTCGTAGTCCACGACGATCGCTTCCGCCGCTTCCTGCGCGATCGTGCGCGAGGTGGCGACCACGGCGGCGACCGCTTCGCCGGTGAAGCGGACGATCTCGTGCGCCAGCAGACGGCGCGGCGGCACCGTCATCGGCTTGCCGTCGGGCCGCTTGAAGATCGCCAATGTCGGAATGGTGCCGACATCGTCGGCGACGAGGTCCGCGCCGGTGTAGATCGCCTGCACGCCGGCGATCTCCCGCGCGGCGGCGGCATCGATGGACACGATCTTCGCATGGGCATGCGGCGAGCGCAGCACGTAGAGCCAGAGCGCGCCATCCTCCGCCTTGTCGTCGATGAACTGTCCCTTCCCGGTCAGCAGTCGCTGATCCTCCAGACGCTTGACGGGCTGCCCCGCACCAAACCGCATATTGTTGGGAAGAATGTTCATTCGTCAGTCCTTGGTCAGTTCAAATGCAATTGCATGCGTTTTAGCGGATCGCAGTTCCGCTGGCCAAGCCGTGATTGTGCTGGTGCGGCATACCACACTGTCATGCCCGGGCTGGGCCCGGGCATCCACGACTTCGTTTCCGCTTGGCATGGATGGCCGGGTCGGCACGGCCATGACGGCAGTAAGGATCTTGGCATTACCCCAGGCTGCTGAGGACCTCTTCGACGACCTTGCGCTGCTCGAGCGAGAGCGGGGCCTGGGGCGGCACGGGATCGCCGACGTCGTAGCCCTGGATCGACAGGCCGGCCTTGATGCAGGCCGCGAGGTTGAAGCGGGCGAAGGCCTCGTTGACGCGCCACAGCTTCTTCTGCAGCAGCATCGCATCGTCCCAGCGGGACGCCTTGCAGAGATTGTAGAGTTCGACGCTCTGGCGCGGGATGATGCAGGCCGGCCCGGCCATCCAGCCCTTGCCGCCGATCAGCATCACCGCCGCCGGAATGTGCGAGGACGCAGCGAACACCTTGATGGCGTCGCCGCAGCGAGTGATGATCGACAACAGCCGGCCGGTGTTGGTGGACGCGTCCTTGATGTAGTTGATGCGCGGATGCTCGGCGAGGCTCGCGATGACATCGAGCGACAGGTCCGAGCGCTGGAACTGGGGATTGGTGTAGATGACGATGGGAACGTCGACGGCATCGGCAATCGCCCGGAAATACGCCTCGATGCCGGCGTCGTTGACCGGGAAGTAGGCTTCGAGCACCGCCAGGATGCCGGTTGCGCCGCGCTTCTGGTAAGCCTTGGCCTGCGCCACCGCGTCAGCGATCGCGGTCGAGGCCACGCCTGCGATCACGGGAACGCGGCCCTGGGCCGCATCGATGGTCGTCTCCACGACGGCCATGCGCTGGGCACGATCGAGATAGGCGAACTCACCGGTGGAGCCGAGCGGCGTCAGGCCGTGCACACCGGCATGGATCAGGTCGTCGCACAGGCGCCCCAGCACCTCCGTACGGATCGTGCCATCCGCGCCGATCGGCGAGGCCAGGTAGGGAAAGACACCATGAAGTTCAGCCATGCGGCCGGTATAGCGGCCGGTCCGCTGGTTCCGCAAGCAGGCGCCTGATCGCGGGCGGCTTCCGCTGCACGGAGCGTTTCCAAAAACGGCGTCCGCCCTGGCGGAACCTGGCTCGCGCGGGCGGGTGAGCGGCGGTACCACACTGCTGCGGCAATCGCATGTTGTCGCAAACGACTGACCTGCCAATCAGCTCCCGTTAAATCCGGCTTCAAACTTTCTCTTCACCATAGAGGAAGATCCGGCGGCGGAGGCGGCTAGAGAGCAGCGACTCAATCTGAGATTGCGCGCACCATGACGAGGAAGGACGAGCGCGATGGCTCAAACACGGCAAAAATGGCTACGAACTTCGCCATTTTCAGTCATTTTTCCGCCGGATTGACCAACCATCATGCCAAGCGGAAACAGTTAGTACGAGTGCTCCAGCGTAAATTCGCCGTAGGAATTTCGATCGGAGACGAGGGAAGCCTGCAGCGAGAACGACGATGAAGACGCTTTACGATTTACTCGGAGCTCTTCCGGACGATGACGCTGACGATATCCGGGTGGCCTTCCGCAAAGCGGTCAAAGAGAGCCACCCCGACGTCAATCCCGGCGATCCGGACGCCGCGCTCCGGTTTCGACAGATCATCCGCGCCAACGACATTCTTGGCGACAAGGAGCAGCGCACGGCCTATGACCGGCTGCTCGGCGCCGCGCAGGACGAGCATCGGCAGGATTCCAAGCTCGCCGTCGTCGCCAAGGTGCACAAAGTCGCGTCCGGCGTGATGGCGCTGGCCGGCGCGTCCGCCTTGGCGCTGACGGGCTACCTCCTATTCACCCACATGTCCTCGGCATCCGTCGCGCCGCTCGAGCCGATCGTGGTTGCGACCAACAAGGTAAAGCCGAACCAGGTTCCCGCCAGGCCGATCGACAGCCTCACTGACGCGGCGACGGCCAGCGACGCGGCCGCGAATCCCGGCAGCGACCCGACTGCCGGCACGACGGTCGGCAACGGCAATGCGTCGAGCAGCAATGCCTCAGCTCCCGCCGAGCCGCTGCCGTTGCGGGTCAGCAAGGTGGACGTGGTCTATTCGGCCGAGCAGGAGCGTACGCCCTGCGCGGCGGGCGCGACCGCGCCATGCACGGCAGATGCAATGCTCGCCGGCGGCACGGCGTCGAGCGAGGCCCAGGCCCGTCACGATCGCGGCATGGCCGCGTTCCAGAAGGGCGATTTCGCGGCGGCGCTGGCCGATCTCGACGCCGCGATCCAGCTCGACCCCCGTTACCACGAGGCCTATATCGACCGCGGCATCGTGTTCTATCGCATGCGCAAGTTCGACCGCGCCTTTGCCGACGTCGCGGCCGCAAAGCGCATCGAGAAGACCAACCGCGCCGTGCTCGACGCGATGGCGAAGCGTCAGCCGCTGCGGCCGCTGAAGCTCGAGCCGCCCAAATCCGACATCAAGGCGGAAACGCCGAAGGCCGAGGCGCCGAAAGTGGCGGCGGCGGCGCCGATGCCCTCGCGAATGTCGACGGCGACGCCGATCTATCCGACCACCGATCCCAGCCGCGCGCCTTGAGCGATTGACGGATTGACGAAGATTTAAGGTAACTTCGAACCTTCGTCGCGCGAAACGTTCAAGCCCATCAACTGTTAGGAAAGGTGTCGCATGGTGTCCCCATGGGACACGGGCTGCTTTCCAGATTCATCCATCCGAACCCGGCGATCCGGCGCGAGCTCGTCGATCTCCTGTACACCTCTCTGCCGCAGGTCATGTCGATCAATGCGGCCGCCATCACCGGCTCGGTCACGCTTGCGGTCCTGCACGACGATCCCGGCTACATCGCGATCTCGTTCGCGATCATCGTCAACGCCATCGGTCGCGTCGTCAGCCTGCTGCGCTACAAGCAATATGCGGGGCGCCTGTCCGATCGCGACGTGATCCTCTGGGAGAAGGTCTACGCCGCGGGCGCCGCCGCCTTCGGCCTTGCGCTTGGGGCCCTCACCTTTCGCGCGTTCCAGCTCAACGATGCTCCGGGCGCATGGATCGCCTTCGGCCTGTCGATGTCCTATTGCGTCGGCATGGTGTCCCGCGCGGCGATCCGCCCGTGGGTCGTGCTGACGACCACCGCCGTGCTGCTCGCCCCGACGCTGATCGCCGGATTGATGCGCCCCGAGCTGCCCTATCAGCTCGGCGCCGTTCTGCTGGTGCTGTTCTGGTTTTCGATCCGCGAGGCATCGCGTCATCTCAGCACCGCGTTCATCGAACGGCTCGAGGCCAAGCACGCACTGGCCCGCCAGGCCAACCATGATTTCCTGACCGGCCTGCCGAACCGCGCCGCCTTCCTGGCCGCGCTTGAACGCGCGGTCGGGACCATCGCGATCATTGCCATCGACCTCGACGGTTTCAAACCTGTCAACGACCGCCACGGGCACCACGCCGGCGACGAGCTGTTGCGGCAAGTCGCGACCCGGCTGTCGAGCTGTGTCGGCCCGGGCGGCCTCGCCGCGCGCTTCGGCGGTGACGAGTTCATGCTGCTGAGGCCGGTCGCGCGCGGCGCGAACGGACGCGACGAGGCGCTGGGGCTCGCGCGCGAGGCGGTCCGCTCGCTATCGATGCCGTTCCTGCTGTCCGACATACCCGTGGTGATCGGCGCCAGCGCCGGCCTGCTGGTGAACGACCGGCCGCTCACGGACGAGGCCATGGACGAGGTGCTGCGCGAAGTCGACAGCGCGCTCTACGCCGCCAAGCGCGCCGGGGGCGGCTGCTGCACCTGGGCCGAAGCCGCCGACGGCGCATTGCGGCAGGCGAGCTGACGCGCGCCCTTCGATCTCAAACGACGACCATCTCGCGCAGCAGTGCGTCGATCTCGGCGGCGTCGAGCTCACCTTCACGTCCGATCAGCACGAGCTGGGCCGTGAGGCCGTCCGCGGGCGGCACTGGCGATGGCGCCAACGTGCCGCGCGTCGCCACCGACTGAAACAGGATCGGCTGTCCCGGATGGTCGGTGAACAGCAGGACGCCCTTGATGCGCAGCGTGCGCGGCGCGAGCTTTCCGATCACCTGCTGAAAGCGGGCCAGCGACAGCGGGGCCTGGGAGGTCCAGGTCACAGTGGCGAACGGCTCTGACGCGGTGGGCATCTGCCGCGGCGACGTCCGCGGCGCACGAGCGTCGCGGCTGAACAGCAGGTCCGGCGCGACGATGCCATGGGCGATCTCGAAGATCGCCGATTGCGGCTTGGTGCGGCCCACGACGGCGCGGACCTCGTCGAGGGCGGCGCGGTCGAGCAGGTCGGCCTTGCTCAGCAGCACGAAATCGGCGGCGCGCAGCTGCGAGCGCCACAGCGCGTCGTGCTCGATCTCAGGATCGTCGCGCAGCCGCTGCGGATCGACCAGCGTGACCACGGTCTCGAGCGGCGCGACCTTGAAGATCACGGGATCCATCAGGTTGCGAATGATCTCGGCCGGATCGGAAATGCCCGAGGTCTCGATCGCAATCGCATCCGGGGCCGGATCGCGCTTGATGACCGACGACAGCGTGCGCAGCAGGTCGCCCTGCAGCGAGCAGCAGATGCAGCCGTTCTTCAGGCTGATCACCTCCTCCGTCACAGTGCCGAGCAGTTGGGCGTCGATGTCGACCGTGCCGAAGTCGTTGACGATGGCGGCGATGCGCCGCCCGTCCGGATTGGCGAGCAGATGATTGAGCAGGGTCGTCTTGCCGGCGCCGAGCGATCCGGCAACCAGCAGGACCGGGACGATCATGACAGGATCGGACGGCGCACCGCCTGTCCCGGCCTGACATCGCGAACAAGATCACCATTTGCGATGACGGCGCGGCCATGGACGAGCAGATGCCGCACGCCCTCGGACGGCCGGTTCATGTTGAGGAAGTCGGCGCGGTCGCGCAGGCTGGCGAGATCGAGCACCGCGATGTCGGCGTCGCAGCCGGCCTGCAGCCGTCCCTTCTTTCGCATCGCGGGCGTCGATGGTTCCAGAATCCGGGCCGGGATCAGCGTGCACTTGGCGAGGCCCTCCATCAGCGGCACCGCCTTGCGGTCCAGCACCCATTCGCGCAGGAATTTTGTGAACGTCGCCGACGAGCGCGGATGCGACACTGCGTCGTCCGGCAACGGCCAGGCGTCGCCGGTGTAGTCCGTGCCGTTGGACAGGATCCACGGCATCGCGTCCGACGCGATGGCGCCCCCTGGAAACAGCACAGAGACGTCGAGCAGGTCGCGGTGGCGCTGGTTGACGGCGACATCGAGGAAATGGATCAGCACCAATGCGCCGGGATCTTCCTGCTGCCGCGCGAGCAATTCGTCGCGGCTGCCGAGACGATGACGCTCGGCGACCATCTCGATCGCGTCATAGCCGGTGCCCATGCGCTGGCAGAACGCCGGATCGGCGAAGAAGCCGGCGCCGACCACCGTCGAGCCGGTCCCGTAGGGATAGGCTTCAGTCGTGACTTTGAGGCCCTGCGCCTGCGCGGTCTGCACCAGCTCGGCGCAGCGCTCGACATCCTGCAGGCTGGTGCTGTTGAAATGGCAGATGTGCATGTGGGCACCGGTCGAGCCGGCAAGCCCGATCAGCCGCGTATAGGCGTCGACCGAGCTGCGCGGATCGACATTCGACATGTAGGCAATGTGCGTATAGGTCGGCACGTTCTGCTTGGCAGCCAGGCTGCACAGCTCCGACAGCTCCTTCATGCCGGTGCCGGGCGCATACGCATTCGGGAAGGCGATGCCAAGGCCGCCCTGCTCCAGCCCCTGCCGGGTGCGCTCGACGATCTCCGCGGTCTCGGCCGCAGTCGCGACCTCCTCGACCCAGCGCTTGTCGCGCATCGCCTCGCCCATGCCGGCGATGCTGGATGCGGTCTGCTGCGTCGTCATCGTCGCGATGCGCGCGAACACCCAGCCAGAAGCGGCGCCATAGTTGAGAAGGCGGCCGATCGCCGCCTGCTCGTCATACCATCGTGCCACCGGCATGACGCCGATCTCGAGCTCGAGCGTCGTGGTGACGCCGTCGAACGCCTGCATGCGGTCCGCCGGGAGCGACTGGCCGTGCGCGTGCAGATCGATGAAGCCGGGCACGACGGCAAGGCCGGCCGCATCGATGACCTGATCCGCCGCTCCGGTGACGTCGCCGACGGCGGCAATCGCGCCATCCTTGATCGCGACGTCGGCGGTGACGTCGAGTTGCGTTTCGGGGTCGAGCACGCGGCCGCCGCGAATGATCAGATCGTAGTGAGGCATGAATCAGCTGGGCTCGCAAAGTGGAACTGCGCGCAGGCCTAACACAGATGCGCGGCGATGAGAACGCGGCGGGAGAGATCGATGCTCTCCGAGCCATGCGTGACGCACTTATCAGTTCGTCGAACTGGGGCGCCGCTCTTCCCCTTGCGCAAGGGATCGGTCAGGATTGCGAAAGACGACCTCTCGGCATCCGCCGTTCGACAGAGGAGACCCGAATGGCTTCGCCCACACGGCGCATCGCCGACTTCACCTGCGAGAAGCAGCCGGCGACCGGCTCGCGCGGGATGGTCGTCACCAACCATCCGCTCGCCTCCAGCGCCGGCGCCGAGATGCTGATACGCGACGGCAATGCGATCGATGCCGCGGTCGCTTCCCTGTTTGCGCTCACCGTGGTCGAGCCGATGATGGTCGGAATTCTCGGTGGCGGCCTATCGCACATCCGCCTCGCCGACGGCCGCCACGTCGTGCTCGACGGCCTGAGCACCGCGCCGTCGCGCGCTGACCCCGGCATGTACGATCCGGTCTCCGACGAGATCGCGCTGGCGCGCGAGACCCGTGACCGTCGCAACGTCGTCGGCGCACGCGCCGTGGCCGTCCCCGGCGCATTGAAGGGATGGTGCGAGGCGCTGGAACGCTACGGCCGGCTGCCGCTGGTCGAGGTCATGGCACCGGCAATCCGGCTCGCCGAGCATGGCTTCATCGCGAGCCCCTATCTCAACGACTGCGTGCGACTGGTCGCGAGCGATCTCGCGCGCGATCCGCGTCTCGCCGCGCTGTTCCTGCCCGGCGGCGCGCCGGTGAAGGCCGGCACGCGCGTCATCCAGAGCGACTACGCGGCATCGCTGCATCTGATCGCGGACCAGGGACCCGGGGCGCTCTACGGCGGAGCGCTCGGTGCCGCGCTGGCCAGCTACATGGCGGAGAACGGCGGCTTGATCGATGCAGCGGATCTCGCCGCGTACCGCGTGACCGAGCGCGCGCCGATCCGCGGCTTCTATCGCGGCCATGAGATCATCGGCCCGCCGCCGCCGTCTTCCAGCGGCGTGCATATCGTGCAGATGCTGAACATCCTCGAAGGCTTCGACGTCGGCGGGCTCGGCTTCGGTTCGGCCGATGGCGTGCATCTGCTCGCCGAAGCGCTGAAGATCGCCTTCGCCGACCGCGCGGTCGCCACCGCCGATCCCGCTTTCGTCGACGTGCCGGTCGAGCGGCTGACGTCGAAGGTCTATGCCGCGGAGCGGCGGGCGCAGATCGACATGAGCCGGGCCCGAAGTTTCGGCCCGGGCCTTGCGCCGACGGAGTCCGCCAACACCACCCATGTCACGGTCGCCGATGCCGAGGGCAACGTCGTCGCGGCGACCCAGACCATCAACGGCCTGTTCGGCGCCTGCGTGCAGATCCCGGGCACCGGCATGACCGCCAACAACTACATGTACAATTTCGATCCGCATCCGGGCCGCGCGCTGTCGATCCAGCCGGGCAAGCGCGTCTTCACCTCGATGGCGCCGATGATGGCGCTGCGCGACGGCCGCTTGCGCTATGCGCTCGGCCTGCCCGGCGGCTTGCGCATCTTTCCCTCGGCCTTCCAGGCGCTGGTCAACCTGATCGACCACGGCATGTCGCTGCAGGAGGCGGTGGAGGCGCCGCGGCTCTGGACGCAGGGCGGCGTGCTCGAGCTCGAGCCGGCGTTTCCCGACCATGTGGCGCGGGAGCTCGCCGCACGCGGCCACGAGATCAGGCGCGAGCCGGTCGTGGCCGGCGGCATGAATGCGATTGCGTTCGGCGACGACGGCACGCTGACGGGGGCCGCGTGCTGGCGCGCCGACGGCACCCCGGTCGCGATCTCCGGCGGGCGCGCCCGCGCCGGGCTTCGCTTCGCGATCGCGTAGCGCCTATCGGCTCGTTCGCATCATCCGCGCGATCGCCTCGCCGATCACCACCGTCGTCAAGTGGGTGTTGGCGCGACAGTCGGACGGCATGATCGAGGCGTCGGCGACGCGAAGCCCCGCGATCCCCTTCGCGGTGCCATCCGGATTGACCACGCCATCGTCATCGTTGAAGCCGCTCATGCGGCAGCTCCCCGCGGCGTGCTGGATGTCGCCGGTGACCTGGCGCAGCAGCGCGTCGAGCTCGGCATCGGGCAGCGCCGCCGCCTGCGGCAGCGTGAGCTCCGTATCGCCGAGGCGAATCCAGTCGGCGATGTCGCGCAGCGCCGGCTGCACCGTGATCAGCGCCAGCCGCTTCACCGCGTCGCGCATCCGCGCGATGTCGCGCGGATCAGCCAGCATGTTCTCCTCGACGATCGGATCGTCGCTCGGATCGGCCGAGGCGAGCTTGAGCGTGCCCCGTGAGAAGGCGTTGAACAGGCCGGCGCCGATCGCGCCGGGGATCCCGATGCCGCGGTGATTGAACGCGATCAGGATCATGTCGCGCTTGCCGCCGCCGGCAAGGCCCGATGAGTAAGTGACGCAGCAATTGGTATGGCGCGTATCGCGATCGGTCGGACGCAGCTCCTCACGCAACTGAATGGTGGTGCGGAACAGCGGGTGATCGAAGAAGTGCCGGCCGACGGGAAGATCGCGCACGACGGCAAGCCCCATCGCCTGCAGATCCGCCGCGGGGCCGATCCCGGAGCGCAGCAGGATTGCGGGGCTGTGGATGGCGCCGGCGCACAGCACGACCTCGCGCGCCGCGACGTTTTTCACGCCTTCACCTTCGATGTGGACGCGCACGCCGGTCGCCCTGCCGTCGCTGATCAGCAGCCGATCGACCAGCGCCCGTCCGCGAATCTCGAGGTTCGAACGGCCGCGGGCCGGCTCGAGATAACCCTCATTGGTGGAAATACGGCGGCCGTTGCGGCTGTTGATCGGATAGCAGGCGACGCCTTCGCCGTCGGGCCCGTTGAGATCGTCGCACCAGGGATAGCCGCTCGCCAGCGCAGCATCGCGCAAGCCGCGGTCGATCGGGCCCCATTTGTCAGGCGGTGCGCGGTAGACCGGAAGCGGGCCGCCGCGACCGTGCCCCTCGCGATCGCCAAGCGCGAGATCGTCCTCGATCACCGAGAACAGCGGCATGACCTCCTTGGCTGACCATCCCGTACAGCCATTGGCCGCCCATTCGTCGAACGCATCGGCCACACCGCGGATCGCGATCTGGCCGTTCATCATCGAGCTGCCGCCCAGCCCTTTGCCACGCCAGTAGAAGCGCATGTCCTGCCCGGCGACGCGGCGGGACATCAGCTGCGGCCACTGCCATTTCTCCTGGAAGGCGCGATCATGGATGATCGGAATCGGATTGGGCGTCACGATCTCCCACGGCGCGTCGTCCGCGCGCCAGTCGGCGCCGGCTTCCAGCAGCAGGACCCGCGTCTGGGAGTCTTCCGACAGGCGCGCAGCGACGGCCGCTCCCGCCGAGCCGCCGCCGACGACAATGACGTCATACATGGACTGAATTCTCGCTGTTCTCAGGCATCGCAACCATGACCACCAGCTTGCGCTGCCGGGAGCGATCCGTGAAGCCCTCGAAAGCTCAAGCCACCAACATGCCGACGCAGAGCTGCGGCACGTCCTCGGGAACGAGACAGGAAGCGACGGCGATCACCTCGCGCGCCGATTTCCAGGCGCCGCCGCCACCTGCCGGACCATTGGTGTAGAGCGTCTCGACCTCGTTGCCGATGCGGATCGCCTCCGCCATCGTCTCGGTCCGCCCGGCGACACGAACGCGCACCTCGTAGGGCTCGGTACCCTGTGCGCGATCGTCGCCATGCAGCGCATTCATCCCGATCAGGTCGCAGCGCAGCTCGTTCACCGCCACGCCGGTGAGCGCGAGGCGCTCCCTGACGACATCGAGCGCAAGGCGGCCACGCGCGACTGCGCCAGGGCCGGCATAGGAGATCTGCCCCTCGCCGACATAGGAATCGAGATAGCCGACCGAGGTCTTCAGCAGTCCCGTCTTCGGCCGGCCGCGACCGCCGACCACCCTGACCCGGTCCGGACCAAGCTCCTCGACGGTCACCTGCGAGAAATCCGCCACGACGTCGGGTTGGAAATATTGCTCGGGATCGTGGATCTCATAGAGCAGTTGCTCCTTCACGGTCGCCGGCGTGACGCAGCCGCCGGAGCCCGCGACCTTGGTCACGATCAATTCGCCATCCTCGCGCACCTCGCCGATCGGGAATCCGAGCCGGGCGAGATCGGGAACGTCCTTGAGTCCGGGATCAGCAAAATAGCCGCCGGTGATCTGGCCGGCACATTCGAGCAGATGACCGACGACGGTGCCCTGCCCGAGCCGGTCCCAATCATCCAGGGCCCAGCCGAACTCGTGGATCAGAGGTCCGAGAAAGAGCGCCGGGTCGGCGGCGCGCCCGGTGATCACGACATCCGCGCCGGCCGCGAGCGCCTCCGCGATCGCGCCCGCCCCGACATAGGCGTTGGCGGAGACGACCCGATTGCCGAGGGCCCGGATCGTGTCGCCGGTGTCGAGCACGACATCCGCTGTCTTCAACGGCTCCAGAACATCGTCACCGGTCACGGCCGCGATCTTCAGCCCCGTCAGTCCGAGCTGGCGCGCCATGGCGCGGGTGGCTTCGGCCGCGGCGATTGGATTTGCCGCGCCCATGTTGGTGACGATACGGACGTTGTTGGCGCGGCAGATCGGCAGCACGGCCTGCATGCGCGCCGCCAGCAGCGGATCATAGCCGGCAGCCGGATCCTTCATGCGCACCTGCTGCGCCAGCGCGATCGTGCGCTCCGCCAGGCACTCGAACACGAGATAGTCCAGGCCGCCCTTCGCCGCGAGCTCCACGGCCGGCTCGATCCGGTCACCGGAATAGCCCGCTCCGGCGCCGATCCTGATGCTCCGCATCGGCCGCTCCTCCTGACATCATGCCGTTCGTCGGCTTCTGCCGACCACACTAGCGGCCGCGGTCCGAGCTTGCCAGCGTCCGCATGGAACGGTCAGGCATGCTGCTAGTCCGCGAGCGCCAGCGTCGGCGCCTCGCTGCTCGCCGTGCATGTGACGGCAACGGCGATGTGCTCGTCAGCCCAGCACCATCGCTGGCCGCCGGCGCGCTTGGCCGCATAGAGCGCGCGATCGGCCTGGTCGAGCAGAGACTCCGTGTCGGCCTGCCAATCCTCGGTGACCAGGATGCCGGCGCTGGCGCCGATCTGAACGCGCGTTCCAGCCAGCGCGAAGGGTTGCGACAGCGCCGTCACCGCCGCTTGCGCGAACGCGAGAGCGGCGTCACGTCCCACCGCAGGCAGCAGCAGCATGAATTCGTCGCCGCCGAACCGCGCCGCCAGGCCCGTTTCGCCGAGGCAATCCCGCAGACGTGCGCCGACCTGGCACAGCAGCTCGTCACCGGCCTGATGGCCGAACTGGTCGTTGACGAGCTTGAAACCGTCGAGATCGACCGCGATGACGGCGACGGGGCGATCGCAACGGCCGAGTGCGGCGATGAACGCGGCGCGATTCGGCAGGCCGGTGAGGAAATCGCACAGCGCCTGCCGCGCCAAGGCCTGCTGCGCCGTGATCCGCTCGGTGAAGGCAGCCGTGAGGCGATAGGACGTGCCGCGCAGCGTGATCCAGAACAGCACCACCATGCCGGCGCCCATCCGGTACACCGGCTCGGGCTGCATCAGGCAGGCCACCACGGTCGGAATCAGCAGCACCGCCGAGGAGGTCATGACGATCCATGGGCTGACGCGCGACACGATGCCGACACAGAAGGCCATCGACAGGCCGAAGCACATCCAGATGCCGGGCCCGTCGCCGATCTGAAACGCGCGTGCCGACAACGCACCGACGGCCAGACCGAAGGCGGCGGCGCCGAGGCCGTAGAGGCGTTCCCAGCGAATGATGCCATCGTGATCGAGCCGATCGAAGCGCGCGGCGAACATCCGCAGCTTGATCACACGAAGGGCACCGATCACCAGCAGCACCACCGTGATCGCGGCGTAGCCCGGATCGCGCGCAACCCAGGCCATCACGCTGCCGATCACGACGGCGGCGGCCGAGATCGTCCCGACCAGCGGCATCGAGCTGTACAGCAGATGCGCGAGATCGCGACGAATGTCCGGGTCCAATCGATGCATCGCAATTCCAGTTCGCCAGGCGCGCGCACTCTCGTACCCACGCCTTAACGAAATCTCGCTGCACCCGCGAAGGGCTGCCATGCGCGGCGGATGCTTAAGAGAACCTCACCACGACGACGACAATGCGAATGATGGCAGGCGCACGGCGCGCAAGACCGATGCTGGCGCCGGATCAGCTCGCCCAATTGTCTCGGAATTCGCCGAACAGCGTAATGCCGCCGCACGCATAGATCGTCTGCCCGGTGATGTAGCTCGCCTCGGCCGAGGCGAGAAAGGCGAACACGCCGGCGATCTCTTCGGGGCTCGCCACCCGCCCCATCGGAATATGAGACTCGACCGCGGCGCGCTTCACCGGGTCCCCGGTCCAGGCCGCGTTGATCGGCGTGTCGACCGCACCGGGCCCGACCGAATTGACGCGGATGCCGCGCCCGGCGAATTCGAGCGCCAAGGTCCGCGTGAGGCCCGCCATCGCGCTCTTGCTGATCGAATAAGCGAGATAGCCCGGCTTCGGAATGATCTGGTGCACGCTCGACGTATTGATGATGTTGCCGCCGCCGCGCGCGACGAAATGCGCCAGCGCGTGACGCGCGCAGAGCACGGCGCCGTTGAGGTTGACCTCGAGAATCTTGCGATACGTGTCGACGTCGAGCGCCTCGCTGGGCGATTCCCGCTGGAAGCCGGCATTGTTGACCAGGCAATCGAGCTGCGGCCAGCGCTTCAGCACCGTCTCGAACATCTCGGCGATCTCGGCTTCGACGCCGATGTCGGCCTTCACGGCGACATGATCGCGCGGACCATGACCGTGCGCCGCGGAGGCCGCCTGCACCAGCGCCAGGGTTTCATCACCCGATGGCGACGGACCGCCGAAATTGATCGCGACATGCGCGCCCTCTTCGGCGAACCGCACCGCGATCGCGCGGCCGATGCCTTGCGTTGCGCCCGTCACCAGCGCGTAGTGTCCGACGAGACGCGACGCCCGTTCGGCTGGTTGGTCAGATAGCTCCATGTCTCGACTCCTTGAAAATGATCTCGCCTCGGCGCGCTGCGATGACTCGCGTTCGGATGACAAGGCTATCAGGAGTCTGGTATCGCTCCACTCCATATCCGTCATTGCGCACGCAGGCGTGAGGCGTCATGTATCTCGGCATCGATCTTGGAACATCCGCGGTCAAGACGATCATCGTCGATGCTGCGCAGCGCGTCGTTACGAGCCGCAGCCACGCCTTGACGATGGACGTGCCGCGACCGGGCTGGGCCGAGCAGGACCCCGCCGCGTGGATCGCCGCGGTGTTCGCCACGCTCGATGCGCTCAAGGTCGATCATCCCGGCGCGGTGGCGGCGGTGGAAGCCATCGGCCTGTCGGGCCAGATGCATGGCCCGGTACTGCTCGATACCGCCATGAATCCGTTGCGGCCGTGCATTCTCTGGAACGATGGCCGGTCGGAGCGCGAATGCGTCGCGCTGGAGCAGCGCTGGCCCGCTTTGCGCAAGATCACCGGCAACAAGGCGATGCCCGGCTTCGCCGCGCCGAAGCTCATGTGGATCGAGGCGCACGAGCAGGAGATTTTCGCGGCCACGCGGCTGGTTCTGCAGCCGAAGGCCTATGTCCGGCTGGTGCTGTCGGGCGAGGCGATCGAGGACATGTCCGATGCGTCCGGCTCGCTCTGGCTCGATGTCACCAGGCGCGACTGGTCGGACGAGGGCCTTGCCGCCACGCGCCTCACGCGTGCGCAGATGCCGCGCCTCGTCGAAGGCTGCGCGCCGGCAGGTCGGTTGCGCAGCGACCTCGCGGAACGCTGGGGCATGACGAAGCGCCCAACCATCGCGGGCGGCGCCGGCGACAACCCGGCCGGCGCCGTCGGCATCGGCGCTGTCAGGCCGGGCGCCACGTTCATCACGCTCGGCACGTCCGGCGCCGTGATCACGCCGGTCGACACCGTCACGGCCAATCCCGAGCGGGTCGTTCACACCTTCTGTCATGCGATCCCAGCGATGTGGCTGCAGGCCGGCGCGATGCTGTCGGCGGCCTCATGCCTCGCCTGGGTCGCGCGGCTGCTCGGCGCGAGCGAGACCGAGCTGCTTGCGCCGCTGGGCAAGCGGCCCACGATGCCATCGCCGGTCAGCTTCCTGCCCTATCTTGCGGGCGAGCGGACGCCGCATGACGATCCCTATGTCCGCGGCCTGCTCGACGGCCTGAGCCACGCCACCGACCGCAACGCCATCGTTCAGGCGGTGCTCGAGGGCGTTGCCTTCGCCCTGGCCGACTGCCGCGACGCGCTGACGGAAACCGGCCTTGAGATTACCGAGGCGGATGCGATCGGCGGCGGATCGCGCTCCGACCTTTGGCTCGCGATCCTGGCGAATGTCCTCGACATCCCCATTCATCGGCTGGCCGAGGGCGAGACCGGCGCCGCCTTCGGCGCGGCGCGGCTGGCACGTCTTGCCATCACCGGCGAGGACATCGGCGCGATCTGCACGCCGCCGGCGCGCGTGCAGACCTTCGCTCCAGACATCCCGCTGTCGGCAGCCTATGCCGAGCGGCGGCCGCGCTGGCAACAGCTCTATCGTCGGCCGAGCTGAACGCATCTCCGAAAGGCCACCGTCGCGGCGACATGTTGCAGCGGCGTCTCTTTCATATTGTATTCGGCAACAGCCTCTAGTTTAATGGCTTCCCGCGCCAGCGATCAACGAGCCGCGGACGACTAGACGACGTGCATTGGGAGGCACGATGAGCGGTCCGATCCTCGAGATGCGCGGGGTGTCGAAGTCATTCTTCACCATCAAGGCCCTGCACAAGGTCGACCTCACCGTCTACGCCGGCGAAGTCCATGCGCTGATGGGCGAAAACGGTGCCGGCAAATCCACGCTGATGAAGATTCTCTCCGGCGCCTATCGCCCGGATCCCGGCGGTGAGATCCGCATTGAGGGCCGGCCGGTGCACATCGAAGGGCCGATGGGCGGCCGCAACGCCGGCATTTCGATCATCTACCAAGAGTTGTCGCTGGCGCCGAACCTGACGGTCGCCGAAAACATCTATCTCGGACGCGAGCTGTCGCAGAGCGGCCTGCTCGCGCGCAGCACCATGCGCGAGGGCGCCGGGCCGATCCTGGACCGGCTCGGCGCCGATTTCACAGCCTCCACCCTGGTGGCCGAGTTGTCGATGGGCCAGCGCCAGCTGGTCGAGATCGCCCGCGCGCTGCATGCACGATCCAAGATCCTGATCATGGACGAGCCGACCACCTCGCTGTCAGCCGGCGAAAGCGAGAAGCTGTTCGCGCTGATCCGCCAGCTCCGCGCCGAAGGGCTCGCCATCATCTACATCTCGCATCGCATGGACGAGGTCTATGCGCTCGGCGACCGCGTCACCGTGCTGCGCGATGGCCGGCTGGTCGGCTCGCTCGACAAGCCGGAGATCCGCGCCGACAGCATCGTCCGCATGATGGTCGGCCGCGACGTGTCATCATTCTACAAGAAAGACCACGACCCGCACGCCAAGCGCGACCGCGCGGTGCTCAGCGCCGTCGATCTCGGGGACGGCCATCGCGTCAAGAACTGCTCGCTGACCGTTCACGCCGGCGAGGTCGTCGGCCTCGCCGGGCTGATCGGCGCCGGGCGCACCGAGCTCGCGCATCTCATCATCGGGGCTGCGCCGAAGACGACGGGACACATCGAGCTCGACGGCGAGGAGGTCAGCATCGACACGCCGCGCGATGCGCTCGATGCGGGCATCGCCTATCTGACCGAGGACAGGAAGGCGCTCGGGCTGTTCCTCGACATGTCCTGCGCCGACAACATCAACCTTGCCGTGATCGGGCGTGACGCGAAGCTCGGCGGCCTTCTCGACCGCGACAAGGCGCGCGCACGCGCCGACGAGGCGTTCAGTGCGCTGGGCATTCGCGCCCCCAATCCGGGCGTCACCGTCGGCGGCCTGTCGGGCGGCAATCAGCAGAAGGTGCTGCTGTCACGCCTGCTCGCGACCGCGCCGAAGGTCCTGATCCTCGACGAGCCGACCCGCGGCGTCGATGTCGGCGCCAAGTCCGAGATCTACTCGATCATCGACAATCTCGCCAAGTCCGGCACCGCAATCCTGGTGATCTCGTCCGACCTGCCGGAGATTCTCGGCATCTGCGACCGCGTGCTGGTGATGCGCGAGGGACATCTGGTCGGCGACCTGCAGCAGAGCACGACATCACCCATCACCCAGGAAGACATCATGGCGCTGGCCACCGGGACGGAGCACGTCGATGCCTGACAACAGCCAAGCTCAAGCCAAGCCCGCGCCAGCGCAGATGAAGGCCGCGCCGGCACCGAGCCTCGCGGCATCGGACAACAAGCAGCAGCGGCTGCGGCTGATGATCCGCGCCGCCGGCATGCTGCCGGTGCTGCTCATCCTCTGCGTCGGCTTCCATATGCTGTCCGAAGGACGCTTCTTCACCGGACAGAATCTCGGAATCGTGCTGCAGCAGGCCGCGGTGAATACCGTGCTCGCCGCCGGCATGACCTTCGTCATCCTGACCGGCGGCATCGATTTGTCGGTCGGCTCGATCCTCGCCGCGGCTGCAATGGCCGGCCTGACACTGTCGAAGATGCCCGATCTCGGCGCGCTGTGGCTGCCGGCCGCGGTGCTGACGGGCCTCGCCTTCGGCGTCGTCAATGGCGCGCTGATCGCGCTGTTGCGGCTGCCGCCCTTCATCGTGACACTCGGCTCGCTCACGGCGGTGCGCGGTCTCGCCCGCCTGATGGGTGGCGACACCACCGTGTTCAACCCGTCGATTCCCTACGCCTTCATCGGCAACGCCTCGCTGACGATCATCCCCGGCGCCGTCTCGATCCCCTGGCTGTCGGTGATCGCGCTGCTGGTGATCCTGGGCTCCTGGCTGATCCTGCGCCGGACCGTGCTCGGCGTGCACATCTATGCCGTCGGCGGCAATGAAAGCGCGGCTCGGCTCGCCGGCATCAAGGTCTGGGCCGTCCTGATCTTCGTCTACGGCATGTCCGGCCTGCTCGCGGGCCTCGGCGGCGGCATGCAGGCGGCGCGGCTCTATGCGGCGAACGGCCTGCAACTCGGCCAGTCCTATGAGCTCGACGCCATCACCGCGGTCATTCTCGGCGGCACGTCCTTCGTCGGCGGCATCGGTTCGATCTGGGGCACCTTGGTCGGCGCCCTCATCATCGCCGTGTTGTCGAACGGGCTCATCCTGGTCGGCGTGTCCGACATCTGGCAATACGTCATCAAGGGCCTCGTGATCATCGGCGCCGTCGCGCTCGACCGCTACCGGCTGCAGGGCTCGGCCCGCACCTGAGACAACATGGCGGGCATCACCAGAGCCCGCCGCAACGGATTCTTCCACGGCCACTGGTCCGCCGTGCGTAGACGAACAGGAAGGACCAGGGAGGAAACACATGGTCAAGTCGATGTTATCAGCCGGTGCCGCGCTGGCGCTCGTGATGAGCTCCGCGCCGTCATCGGCCAAGGAGCTGAAATCGATCGGCGTGTCGCTGGGCTCGCTCGGCAACCCGTTCTTCGTCGCGTTGTCGAAGGGCGCCGAGTTCGAGGCCAAGAAGACCAATCCCAACGTCAAGATCACCGCGGTCGGCTTCGAATATGATCTCGGCAAGCAGGTCACCCAGATCGACAATTTCATCGCCGCCGGCGTCGACATGATCCTGCTCAACCCGGGAGATCCCAAGGCGATCGGCCCCGCCATCAAGAAGGCGCAGGCGGCCGGCATCCTCGTCGTCGCGGTCGACACGGCGGCCGAGGGCGCCGACGCCACCGTAACGACCAACAACGTGCAGGCCGGCGAGATCTCGTGCCAGTACATCGTCGACAAGCTCGGCGGCAAAGGCGACGTCATCATCGAGAACGGGCCGCAGGTGTCGGCGGTGATCGACCGCGTCAACGGCTGCAAGAGCGTGTTCGCCAAGGCTCCCGGCATCAAGGTTCTCTCCAGCGACCAGGACGGCAAGGGCTCACGCGAGGGCGGCCTCACGGTGACGCAGGGCTATCTCACCCGCTTCCCGAAGATCGACGCCATCTTCGCCATCAACGATCCCCAGGCGATCGGCACTGATCTCGCCGCGCGTCAGCAGCAGCGCACCGGCATCATCATCACCGCGGTCGACGGCGCCCCGGACATCGAAGCCGCGCTGAAGGATCCGGCCTCGCAGCAGATCCAGGCCTCGGCCTCGCAGGACCCGTTCTTCATGGCGCGCCGGGCCGTGCAGATCGGCGTCAACATCCTCAACGGCCAGAAGCCGGCCTCGACCGTCGAACTGCTGCCGTCCAAGCTGATCACGCGCGACAATGTCGGCGAGTACAAGGGCTGGACCTCCGAGCGCAAGGAGTAGAAATCGGCCGCTTCGCTTCTACCAAGCCCCCCGGCAGCGCCGCCCTCACGGGCGGCGTTCTTCTTGGAACGAACCGCTGGACGCGCTCTATCAGGTTCTGAACGGCGCAGGCCGTCGTCAAACTCGGCGACGACATCAAGGCCGGAACGACGAACCTGCCCTTGAAAGTCCGTCTCAAGGTCGCCAATGCGGTGAATGCTCGACGAGCCCGGCGCAGAGCGCCTGTTCGGCAAGGGCGACCTGCTGTGCGATCTCGGCCGCGGCCTGGTCCGCGCGCCCAGGGCCTGTTTATTCCCCAAGCGGAATTCCTCGCCGCGCTCGGCCGCAAATAGGTCCGCGCCATCCACCGGCGTGTCGCGTTTGCGACAACGCCCCGCTGTTTGTTGCTGCTTTTCGCTGGTCCGGAATTTGCGTGAGCCTGCCTGACGGCACCAATCAGCAGGCGATCCCATGGCTTTCACCGCAGTCTGTCCGACAAGCGCCATGACCGAAGGCGGCATGGGCCTGTACCAGGTCGGCAAGAAGAGCGTGCTGCTGCTCTGGCCTCACGGCGGCGAGCTGAAGGCCTATCGCGGCCGCTGCCCGCATGCCGACGTGCCGCTGACCGAGGCGACGTTCGACGGCAAGACCATCACCTGCCCGCACCATCAATGGGGCTTCGACGGCGTGAACGGCAAGTGCGTCACGCATCTCGTCCGCAACGCGCTGCACGGCTATCCGCTGCAGGTCGAAGGCGGCGAGATTCAGGTCGACGTCGGTCCGGTCAAGCAGGCCCGGTCGCCGGCTTGATCGGCCCATCGAAGATGGGAACAAACGCCGGGCACTCCCCTGCGCTGCGGAGGGAGGCCGTATCGACGAGTTCAGCAGCATGACGAGCGCCGCCGAATGGGTGATCTGGAATGGGTCGATAGGGATCGTCGACACGGTCCGGCTCGGCTCCATCACCGACGGCGCAACGGGACGGCTCGCACGGCTCGCGCCACCCTATGACGTCGTCGGGCCGTTCAGCTTCGACGAGCTGGAGACGCAGGGCCGGATCGCGTTCGGTGCCTGCCTCGTGATGTCGCAACAACGCTGGCGGGAGGATCAGGATGCGTTGCGGATCGCGGCGCGGGCTGCGCGTCGCGCCCTGTGGGATCAGCTCGCGCCCGACCGGGACGACGACGCCTTTCGCGAGGTCCTTGAATTGCCCCTGCAGGGCATGCTGACGGCTACGGACATCAAGGCTGCGTTCCGCCGGCTGGCCAAGACCGCGCATCCCGACGCCGGCGGCAGCAATGAACTTTATCGGCGCATTTCCGAGGCACGCGATGCGCTGCTGGCGCAGTTGGACTGAAGATCGCGAGCCAGCCGGACGCTTTCGGGCGACCGGCTGACATGCCGTCAAAAGAGCAAGCCGGTCGGGGCGCTCATGCCCGACCGGCTCTGCCCCCAGCTCTAGAAGAAGCCGAGCTTCTTCGGGCTGTAGCTGACCAGCATGTTCTTGGTCTGCTGATAGTGGTCGAGCATGACCTTGTGGGTCTCGCGACCGACGCCGGACTGCTTGTAGCCGCCGAACGCCGCATGCGCCGGATAGGCGTGATAGCAATTGGTCCAGACACGCCCCGCCTGGATGTTGCGGCCGAAGCGGTAGCAGGTGTTGGCGTCGCGGCTCCACACGCCGGCGCCAAGGCCGTAGAGCGTGTCGTTGGCGATCGCCAGCGCCTCGTCCTCGGTCTTGAAGGTCGTGACCGAGACGACGGGTCCGAAGATCTCCTCCTGGAACACGCGCATCTTGTTGTGTCCCTTGAACACCGTCGGTTTGACGTAATAGCCGCCGGCGAGATCGCCGCCGAGCACGTTGCGCTCGCCACCGATCAGGAGCTGCGCGCCCTCGTTCTTGCCGATGTCGATGTAGGACAGGATCTTGGACATCTGCTCGGCGGAGGCCTGCGCGCCGATCATGGTCGCCGGATCGAGCGGGCTGCCCTGCACGATCGCGCCGACACGCTGCAGCGCGCGCTCCATGAAGCGCTCATAGATCGATTCGTGGATCAGCGCGCGGCTCGGGCAGGTGCAGACCTCGCCCTGGTTGAGCGCGAACATCACGAAGCCCTCGATCGCCTTGTCGAGGAAGTCGTCGTCCTCGGCGCAGACGTCCTTGAAGAAGATATTGGGCGACTTGCCGCCGAGCTCGAGCGTGACCGGGATCAGGTTCTGCGAGGCGTATTGCATGATCAGCCGCCCCGTCGAGGTCTCTCCGGTGAAGGCGATCTTGGCAATGCGGTTGGAGGAGGCCAGCGGCTTGCCCGCCTCTAAGCCGAACCCGTTGACGACGTTGAGCACGCCCGGCGGCAGCAGGTCGCCGACGATCTCCATCAGCACGAGGATCGAGGCCGGGGTCTGCTCGGCCGGCTTGAGCACGACGCAGTTGCCCGCGGCGAGCGCGGGCGCGAGCTTCCACGCCGCCATCAGGATCGGGAAATTCCACGGAATGATCTGACCGACGACGCCGAGCGGCTCGTGGAAGTGATAGGCGATGGTGTCGTGGTCGATCTCGGCGATCGAGCCTTCCTGCGCGCGGATCACGCCGGCGAAATAGCGGAAGTGGTCGATGGCGAGCGGGATGTCGGCCGCGGTGGTCTCGCGGATCGGCTTGCCGTTGTCCCAGGTCTCGGCGAGCGCCAGCCTGTCGAGATTGGCCTCCATGCGGTCGGCGATCCGGTTGAGGACCATCGCGCGCTCGGTGACGCTGGTGCGCGCCCAGCCGTCCTTGGCGGCATGCGCGGCGTCGAGCGCGGCCTCGATGTCGGAGGCATCGGAGCGCGCGATCTCGCACACCGGCTGGCCGGTGATCGGCGAGATGTTGTCGAAATATTTGCCGGCGTTGGGGGCCTTCCAGGCACCGCCGATGAAGTTGTCGTAACGCGCAGCGAAAGGCGGCTTGAACGCCGCATTGACGTCAACCTTGGTCATCTCTCTCTCCCATTCACGCCGATGCACACGGCGTTGGAGAGAGGCTCGATCAAACAGGCGCGACAGACCAGAGGCCGCAACGAGCGCGTCCGAGGAAGTGTCGCAGTTCTGCGACATGTTGGCTGCGATTCGACAGCCGCGGCGCGTTCACCGCTCGAGCCCGAGCCGCTTCATCTTCCGGTGCAGGGTGGCGCGCGACATGTCGAGCTCCTTCGCCGCCTTCGAGACGTTGCCGCCGGCGCGCGCCAGCGCGCGCTTCAGAACGGCACGCTCGGCGGCGTCAATGTCGTCGCCCCCGGTGGTTGCATCCTTGATCAGGTCGCCGGCCGGCACCGGACGCGCCAGCGCGGACGGAGAGAGGTTGAGCGCACGGCGCGCCGCCCGTGTGGCACCGACGACGAGGTCGTTGCGATCGACCGCCAGCAATGAGTTGATCTCGCGCTCGCTGTCCGGCGTGAGCACGATGCGGGCGTGCGGAAAGGCCTGGCGGAAATTCTCCGCCTCGATCAGGCGCGCGGCATCCGCGACGGTGGTCGCGATCAGCCGACTGAAGCCTTCGGTCAGATCGGCGCGACAGGAGGAGACGTCGAGCGCGGCCTTGAGCTGGCCGTGCTCGTCGAAGATCGGCGCCGTGGTGCAGAACAGCCGCGCGTTGCGTGACAGGTAGTGCTGATCGCGGTCGATGGTCAGCGGCCGCTTCTCGACCAGGCAGGTGCCGATAGCATTGGTGCCCTCGTGCCGCTCGCTCCACACCGCGCCGGTCCACAGGCCCCAGGATTCGAAGGTGGCGTCGTCCCCGCGGGCGCCGCGGCGCTCGAGCACCGTGCCCTCGGCATCGGCCAGCAGCACCGAGCAGCCGACGCCCCCAACCGCCAGGAACAGCCGGTCGAGGCTCGCCTGTGCGATCGCGAGCAGCCGCCCGAGCCGGGCGCGCGCGTCCGCGATCTCGGCCGCCGTCAGGCGGGCCGGCAGCTTCGGCGTGGCGGGATCGAGCGCATGGAGATGGCCGGAGCGCCGCCATGATGCCGCGAGCGCCGAGACCGCCGGTGCGCCTCTGTCGGCTCGGCTATCGGCTCTGCCGTCAGCGTCAGCCTTGGCATCCCCCTTGGCCAAGGCCTCCAGGACGCGATCCGAATGGGCATTCCCGGGCGAACGCCCCATGTCCCTCCTCCCGGCATTGCCCGCGTTGGCGCGGCTTGTTGCTAGACTAGCGCAACTACAGCACCGCGGTTTGACCGGCGTCAAGGAATGCGGACCAATCGGTCACCCACCTGTCGCGTGACCGTAGCCGCCTGAGGGAGGACGTCGGCAAGTTCCTCAGCTCGGTGCGCGCGAGCTGAGCACCAGCCCACAAAACCGAAAAGGCCGCCTGGACGAACCAGGCGGCCTTGCCGTGTTGCGTGACCGGCGGCGTGGCGTCCGCCGCGGGCCTCAGCGGGCGCCGCGCGACAGCATCTCGAAGCGGTAGTTGACACCGATCATCGCCGTGTGGAGCTGGGTCTTCTGGCTGACGACGTTCGGTCCTCCTGTGATCGCGGCGGCGCCCGGCAGCGTGCCGGTCGCGGTGCCGAAATCGGCGTAGTCATATTCGGCGAAGGCCGACCAGTTGCGGGCGAACATCCACTCGACGCCGGCGCCGACCGTCCAGCCGCTGCGGTTGAACGCCACGCTGGCGGACTGTCCGGTGGCGGTGTTGACGACCGAAACGTTGGTCCGCGTCCACGCCGCGCCACCGCGCACATAGGCCAGGATCTCAGGCGTCACCAGATAGCCTGCGCGCACCGTGGCGGTGTAGAGGTTGCTGGTCCGCGTGTTCATCGTCAGCGCCGGCCCCAGCGGGCTCGACGCGTTGATGATGCCGAGATCGGCCATCGCCTGGATGCCGACGACGAAGCGGTCCATCTGGTAATCGCAACCGAGCTGCAGGCCGCCGACGACGTCGCTGCCATTGCTGGAGACGGCGGTCGGAATCTGCACGGCCGCGACGGGCAGCGGCGCCACGTTGCCGCCGCCGGTCACCGGCGGGTTCTGCGCCGGCGGATTGCCATTGTTGCCCTGCGGCGGCGGGTTCGGCTGGCCGCCGCCATTGTTCGGCGGGGGATTCTTCGGCGGCCAGGGCTTGTCCGGATGATGCGGCCATCCGCCATGATTGTAGTTGCCGCCGTGCTGCTGCTGCCAATGGTCCTTGTCGGGCTGCTTGTCGCCATAGCCGCCCTTGCCGTCATCATTGTCGTGCGGCTTGCCGCCCCAGCCGTAGCCGCCATGCTTGTCGTCGTTCCGGTCATCCGGCTTCAGCCAGGCGTAGCTGTCACGTTCGCTCTTCAGCGGCTGCTTCGACCAGCCGAAGCCAAGCGGCTTGTCGTAGCCGTCGTCCTTCTTCGCGCCCCAGCCGGTAGCCGGCTTGTCATGATCGTTCTGCTGGTCATGTCGCAGCCAAGTATATTTGTCGGAGTAACCGTTCGAATGGAGCTGCGACCAGCCGCTCGACTTGCCATGGTCGTCATCGTGAGGCTTGTCGAACCAGCCGCTGCCATATTTGACGTCGTTGTAGTTGTCGTCCTTGGTCTTGGATGGCGCCGACGGCCAGGAAGACTTGTTGTCGCCGCCTTTCGATCCAACCTGTGGCCAATGATGACCGCCGTCGTGATCGGGCTTGTAGGACGGCTTATCGTGCGGCCAGCCGTGATCCTTGTCGCCATGATACTGCTTGCCGGGCTGCCACCAGCCCTTGTCGTTGCGCTCACAGATCGGGGGCTTGCCCGGCGGCTTATGCGGCGGCGGCTTCCATCCGCCGTTGTTCCCGCCGGGGTTGTTCGGCGGCGGCGGGTTTGGCGCTGGATTTGCAACCACAGGCGGCTTGACCACAGGCGGGTTGTTTGCATTGCCGACCGGCTGCTGCACAGGCTGAACGGGCGCCGCGGCGGCATTGGCGACCTGGGTCCACGTCTGCTGCTGACGTGACCAGGCCATCCCGGCGTTCGCGCCGGCATGGCAGCCACTCCACCTGTAGGCGAAGACGTCAGGCGGTGGGAGCGGGGGAGGCAGGGCGAGATCAGTCGCCCAGACCGATGTCGTACTTCCTGCGAAAGTAGATAGGCAAAGGCATACGCCAAATACGCGACGCATCGAACTCACAACTCCTGAACACGTGCCGCAACAAACGGCGGCCGCATCAGGAGGGTGAGATTGTGTCGCGAACTGAATTGAAAAATGTCATTCGGAAGGAATGCAGATCGCGACGCCGACGCGATCGAAGTTCAGCTTTGACTGTTGCACGCAAGATGCAGGATTCCGGCGAAAAGAAGCAGCGCAACACGATTGCGACAAACAGCGCAATGCGCGATGCCGCCGCGGCTCATGAGTTCATTAGTAGACGAATGTGCGCACCGAACTCACTGGATGCGCAGCGCGTTGGCGCCGCGCTCGACGGCATGCTTCCTGATCGCGCGCACCTCGCGATCGTCGGCCTTCGCGTCGACAACACGCCCTGATTGCATCACGCCGAACATGGCGGCACATCGGCTGCACGGTCGCCACCGCCTTCGACGCGCCGACGCTCGGCTGTCCACGCGTGTCGACAACCGCTGCTCTTGGTTTCGCCGTTATCGCGCGGCTTGTGCGACGTCATCGATCGGGAGAGAAAGCGGCGAATGCCGTCGCAATCGCACTGAATGAGGCCGGGCTTCGTCAACGTTGCGGCAACTCATCGGGATCGCGCGCCGCGAAGCATCCATAATTGCGGCCGGTTGTGTCGTGCTCGCTCGCCGGGCTCGAAGGCCCGACCGTATCCATCGATCCGATCCTGCACTCCGCACAGATGCACCCATTCCCGCTCGTTCTGGATCGCGATCAGGATGGAACGAAGCTAGGTCACGGCCGATCGCGACCGGAAATACGGATTTGAGCTCGCCGCCAAATCGTCCGGTCATCGGCACAAGCGCCGCCCGCAGCACGCAGCATCATGGCTGGGCTCGCCTCGGCCACGACGACAGACTGAGGCCCGTCGGACGGATCAGCGCAGCCTGATCCGCCGCACCGCGCGTCGCGCGTCACGTCATCATCACGGATTGCGCCGGGAGAACGAGATGGCGTAGGCGCCGTTGCGGATGTCGATCATCGGATCATCCGACGCCTCGACGCCGTCAGTGAGCTGGCCGGGCAGGAACAGCAGCTTCTTCTGCGCGGCGTCACTGTCTTCGACCGCCTTGTCGATCGTCAGCACGCCGAGCTCGACCAGCTTGCGATCGTCAGGCCACGGCTTGGCCGGATCCTTGGTGTCGTCGCCGGCCGCAGCGAGCTGCGCCTTGAAGCGGAACGTCACCGGCCCCTGCTTCAGCCGCGCCGGCAGCTCGGCCATCAGGAAGTCCGGCGCGCGTTTCGCCGCGTCCTCCTGGTCGATATGCACGACCTTCTCCGGCAGCATCTGCCAGCGCACCGCCTGCTTCTCGCCGGCCTTGTTGACGAGAACGAAGGCGTTGACGCCGAAATAGGCCTCGTCGGCAAGACTGTCCGGCGTCGCGATGGTACCGAGCGCCGCCGGCACCGAGGGATGGCTGGCGATGAACTGCTCGAGCCTGGTCGGCTTGGCCGCGTTCGGTCCGGAGTCCGCGATCGCCATGAACAAATCGCGCAACTCCGCACCGGTCGAGACGGGGAAGAATTTCAGCGAGTTGATCACGAGGTCCATGTCGCTACCGTCGGCGAGATGAAACTTCACCGCCATGCCATGCGGATTGGCGTCGCCGGAGCCGTCCGGCAGGTTCGGCACGCCGGTGGAGTCCGAGAACCGCACCGTCACGGGAATTTCGCCGCCGCTGAACAGCGAAGCCTTGCTCAAGGTCGCCGCCTCGGTCGACGGCTTGAACTTGCCCTCGACCACGACGCCCTTGGCGTGATTGGCGCGAAAGCCGGCGTGCACGCCGAACACCTTGTTCATTGCATTGACGAGCTGCTCCTCGACCGGCGGTTCCTGCGCGAGGGCAGCGGCGGGCAACGCGAGGGCAATCCCGGCCAGCGCGGCAACGAGCGTGCGTGTCGTCATGAGCGGCGTCCTCCTGTATGAGCGGTGCAGCATAGCAGCATGAATTGACGCGCAAGCGACTTTCGTGCGCGACCGATGGGGCGCCCATCACAGTCGCATGATTCACCTTGCCGTCTGACAGGAGACATCGCGCCCCGTCACCCGCTCCTTGCGGCGAGATGGCGAATGTCTCTATTGTAGCCGCGCGTGCCCGGTCTGCCTCCGCTCCGCGCTGCCGTGCGGATCGGGGGATCGTGCCCCCTCCGACCCTGGCGCTGGACGGCGCGCGCCCACGACGGAGTTTCGACTGTGTCCGCACCGGAAAGCTTCCCCATCGACAAGATCCACGTCCCCGACAGGAAGCGCAAGGCGCTGAAGCAGGACGCGGTCGACGCGCTGGCCGAAAGCATTTTGGAGGTCGGCCAGCGCGAGCCGATCCTCGTCCGCCGCGACAAGGACCATTTTGTCCTGATCGAAGGTCTGCACCGCCTCGAAGCCTGCAAGGCCCTCGGCGAAAGCGCCATCATGGGTCTGCTGATCTCCGCCGAGGAAGCCCGCCAGCGCGAGCTGCCACCGCCGCCCGTCGATCCGGAGCGCGAGAAGATGGAGCGGCTGCGCAAGCTGCGGCTGGAGAAGGAGGAAGCGGAGAAGCTCGCCACGGCGCCGAGAGGCGTCCCGGGCGCCCATGCCGCGACGCATCCGCGCGGGCCGACGGAGACGACGAACCGGAGCAACAGGACTGCCACCGCGAAACCATCGCGCCCCGGACAGGGATCGACGCCCCGAACCCTGTCGGATTGGATCAAGCAACAAGAGCGCAGCGGCGGGCGATACTGACGGTTTCGACGCGCGATTGCCCCCGGCCAAGGTTTGATTGAGCGGCAGTCCGTAGGGCGGATCAGCGCAGCGTGATCCGCCGCCACGCGCCGCATCCGCTGCGCAAATGGCGTGACCGACTGGACGGCGGCGAGGTCGCGATCGCTGGCGGGCACATCTTCATCCCTCCACTCGTCCGGCCGTCAGCACCAGTTTATGCGAGGTCCGCCTTCATCAGGTCGCGCAGCGCTCTCGGTATCGGCTGCGCCCTGCCGCCGCTGATGAACGCGACTCTCACGTCGGCCTTGACGAGCACCTCCTCGCCGCGCCTGACCTCCTGCGCCAGCGTGATCGACGCCCCCTTCACCGCCACGGGCCAGGTGACGACGTCGAGCACGTCGTCCATGCGCGCCGGCCGCAGGAAGTCGAGCGTCATCGAGCGCACGACGAAAGCGAAGCCCGGCATCTCGCTTTCTGCCTCTGCGAACAGCGCGTGCTGCTCGGCGCCCATCAGCCGCAGATGATTGGTGCGGCCGCGCTCCATGAAGCGGAGGTAGTTGGCGTGATAGACGATTCCGGAGAAATCCGTGTCCTCGTAGTAGACCCGCACCTGCATGTGGTGGCGGCCGTCGCGGATCTCGCCGTCGAGATGTTGGTGGGTCAAGGGAAGCCCTCGATCGTCGGAAATGGCGATCGTTTCGCCCAGTTCAACGGCCAGCGCAAGAGCAGGCTAGCAAGAGCAGGCTAGGACGTCACCTCGACGGGTTCCCTGCCGACGGTGACCAGCACGATCTCCGGCGGCATGCCGATCCGGACTGGCATGATGCTGCAGCCGAGGCCGCCGGAAACGATCACGTCGCATTGGGTGCGGATGTGGCCGTAGGCCAGATTGACGCCATTGCGCGCGGGAACGGCCGGCGACCAGCCGAGCACACGAACCTGCCCGCCATGCGTATGCCCGGAGAGCTGCAGCGCCACCCGCGACGGCACCCGGAGCGCAACGTCGGGCTCATGCGCCAGCAGGATCACCGGCGCGCTGTCCGTCACCTTGCGCAGTGTGCTCGCGAGATCATCGATGCCGATCCGCGGCACGGACCGGAAGCGCCTGGCCGGCATGTAGGCCAGCTGATCGCCGAGGCCGGCGAGCCAGAAGGCATGACCATTCTTGCTGAGCCGCACCACATCGTTCTCATAGACGGGAATGCCGGCGGCCTCGAGCGCCTTCTGGGCATACGGCGCGCCGCGGCCATCGCGCTGCACGGTTCGATCATCCCAGTAATCATGATTGCCCAGGATGGCGTGCACGCCCAGCGGCGCCTTGAGGCCGCCGAGCACCGGCGCCCACTCCGAAGCGTCGATGCGTCCGATGTGATGCCGATGACCAGCGACATAGTCGCCGAGCAGAACGATCAGATCCGGCTGCAGCGCGTTGGTCCGCTGGACGATCCCGTCGATATGCGCCAGCGACATCCAGGGATCGCAAGCGTGGATGTCGGCGATCGCCGCGATCTTCAGTCTTAGCCCAGCCGGCCAGTTGCGTGGATGGATGTGATAGTCGGTGACGCCCAGGCGGAGCGGCTCGACGCCGACGCCATAGGTCGCAGTCGAAAAACCGGTCGCGGCAAGACCGCCTGAGAATGACAGAAAGCGACGGCGTGACAGCATGGACGAACTCCTCGCACGCAATCCTTCTTCGATCATTGCAACCGATTTCGGGTGCGTCCGTGCAGATTGTCAGCAGATTCGTTAAGCATCGTCCTCACTGCCGAACAGGCCGAACTGGCTGGGATCGCGGTTCGGCTCGGCCATGCCGAGATGCCGGAACGCATGCGAGGTCAACAGCCGGCCGCGCGGCGTGCGCTGCAGATAGCCGCACTGGATCAGATAGGGCTCGATGATGTCCTCGATCGCGTCGCGCGGCTCCGACAGCGCCGCCGCCATGGTCTCGACGCCGACCGGCCCGCCGCCGTAGTTCAGGGCGATGGTCGAGAGATAGCGCCGGTCCATTGCATCGAGCCCGGCGGCATCGACCTCGAGCGCGCTCAGGGCGTGATCGGCGATGGCGCGATCAATCGCGCTGGCGTTCGCCGCCGAGGCGAAGTCACGCACCCGGCGCAACAGCCGGCCGGCGATGCGCGGAGTGCCGCGGGCGCGGCGCGCGATCTCGTTGGCGCCGTCGGCGGTCATGCCAACGCCGAGCACGCGGGCACCGCGCGTCACGATGCCCTCCAGCTCCTCGACTGTGTAGAAGTTCAGCCGGATCGGGATGCCGAAACGATCACGCAGCGGATTTGTCAGCAGGCCTGCGCGCGTCGTCGCGCCGACCAGCGTGAACTTCGACAAGTCGATCTTCACCGAGCGGGCCGCCGGTCCCTCGCCGATGATGAGGTCGAGCTGAAAATCCTCCATCGCAGGATAGAGCACCTCCTCGACCGCCGGGCTGAGACGATGGATCTCGTCGATGAACAACACGTCGCGCTCTTCGAGGTTCGTCAGCAGCGCCGCCAGATCGCCGGCCTTGGCGATGACCGGGCCCGACGTGGCGCGGAAGCCGACGCCGAGCTCGCGCGCGACGATCTGGGCCAAGGTGGTTTTGCCAAGACCAGGAGGACCGACGAACAGCACATGGTCGAGCGCCTCGCCGCGCTTGCGCGCCGCCTCGATGAAGATCGACAGATTGGCGCGCGCCTGCTGCTGGCCGACGAACTCGGAGAGCTGCTGCGGACGCAGCGCGGTGTCACCGACATCGTCGGAGCGCCGCTCCGGACTGACCATGCGCGCAGGCGGCTTCATTCGTTGCCGCGCCTGTATTTGTTCGGCAGCAGCTCGCCGATCGTCACCGCCGCAGGCCCCTTACCGTTCGACGGCACGATGACACGCGCCTTCGCATCGTAGTCATGGATCAGCTCGCGGCAGGTGCCGCAGGGCGAGACCACGGCGACCTCGCCCGGCTCACCCGGCTTGGGATGACGCACCGCGACGATGGTCTCGATGCCGTGATCGCCGTGCTCGGTGATGGCGCGGCCGATCGCGATGGCCTCGGCGCAGACAGCGTTGCGGCCGAGATAGGCGTCGATGTTGACGCCGGTGATGATGCGGCCGTCGCGGGTGCGCATGGCCGCGCCGACCTCCTGCCAGTCGTTGCGGTAGCGGCTCTTGACCGCTGATGCGGCCGCCTCGATCAGCTCCTTGTCCTTCTTGCTCACCATGGGGGAAATGATTGTCCTTCTGCTCGCCCGGCCGAGCGACGATAGCCTATTTCGCCAGCTCCTTGAGGCCGAGGCGGATGAGTTGCGCGGTCTCGGCCTTGTCGCCGGCCGCGCGAGATGCTGCCGCGATCGCGGCGGCCGCCTGCGGCTGGCCGTAGCCGAGATTGATGAGCGCGGAGATGGCATCCGCGATGGGCTGCGGCGCGCGCTGCTCCTCGATCGCACCAGACAGCCTGACCACGCCGGGATCGACATCGGCGAAGGCCGGCGCCTTGTCCTTCAGCTCGGTCACGATGCGCTCGGCGACCTTGGGGCCGACGCCCGGCGTGCGCGCCACCGCCGCCTTGTCGCGCAGCGCGATGGCGTTGGCGAGATCGGCCGGCGGCAACGTGCCGAGCACGGCGAGGGCGACCTTGGCGCCGACGCCCTGCACCGTCTGCAAAAGGCGAAACCATTCCCGTTCGACATCCGAGCGAAAACCGAACAGCTTGATCTGGTCCTCGCGCACATAGGTCTCGATCGACAATGTGGCGGCTTCACCCGGCGACGGCAAGGCCTGCAACGTCCGCGCCGAGCAGTGCACCTGATAGCCGACGCCGCCGACGTCGAGGATGACGAAATCCTCGGTGGTGGAATCGATCAGCCCCTTGAGCTTGCCGATCATAGCCCGGCCACCTTCATGCGCAGCGCCTGGCCCTGGCGGTGATGGGCGTGGGTGATGGCGATGGCGAGCGCGTCCGCTGCGTCGGCCGACGGCGGCTCGGCCTTGGGCAGCAGGATCTTCAGCATCACCGCGATCTGGCCCTTGTCGGCATGGCCAGCGCCCACCACGGTCTTCTTGACCTGGTTGGGGGCGTATTCGGCCACCGAAATCCCGAACATCGCCGGCGCCAGCATGGCGATGCCGCGGGCCTGGCCGAGCTTCAGGGTCGCAACACCATCCTTGTTGACGAAGGTCTGCTCGACCGCGGCTTCCATCGGGGCAAAGCGGCCGAGCACGGCCGAAAGCCCCTCATGGATCGCCAGCAGCCGGCTCGCCAGCGGCAGGTCGTCGGGCGGCTCCACCGAGCCGCAACCGACATAGATCAGCCGGTTGCCTTCGCTCTCGATCACCCCCCAGCCGGTGCGGCGGAGGCCGGGATCGATCCCAATGATGCGGACGGCTGCGCGAATCGGCTGGGCTTTCATGGGATAGAGATAGCCTTGCGCCACACCGATGGAAACATAAACGGAACGGACGAACGACGTGGTTGAGCGTCCGTCAACCGCCCATCTTCGCCATCAGCGCGTCCGAGATCTCGAAATTGGCATAGACGTTCTGGACGTCGTCGTGCTCGTTCAGCAGATCCATCAGCTTCAGCAGCTTCTCGGCGGTCTCGTCGTCGACCGCCACGGTGTTCTGCGGCTTCCAGGTCAGCGCCGCCTTGCGCGGCTCGCCGAACTTGGCCTCGAGATTCTTGGCGACCTCGCGCAGGCTCTCCGGCGAGGCATAGATCTCGTGCCCCCCCTCGCCCGAGATCACGTCGTCGGCGCCAGCCTCGATGGCGGCGTCCAGCACCGCGTCATCCGAGGCGACGCTGCGGTCGTATTCGATGATGCCGACACGGTCGAACATGAACGACACCGAGCCGGTCTCGCCGAGATTGCCGCCGGATTTGGTGAAGTAGGAGCGGATGTCGGAGGCGGCGCGGTTGCGGTTGTCGGTGAGCGCCTCGACGATGACGGCGACGCCGCCCGGGCCATAGCCCTCGTAGCGGATCTCATCGTAATTATCGCCTTCGCCGCCGAGCGCCTTCTTGATGGCGCGCTCGATGTTGTCCTTGGGCATGTTCTCGGCCCGGGCGGCAACCACCGCGGCCCGCAGCCGCGGGTTCATCGCCGGGTCCGGCGTGCCGAGCTTGGCGGCGACGGTGATTTCGCGCGCCAGCTTGCCGAACAGCTTGGACTTCATCGCATCCTGCCGGCCCTTGCGATGCATGATGTTCTTGAATTGGGAATGGCCGGCCATGCGAGGTCTCTTGAAATCGTAGGGGATCAGGTGGGGGAAGCGCGGCCTTATAGGCCGGGAATCGTCAAAATCAAAGATTTGAGGTGGATTCAGGGTGGCCGCCCCCTTCGAAGAGCCGGTTGGCTGCCCTGCACCATAAGCCAAATGTTAACCACGGCTTCACAGTCAAGTGCAACGATGCCGCCCCTCTGCACCTTTTCACCGCACCGGGGCCGCCCCATGGCGTTTGGTTTCCTTGCAAGACGACCCTCTGCGCCCGATCCGGTGGCTGAACCGAAACCGGTGGCCGCGCCGGAGCCGCCGGCGTCGTCGGATGCCGATTCGGCCAAGGCCATCCTCGACCTGCTGGAGCTGGAACTCGGCGGCATGATTCGCCAGCTCGAGCGCGCCGCCGATGCGGTCGCCAGCGGCGCCGAGGCGACGGCGGGGACGCTGACGGACATTCGCCAGCGCGCCGATTCGCTGAGCGGCCGCAGCAGCGCCGCGCAAGGAACGGCGGCGACGTTCGCCCACGCCGCAGAGAAGGTGACCCAGTCCGCCCACGGTATCCGTGCCCAGGTCCAGGACGGCGGCCAGCTCGCCGACCAGGCCAGCGCCGCCGCCACGGAAGCCCGGGCCAACGTCGACCGCCTGCGCGAGTCCTCGGCGGCGATCGGCAACGTCGTCAACCTGATCTCCCAGATCGCGCGCCAGACAACCCTGCTCGCGCTCAACTCGACCATCGAGGCCGCTCGCGCCGGCGAAGCCGGCCGCGGCTTCGCGGTGGTGGCGACCGAGGTCAAGGCGCTTGCCGTCCAGACCCAGAACGCGACCGAGGAGATCACCCGCAAGATCGAGGCACTGCAGAAGGACGCCGCCGGCTCGGCCGACGCCGTCCACCGCATCGCCCAGGCGATCGAGGCGATCCGCCCGGTCTTCACCAACGTCAACGGCGCCGTCGCCGAGCAGAACCAGACCACCGGCGAGATGTCGAACAATGCGGCGCAGGCCTCGCAGTTCATATCCTCGGTGGTCGACAGCGCCGCTGACATCAGCAGCGCCACCCAGCAGGCCGAGAGCTATGGCGAGCGCGTCACGAACGCCGGGCGCGCCGTAACCATGTACGCCCAGAAGCTGAAGGCGCGCTGTGCCGTGCTGCTGCGCCAGGGCGATCGGCCCGTGCGCAGCGGCAGCGAGCGCCTGCCTTGCCATCTCAAGCTCGAGATCAAATCCGGCGCCCGCACGATCACGGCCGCGGTCTACGAGATTGCCAACGACGGCGTGCTGATCACCGGCCCCGACGCGAGCCGTCTCGCCGTGAACGAGGGGTTCGACGCCGTGCTGGAGGACGTCGGCCCGTGCCGCCTGCGCGTCACCGAGCAGGTGAAGGCCGGCGCCCAGGCGCGGTTCGATGCGCCCAATGCCGAGCTGCGCGAGAAGATCGAGGACAAGCTCTGGGCGCTGCACGAGGAGAACAATGAGTTCGTCACCCGCGCCATGGAAGCCGGCACCGAGCTGAACCGGATGTTCGAAAGCGCCGTCGCGCGCGGCGAGATCACGCTCGAGGACATGTTCGATACCAACTATGTCGAGATCCCCGGCACCAATCCGCAGCAGCACCGCAGCCGGATTCTCGACTGGGCCGAGCGCGTGCTGCCTTCGTTCCAGGAGGCCTTCCTCGCCAAGGACCAGCGCATGGCGTTCTGCGTCGCGATCGATCGCAACGGCTATCTGCCGGTGCACAACCGGATCTATTCGCATCCGCAGCGGCCGGGCGACGCAGCCTTCAACACCGCCAACAGCCGCAACCGCCGCATCTTCAACGATCCGGCCGGGCTCGCCGCGGGCCGCAACCAGCGGCCCTATCTGATCCAGAGCTACGCGCGCGACATGGGCAACGGCAACACCGTCATGATGCGCGAAATCGACGTGCCGATCCGGGTTCGCGGCCGGCACTGGGGCGGCTTCCGCACCGCCTACAAATTGTGAGCCGAGCGGTGATTTTCTGATCCTTTCAAGCCCTGGAGCCTGGACATGTCGGTCGCGCAACGCGCCATTCTGGAAAGTCACGACGCGCGCACCGGCGCCGAGCGGCTGATCGACGAGATCGCCGACCGCATCGGCGGCCTCGGCGTCGAGCTTGCCGACGTCGCCGGCAACGTCCAGGAGGTCGCCGCCCGCGTCAGTTACCAGTCGCAGCGGTTCGGGCATCTGCAGGCCACCGCCAAGACCATGGTCGCGGCCAATCACGACATCGCCACCGCCTCGCAGGCGGTGCAATCGGCCACGACCGCCGCAGTGGGCGACATCGCGCAGTCGCGCAACGTGGTCGACACCGCGGTCCGGCACATCGCCGAATTGGTCGACTCCGTGGAGCGGATCGAGCAGCGGCTCGGCTCGGTCGGCGATGCGCTGTCGCAGGTCGCCAAGGTCTCGGTCGCGATCGAGGCGATCGCCAAGCAGACCAACCTGCTGGCGCTGAACGCCACCATCGAGGCGGCCCGTGCCGGCAGCGCCGGCCGGGGCTTCGCTGTCGTTGCCAGCGAGGTGAAGTCGCTCGCCGAGGCGACTCGGCAGGCCACGCAGCAGATCGGCGACACCCTGCGCGGGCTCGACTCGCAGGTGAAGAGCCTGCTCGGCGAGAGCGGCCAGGCCTCGTCGCGCGCCAAGACGGCCGGTGAAGGCGCCCAGCAGATCGGCGGCATCATCGTCCGCGTCCAGGACGGCTTCACCAGCGTCGGCCAGGAGATCGACGGCGTGGCGAAGGCCGCGACCTCCAACCTCGCGCATTGCGACGCCGTGATCAGCGAGCTCAACGAGCTCGCCAAGGGCGTCGACCAGTCCTCGGTCGAGCTCAAACAGGCCGACAGCCGGATCGCCAAGCTGCTCGATCATTCCGAGGCGCTGATCGGGCTGATCGCCGAGAGCGGCGTACAGACCACGGACGCGCCGCTGATCAGGACCGTCGTCGACACCGCCCGGCAGATCTCGGCGACCTTCGAGGGGGCGATCGACCGCGGCGAGATCACGCTCGCCGACCTGATGGACGAGAGCTATCGCGAGATCCCCGGCACCAATCCCAAGCAGTACATCACGCGCTACGTCGAGTTCACCGACCGCGTCCTGCCGGCGATCCAGGACCCGATCCAGGGCAGCGACCCGCGCATCGTGTTCTGCGTCGCCTGGGCGCGCGGCGGCTATCTGCCGACGCACAATCCGAACTACCGCAAGCCGCAGGGGCCCGATCCGGTCTGGAACAACGCCAACTGCCGCAACCGCCGGCTGTTCGACGACCGCGCGGTGAAGAAGGTGGCCGCCGCCAGCAACAAGCCGTTTCTGCTCCAGACCTACCGCCGCGACATGGGCGGCGGGCAGTTCGTGCTGATGAAGGACCTGTCCGCGCCGATTGTCATCAAGGGCCGGCATTGGGGCGCGTTCCGGATGGGTTTTCGCCTCAAGGCCTGACGCAGGCTCTCATCCTCCCCAGAACGCCGGCCTCGTCGGCGACAGCCGGCCGCCGATGCGCACCGGCGCGACCTTGATCGCAAGCCCGGTGCCGTTGTCGGTCTCGACCGCCACGCCGCTCAACGTCGCCTCGCCGGAGGCCGGCTCGAAGCGCGCCGACGGGATGCCCGACTGGAAGCGGCGCAGCGGCTCGTCCTTCTGCATGCCGATAATGGAGTCGTAATCGCCGGTCATGCCGGCATCGGTCATGTAGGCGGTGCCGCCGGGCAGGATCCGGTGATCGGCCGTCGGCACATGCGTATGGGTGCCGACGACGAGGCTGGCGCGGCCGTCGCAAAAATAGCCCAGGCCCTGCTTCTCGCTGGAGGCCTCGCAATGCACGTCGACCACGATCGCATCCGCCGCCTCGCGCAGCGGGCAGGCGCCGAGCTCGCGGCCGACCGCCGCGAACGGATCGTCGAACGGCGTCATGAACACGCGCCCGAGCACGTTGACCACCAGCGCGCGGGCACCGTTCTTGGCGTCGATCAGCGCGGCGCCACGGCCGGGCGTGCCTGCCGGATAGTTCGCAGGGCGCACCAGGCGCGGCGCGCGCTCGATGAACACCAGTGCCTCGCGCTGATCCCAGGAGTGGTTGCCGAGCGTGACCGCGTCGGCGCCGGCATCGACGAGCTCCTGATAGATCGCCTCGGTGATGCCGAATCCGCCGGCCGCGTTCTCGCCATTGACGATGACGAGATCGAGCGCCCAATCGCGGATCAAGCCTGGAAGGTGGTCCGAGACGGCGCTGCGGCCGGCCCGGCCGACGACGTCGCCGACGAAGAGAATTCGCAACTCAATTGCTCCGGAAATCCAAGGTCTCGCGCTCGGTTAGCACATAATCCAGCGCCGCGTCGTGGGCCAAGGCCGGGATGGCCTCGGTTTCCTGAATGGCGAAGCCGAGGCCGACGCCGATGACGTGATGCATCTTCCGCAGGTGCGAAAAGGTGTAGTCGTAGTAGCCCCCGCCGTAACCGATGCGGTGGCCGGTGCGGTCGAAGGCGGCGAGCGGCACCAGCATCACATCGGGCACCAGCTCGGCGGCTGCCGGCGATGGCTCGGGGATGCCGAGCGACCCGAGCGTCAGCCGGTCGCCCGGCGCGAAGGCGCGGAACGAGAGCGAATGGCCGCGCGCCAGCACGACCGGCAGCGCCAGCCGCGCCCCCTGCCCCGCCAGCTCACGCAGCAACGGCATCGGATCGAGCTCGTTGCGGACCGGCGCATAGCCGGAGACGACCGTGCCGGGCTCGAATGCGAAGGGGAGCCCGCGCGCGGCGATCGCCTGCGCGGCCGCGCTCCGCGTCTCGTCGCTCAACGCGTCGCGCGCGACAAGGGCTGCGGCTCGGAGCTGCTGCTTGGTGTGCTGAGCGGCCTTCATCGGCATGCGACGTGACCTCCGTGACGGGCGGGCGGACGCGGGCACGCAAACGTTACAGAAACGCAGCAGGTCGGCAACCGAAGGGGAGAGGAGAGACGGAAAACAAGCGCGAAGCCGCAATCGCCGTTGAAACGCTCGATCCCGGAGTTCCCTACGAAAGTAGGTGGGCACCATATGTCCAGGTCCACAGACCTGGCCAGGGACAGTTCCCTAAAGGATCGATAAGGCCCCGGGGATATGTTGGTTCCGGACGCGCGTCGCAGCCTCGCAGTTGCAATGTAACCATCACGGGATGATTTTGCCAGCGGTGGAAGCGGATCGAGGCGCGACACGGTTGCCAACATTCGGCGTCGTCGCCCGGCCCGACCGGGCGCGCAGTACGCCGTGACGGCGATGGCGAAGTCGAGGGACCGCGGCGCACACTGCGCCGGCGATGACAGCGATGGGGCGGCGGCAACACAACAGAACATGGCATGGGCTCGCGTCCTCGCGACGCGTTGCGTCCGAGCTGTTGATCTCGATCGCCCCCCTCAAGACAGAGGGCACAGGGAAGGCCGGGCGTCGGCTGACGCCCGTGGCCCGCCTGCTCAAAAAAATGCAGGCGGCAGGTACCACAGGTGCAGCCGGAAACACCCGGCCTTCCCTGCGCGACGGTTTGAACGGCTGCTTCGCGATCTCCTTGGTGCGCCGGGCTTGTTGGCCACCATGCGCGACAACGCGCTTGCGCGCATTGCGCGGGACACCAGCATCGGGGTGTCAGGACCACGCGACTTGACCGTACGTGCATCGCCGTTCGTCCGCGTGAAGTAGCTCACGCTGCGGCAATTCACGCCCATCGCATCCCACTGCCAACGGTCCGTGACGGTCGCGAAACGCCCCTCATGCGGCAGCAGGACGGGCGAAAAGATCGACCTGATTTGCCCGACGTGACAAGCCGCGCAGCCTGCGACATCGTAACGCGACGGGCAGTTTGCGCATGATGGATATGTGCGGATTGCCCGTCATGCAGTTTACGACGTGCATCTGCTCGCGTGCCGCCAGCCCAGCATTCCGCCGTCGTCCCGGACTAGCGCGCCCTTGCGCCGAAGCAATCCAGGATCTCTCCGCAGATGCAGTCTTGATTGCTTCGCTGCGCTCGCAATGACGCCGTGGCGATGACGGCGCTCCCGCGGCAGCGCCGTGTCGGCAGCGCATAGTGTCGCCACGATTGGGGCTCATCGGTCGAAGCTGAGGTTGTGGCAGATCATGCCCACATCCCAATGCCGTGTATCGTACATTGGAGTCCTGGCATGCGCTTCGATCTCAAAACTGTCACGGCCGCCTGCGCGCTGCTGATCGCGTCGGCTGCTGCGAGCCTCGCCGCCGACGTCAAGATTCATCGCGTCTCGATCCAGGTCGATCAGAACGATCCGGCGATCATGAATCTGGCGCTGAACAACGTCACCAACATCATGGAGACGTTCAAGGAGAAGGGCGAGGAGGTCGAGATCGAGCTCGTCACCTATGGACCCGGGCTGAACATGCTGCGCGAGGATACCTCGCCGGTGAAGGACCGGCTCAAGCAGATCGCAGAGCTCAGCTTTCCCGCCAAGATCAGGTTCTCCGCCTGCAACATCACCAAACGCGGCATGGAGAAACGCGAAGGACATCCGATTGCGATCGTCGCCGAAGCGAGCCTGGTGCCCTCGGGCGCAGTGAGGCTGATGGAATTGCAGGAGAGCGGCTGGAGCTACCTGAAACCTTAGGTAGTTTTTGCCCCAAAACTGCCAGGTTTAGGGCTCATTGAGATACGATCTTGGATTGATCTGTGTCATCAGTCTGCTCGGGGGAATGGCGAGCAGACGCGATCGGGGACTAGTCACATGCACAGAGTACTCGCCCGGCCAGCGCTGCTGGTGCTGGCAACGCTTTCGGCTGCCTTGCTCACCCCCGTCGGCGCGGTGCGGGCGCAAGAGCAGTCCGCCGCTCCGCTCTCGATCAAGCCTGCGCGCGCGTCCGAACGGCGGGCCGTCCAGCGTCGGGTCTCCGAGACCCGCGCGCCCGAGCCACGGAGCACCTCGGATGAAGCCGCCATCAAGACGCGTATGAACCAATGGACCGTCGGCCTGGCCGCGGGCCTGCCCGACGGCGGCTTCGTCCGCCTCGCCAGCGAGATGGCGCGGACGATGGACGATGGCGACAACATGCGCCTGATCCCGATGGTGACGCGCGGCACCACCTCGAACATCGCCGATCTCCTGTATCTGCGCGGCGTCGACGTCGCCGTCACCTACGCCGATGCGTTCGACTTCTACGCCAAGCAGGCCGGCCTTTCCAACATCAACGACCGCATCCGCTACGTGCTGCGCTTCTTCATCTCCGACGTGCACATCTATGCGCGCGAGGAGTTCAAGTCGCTGCAGGATCTGAAGGGCCAGAAGATCGCGGTTGGAACGGCCGGCGTTGCCGCCGCGCATACGGGGCAGCTGATCTTCCGGCGCCTCGGCATCGACATCGAGCCTGTCGCCATCGGTGGTCCTGTTGCGCTGGAGAAGCTGCACAAGGGCGAGATCGCCGCGATGGTCTATGTCGCCTCCAAGCCCGGCGAGCTGTTCAGCGGCAAGAAGGCGGATCCTGGATTCCACTTCGTGCCGGTGCCGTACACGCAGCAATTCTCGGATTTCTACTATCCGACCAGCATCAAGGCCGACACCTATCCGGGGCTGGTCGCACCTGACACCGCCGTGGAAACCATCGCCGTGCCGTCGGTGCTGGCCGTCTACAACTGGAAGCCGGGCAGCGACCGCGCCGACCGCGTCAATCGCTTCGTCGATGCGCTGTTCACCAACCTCGCGCGGCTGCAGCAGCCGCCGTTCCATCCGGGCTGGAAGGATCTCAATCTCGAGGCCCAGGTGCCGGGCTGGCAGCGCTATCCCTATGTCGACGCCGTGCTGGAGCGGATGAAGAACGAGGCCAATGTCGGCCTGCCGCCCGCCGCGACCGGCAGTCTGTCGCAGCAGGAGCGCTTCGAGGCCTTTCTCGAATCGCAGGCCAAGGCGCCGACGTCGAAGGCGGAGAAGGAGGAGCTGTATCGCTCGTTCTTGGACTGGAGCCGCAAGCGGCAGGGGAGGTGAGGCGATCGGGCTCACAGCGATCGCCTCTACGCCGGATGACGTCATTGCGTGGTGGCACGCAGGCTGAGCGGGATCAGCTCAACAACAACGCCATGCCCGGGTCCCCCTTGGCCATGGCGCGCTGATAGGCCGGGCGGGCGCCGATGCGCGCGAGGTAGGCGCGGATGTTCGGGAACGGCGCGAGGTCGTAGGGCAGGAAGTAGCGCATGGTGGTGAGTGAAAACACCGTCATGATGTCGGCGGCGGTAAGCGCGCCGCCTGCCAGATAGTCCGCCTCGCCGCAGCGCGTCTCGACGGCTGCAAAGGCGCGGTCGAGCCGCCCCCTGATAGCGCCGAGCACGGGATTGTCGTCCGGCAGATTGAGCCGGTTGAGGATCATGAGCCGGCCCATCGCGGCTTGCAGGGTGCCGTTGGCGAAATGAAGCCAGTAGAGGAACGGCGCGAAGCTCGGATCGTCCGGCCTGGGCCGCAACCGACCGTGGCCGTATTTGGCGATGATGTACTCGACGACCGCGCCGGACTCGGCGAGCACCAGCTCGCCGTCGGTGATCACGGGCGCCGCGCCGATCGGATGCAGCGCCTTGTACTCGGGCGGCGCCAGCATCGTCCGGGCGTCGCGCGTGTAGCATTTCAGTTCGTACGAAATTTCCAGCTCCTCGCAGAGCCAGACGATACGTTCGGACTGCGACTTGCCGAGGTGATGAACCGTGAGCATGCGCTATTTCACCATCGCGCCATAGACGATGTCCTGCACCTGCTCCCGATAATATTTGCGCAAGTCCCCAGGCGCCGCCGTGCCGACCACGACGACGAGACGCTCCCTGGGATCGCAGAAGAACTGCGTGCCATAGGCGCCGTTCCAGCTGAACTCGCCGGGATTGCCGGGCACCGCCGACAGGCCCTCGCTGACGCGCACGGCGACGCCGAGCCCGAAGCTGAATCCGGCGCGATGCGGCTCGACCGTGGCGACGGTGTTCTTGATCTCGGGCCCGAGATGGTTGGAGGTCATGTGGTGCACCGTCTTCGGACTCAGGATCCGCACGCCATCGAGCTCGCCGCCATTGAGCAGCATCTGGCCGAAGCGGACATAGTCGCCGATGGTGGCAAACGAGCAGGCGCCGCCGCAGTCCGACTTCGTCGGCGTGTCCAGGAGCTTGATCGCCTGCGGCTTGCCGGTCAGTGGATTGTTCGGAAACGGATGCGCCAGCCGCGGGCGCTGTGCGTCGGTCGGCGCGAACGTCGCATCGGCCATGCCGAGCGGCTTCCAGACATTGGTTGAAAGATATTCCTCGAGCCGCTGCTCGCTGACCTTCTCGATCACGGCGCCGAGCACGTCGATGGAGAAGCCGTATTCGAACTGCGTGCCGGGCTGATGCGCCAGCGGCAGCTTGGTGATGCGCTCGATGAAGGCCTGGGTGTCGCCTTCGATCGCCGGCGCGGTGCCGTCGGGATAGAGCCGCGCCACCGGGCTGGAGCTGTCCGGCCTCCCGCCATACATCAGGCCCGAGGTGTGGCGGTAGAGATCATGGATCAGGATGGGGCGGGCCTGCGGCATCAGCAGCAGCGCGCCGTTCTCCTGGGTGACGCCGACCTTCATGTCGGCGAAGGCCGGATAGTAGTCGGCGAGCCTGGCCTGCAGCGGCAGCCTCCCCTGCTCCATCAGCATCAGCCCGCCGACCGCAGTCATTGGCTTGGTCATCGAGGCCAGGGCGAATATCGCGTCGAGCGGCATCGGCGTGCCCTTGACCGGATCGAGCTGGCCGTAGGCCTTGTAATGCACGAGCTTGCCGTCACGCGCGATCGCCACGACCGCGCCGGGCACGCGCTTGGCGGCGATCTCGCGGGCGAAGAAATCGTCCATGCGCGCGAGACCCGCCGGCGAGAAGCCGACCTCGTCGGGCTTGGCCTCCGGCAGGGGCGCGGCGGCGAGCGGCGCAATGATCGTTGTGAGCGCGACGGCCGCCGCCGCAAGGATCAGCTTGTTCAAGTGCACCTCCCTGATGTGCGGACGATCCCGCTTGTCTCGCAGGATTCGACAAGTCCGCTTCAGGAAGCAGTAAGGCAGCCCGTAGCGAACGACAAGCGCTCGCAACACGATCGCATCGCGATGACGTGATCGGCTTCGCTGCCGCACAACGGCGTATCCGCGCGACCAATCGGAGGGGGACGGGTGAGACCGCTGACACGCGAGATCACGCATGCTTAGGACGATCGGACTCATCCTTCACACTCTCTGGGCTGTCTGCGCGATGGCGACAGGCACATTCGCAGGTGTTGCCGTCGGCCTTCACTCAGGCGGCTGGATCGGCGCCGTCGTGCTGGGCGTCATCGGCCTGACCGTCGGCGCCCTGGCGGCGGCATTCCCGTTGGAAACCATCGCACTGATCTTAGGAGGACTTTGATCCCTGGTCGGAACCGTTGCCGTTGCGAGAGGTTGCCTGCTCTCGTTTCGAACGGACGCAGCGCCATGACCGGACCCGAGCTCGCCAATCACTATCGCGCCTACATCGCCTGCCTGAATGCGCAGGCTTGGCCGCAGCTCGGCAATTTCGTGCACGAGCACGTCGTTCACAACGGCCGGCAGCTCGGACTTGCCGGCTATCGCGACATGCTGATCGGCAACTTCGCCGACATTCCCGATCTTCGTTTCGACATCGGCCTGCTGCTGTCAGACCCGCCCCTTGTTGCGAGCCGGCTGGAATTCGACTGCCGGCCTCGCGGCGCATTTCTCGGCCTTGCCATCAACGGCCGGCGCGTGTCGTTCACCGAGAACGTGTTCTACGAATTCCGCAACGGCAGGATCGCCGAGGTGTGGTCGGTCATCGACAAGACAGCAATCGAGGCGCAGCTGTGAATGCGAACGCGGGGCCGGCACTAGCGCCCCAATGTTGTCCGAACCTCGTCGCGCCATGTTCGCTTGGTCGTGGCCGGGGCTGTCGCCAAACTCTCCGCTGTCGTCCCCGCGAAAGCAGGGCCCAATAACCACAGCTGATTATTGTTGCACCCGTCCGCAGCCATCCTGGCCGATCGGGAGGTCGCGCGGTATGGGTCCCGGCTCAAGGCCGGGACGACACCTTGGATGAGGCCGCGGGTCAGACAATCGCTGATGGAGAAACTCACAACGCGATTATTCGTTGCCGCGAGGGCTTGAATCACCTCACCCGATCGCCACGCCACCACCGATGGTGCGGTTGAGCACCTGCGTGGTGCGCTCGATACGCTCCGCGGCGGCGTTGAGGGCTTTCGCCACCGCGACCTGAGTCGCACGAGCGCGGTCGGCGGACTGGTTGCGCACGTTGCGCAGGCCTTCGAGCTCCTGCTCCAGCACCTGCACGCGCTGATTGGCATCGATCAGCTCATCGCACACGGTGAGCGCGGCCATCACCGTGAGCCGGGCGTCGCCGATCTCGCCGAACTTGCCGCGCAGATTGGTGATGCGCTGCTCGAGACTCTCGGCGAGCTTGAGCAGCCTGAGCTCCTGGCCTTCCTCGCAGGCCATGCGATATTGGCGGCCGTTGATGGTGACGTTGATGTGGCTCATTCCTCGTCCTCATCGTCTTCAGCGGCGTTCTGCCCGTCGCCGCCAGCGAGCACGGTGCGGATGGTGCCGATCGCGGTGTCCAGACGTTCGGCGATCTCGCGATTGGTGCGCTCGAGCCGGCGCGTTTTCATCAACGAGCCGTCGAGCTCGTCGGCGAGACGCGAGCGGTCGGCGCCGAGCGCCTGGATGCGCGTGGCGAGCTCGTCCTCGTCACGATCCGCCTCGCGCCGCCGCTCGACCGCGCTCTCCAGCGCGTCGAGGGCCGTCATCAGTCGCCGCGTCGCCGCCTCGAGATCGGCGGCGCCGGGTTCCACCTGGCCGGTAAGATTGGCAGGGTGATCGTTCATGGCACGGATGCGAGGCCCTCGGAGCCAGCGGGATGCGACAAAAGCGCTGTCCGGCAAGCGGTTACGGGCAAAATCTTACGTGCTGGGCGAGCCAAGCGCAACGCTCGGCCGAAACTATGCACTACTAAGCAACTTTTGGGAGGTTCCCGGCGTTGCAGAACCTTTGATTCCCGGAACCGAGGTGCTAATCAGCCCGCAAAATCCCGGCCCGCCAGCAATACCGGCGGCGCTCCTGTCATCAGCATTTCACGTTTGGACGGATTCCAGCATGACGCAGGTCGATCATTCCCGCATGGCCAACGCCATCCGCGGGCTCGCAATGGACGCCGTCGAGAAGGCCAAATCGGGCCATCCGGGCCTGCCGATGGGCGCGGCGGACGTCGCCACCGTGCTGTTCACCCGCGTGCTGAAATACGATGCCGCAGCGCCCGCCTGGCCGGACCGCGACCGCTTCGTGCTCTCCGCCGGCCACGGCTCGATGCTGCTCTATGCGCTGTTGTATCTCACCGGCAACGAGGAGATGACGCTCGACCAGATCAAGCGCTTTCGCCAAGTCGATTCGCTGACGCCGGGCCACCCGGAGAATTTCCGCACCAAGGGGATCGAGACCACCACCGGCCCGCTCGGCCAGGGCATCTCCACCGCGGTCGGCATGGCGCTGGCCGAGAAGATGCTGCAGGCCGAATACGGCAAGAAGATCGTCGACCACCACACCTATGTACTGGCGTCCGACGGCGACCTGATGGAGGGCATCTCCCAGGAAGCGATCGCGATGGCCGGGCACTGGAAGCTCAACAAGCTGATCGTGCTGTGGGACGACAACGGCATCTCGATCGACGGCCCGCTGTCGATTGCCGACTCGGTCGACCAGGTGAAGCGCTTCAAGGCGTGCGGCTGGGCCGCCGAGCTGATCGACGGCCATGATCCCGAGGCGATTGCGGCCGCGATCGCGCGGGCGCAGAAGTCGTCGAAGCCGTCGCTGATCGCCTGCAAGACCACGATCGGATACGGCGCGCCGACCAAGGCCGGCACCTCCAAGGTGCATGGCGAGGCGCTCGGGGCAGAGGAACTGAAGGGCGCCAAGGAGAAGCTCGGCATTTCGCAGGAGCCGTTCTCGGTGCCCGACGACGTGCTCGCCGCCTGGCGCGAGGCCGGCCGCCGCGGCGCGGCTGCGCGCGGCGAATGGGAGACCCGGCTTGGCGAGATGGGCCCGCGCAAGCGCGCCGAGTTCGAGCGCCGGCTGCGCCACGAGCGGCCCGCCGCACTGGCGAAGGCGCTGAAGGACCACAAGAAGGCGCTGCTGGAGACCCCGCTCAACGTCGCCACCCGCAAATCGTCGGAGGCCGCGATCGAGGTGATCGCAGCCGCAATGCCGTTCGAGTTCGTGGCCGGCTCGGCCGACCTCACCGGCTCCAACAACAACAAGGCGAAGTCGGCTGTCTCGTTCTCGGCCAAGACGCCGAAGGGGCGCTTCATCCATTACGGCATCCGTGAGCACGGCATGGCCGCCTGCATGAACGGCATCTTCCTGCATGGCGGCTTCGCGCCCAACGGCGCCACCTTCCTGGTGTTCTCGGACTATGCGCGCGGCGCTATCAGGCTGTCGGCGCTGATGGGCGCCGGCGTCGTCTACGTGCTGACGCATGATTCGATCGGCCTCGGCGAGGACGGCCCGACGCACCAGCCGGTCGAGCATCTGGCCGCGCTGCGCGCGATCCCCAACATGCGGGTGTTCCGGCCGTGCGATGCGGTCGAGACCGCCGAATGCTGGGAGCTGGCGCTGAACCGCACCAACGGTCCGACCGTGCTGGCGCTGACGCGGCAGAACCTGCCGCAGCTCCGCACCTCAGCGCCGTCGGACAATCCGTGCAGCCGCGGCGGCTATGAGCTGGTCGCCGCCCAGGGCGAGGCCAAGGTGTCGCTGTTCGCGACCGGCTCCGAGGTCGAGATCGCGGTGGCGGCGCAGAAGCAGCTCGCCGAGCGTGGCATCCCAGCCCGCGTCGTCTCGGTGCCGTCGCTGGAGCTGCTGCTGGAGCAGCCGGCCGAGACCAGGGCCAAGATCATCGGCAACGCGCCGGTCAAGATCGCCGTCGAAGCCGCAGTGCGCTGGGGCTGGGACGCGGTCATCGGCCAGGACGGCATCTTCATCGGCATGCATTCGTTCGGCGAGAGCGGACCGGCCAAGGAGCTCTACAAGCATTTCGGCATCACCGCCGAGGCGGCTGTCGCGGCGGCCGTACAGCGGCTGGCGTAAAGGCCCGCTCGACCCTGCGCGGCGGTTCACCAAATCAGGAGCGCCGCACGAACGTGCTTCGCGACGGTTGAGCGATCGCAAAAAAAGGACTACGAAAGGACCATATCGTCCGCTCCCGCCCGGCAGAACCGGGCGGCAACAGTTCCAAAACCCTCGTGGGGCCCGTGAGAAGGCTGCCGACGGGGATGAGAAACGTCATTGAAGGAGACGAAAATGGCAGTCCGGGTCGGGATCAACGGGTTTGGCCGCATCGGCCGCAACGTTCTGCGTGCCATCGCGGAATCGGGCCGCAAGGACATCGTGGTGGTCGGCATCAACGATCTCGGCCCGGTCGAGACCAATGCCCATTTGCTGCGCTTCGACAGCGTGCACGGCCGCTTCCCCCACACCGTGACCGTCGACGGTGACAGCATCGACATCGGCAACGGCAAGATCAAGGTGACGGCCGAGCGTGATCCGTCGAAGCTGCCCTGGAAGGATCTCGGCGTAGACATCGCGCTGGAATGCACCGGCATCTTCACCTCAAAGGACAAGGCCTCAGCGCACCTGACCGCCGGCGCCAAGCGCGTGCTGGTCTCCGCGCCGGCCGACGGCGCCGACGCCACCATCGTCTACGGCGTCAACCACACCGCGCTGACCAAGGAGCACCTCGTCGTCTCCAACGGCTCCTGCACCACCAACTGCCTGGCCCCGATCGCCAAGGTGCTGAACGACACGGTCGGCATCGAGACCGGCTTCATGACCACGATCCACGCCTACACCGGCGACCAGCCGACGCTGGACACCATGCACAAGGATCTCTATCGCGGCCGCGCGGCGGCGATGTCGATGATCCCGACCTCGACCGGTGCGGCCAAGGCGATCGGCCTGGTGCTGCCCGAGCTCAAGGGCAAGCTCGACGGCGTCGCGATCCGGGTGCCGACGCCGAACGTGTCGGTGGTGGATCTCAAGATCGTCGCCAAGCGCAACACCGATCCGAAGGAGATCAACGAGGCGATGAAGCGCGCGTCCGAGCAGGAGCTCAAGGGCATCCTCGGCTACACCACGGCGCCGAACGTCTCGATCGACTTCAACCACGATCCGCACTCCTCGACGTTCCACATGGACCAGACCAAGGTCATGAACGGCAACCTCGTGCGCGTGATGTCCTGGTACGACAACGAGTGGGGCTTCTCCAACCGCATGGCCGACACGGCCGTGGCGATCGGCAAGCTGCTGTAACCATCTGCCAGTCATTCCGGGGCGATGCGCAGCATCGAACCCGGAACCTCGAGATTCCGGGTTCGGTCCGGCGGACCGCCCCGGAATGACGACTGAGGAAGCGTCATGACCCTTCCCAACTGGCTCGGTATCCCCGGTGCGATGTTGCTGATCGGCCTGATCGCTTATGGCTTCCGCCAAGGCATGCGGGTGACGGCGAAGCAGGAAGGCGATCCGCCGGAAAACACCGACGGATATAATCACCACTGATTAGTCCCTCGTTTTACGGTGGCTTCAATGAAACAATTCCGCACCCTCGACGACGTCGACGTCAAAGGCAAGCGCGTGCTGCTGCGCGTCGACCTCAACGTGCCCATGGAGAATGGTCACGTCACCGATGCCACGCGCCTGGAGCGCGTCGCGCCGACCATCAATGAGATCGCGACCAAGGGCGGCAAGGTCATCCTGCTCGCCCATTTCGGCCGGCCCAAGGGGCGTGATCCGAAGGAGTCGCTGAAGCCGGTCGCCGCCGCTTTGTCCGCGGTGATCAAGCGCCCGGTCGCCTTTGCCGATGACTGCATCGGCGCGCCGGCCGCGAGCGCCATTGCCGCCATGAAGGACGGCGACGTGCTGTGCCTGGAGAACACGCGCTTCCACAAGGAGGAAGAGAAGAACGATCCGGCCTTCGTCGCCGAGCTCGCCAAGCTCGGCGACATCTGGGTCAACGACGCCTTCTCCGCAGCGCACCGCGCCCACGCCTCGACCGAGGGCCTCGGCCACAAGCTGCCGGCCTATGCCGGCCGCACCATGCAGGCCGAGCTCGACGCGCTCGACAAGGCGCTGGGACGGCCGGCCAAGCCCGTGATCGCGGTCGTCGGCGGCGCCAAGGTCTCGACCAAGATCGACCTATTGGAAAACCTCGTCACCAAGGTCGATGCGCTGGTGATCGGCGGCGGCATGGCCAATACCTTCCTGCATGCCCAGGGCGTGCAGATCGGCAAGTCGCTGGCCGAGAAGGATCTCGCCGCCACCGCTCTTCGGATCATGGAGAAGGCGGAAGCCTCGAACTGCGCCATCATCCTGCCGGTGGATGCCACCGTCTCCTATCACTTCGCGGCGAACTCGCCGTCCTTCGCCTATGGGCTCGACGCGATCCCGCCGGACAGCATGATTCTCGACGTCGGCCCGCAATCGACCGCGCGCATCCATGCCGCGATCGACGATGCGGCGACGCTGGTCTGGAACGGTCCGCTCGGCGCCTTCGAGCTGACGCCGTTCGACCGCGGCACCATGGTCGCCGCGAAGCATGCCGCCGAACGCACCAAGGCCAAGAAGCTGGTCTCGGTGGCCGGCGGCGGCGATACCGTCGCCGCGCTCAATCAGGCCGGAGTTGCCTCGGACTTCAGCTATGTCTCGACCGCCGGTGGCGCCTTCCTGGAGTGGATGGAAGGCAAGCCGCTGCCGGGCGTCGAGGTGCTGAAGGCCTGATCTGCCGGCCCTTGTCGGCCATGGATGTTTCTGTTATGTTCCATCCATGGTCGAGACTCCGACAGATGCCGATCCGCAGATCCTGATCACGATTCAGGAGAGCATTGCTGCGCTCCGGACAGAGGTCGGACAGTTCAGGCTGGATAATCGGACCGAGCACGAGCGCATGGAAGCCTTGATCCGCAAGCAGCGTCGGGACTCTGCCGGCATGCTGGTGATGATGTGCGCGGCCGCCAGTGACTTCGACGAGCGTGTCACCGAGGTCGAGGAGCGCATCGCTGCTCTTGAAGCCAGGAAGACCTGATCTCCCATCGTTGAGCTACCGGCAAGGCGCCAGCCCTACGCGCTAACCCTAGACATATCCTGATCGCCTCCTCCTCCGGGCTGCGTCGCCACTGCCCTTGGAATCCGCCCACCACCGCGTTATGCACGGTGCAGCAGTTTCGACGCGTGCGTCAGCCGCCGCACGGTCCAATCCTTAATCTCAGGGAGTTCCAGCCATGGCTCGTATCACGTTGCGTCAATTGCTCGACCACGCGGCGGAAAATGACTACGGCGTCCCGGCCTTCAACATCAACAACATGGAGCAGGCGCTGGCGATCATGGAGGCGGCCAATGCGGTCGACGCGCCCGTCATCATCCAGGCCTCGCGCGGCGCCCGCTCCTACGCCAACGACGTGATGCTCAAGCACATGATGGACGCGGTCACCGAGATCTATCCGCATATTCCGGTCTGCGTGCATCTCGACCATGGCAACGGTCCCGACACCTGCATGACCGCGATCCAGTCCGGCTTCACCTCGGTGATGATGGACGGCTCGCTGAAGGCCGACGGCAAGACCCCGGCTGACTGGGACTACAATGTCGGGGTCACCAAGACGGTCGCCACCATGGCGCATCTCGGTGGCATCTCGGTCGAGGGCGAGCTCGGCGTGCTCGGCTCGCTCGAGACCGGCATGGGCGACAAGGAGGATGGCCACGGCGCCGAGGGCAAGCTGTCGCACGATCAGCTGCTGACCAATCCCGACGAGGCGGTGAAGTTCGTGCGTGAGACCAAGGTCGACGCGCTCGCGATCGCGATGGGCACCTCGCATGGCGCCTACAAGTTCACGCGCAAGCCGGACGGCGACATCCTCGCCATGAACGTGATCGAGGAGATCCACCGCAAGCTGCCGAACACGCATCTGGTGATGCACGGCTCATCGTCGGTGCCGCAGGACCTTCAGGAGATCATCAATTCCTTCGGCGGTAAGATGAAGCCGACCTGGGGCGTGCCGGTCAGCGAAATCCAGCGCGGCATCAAGAACGGCGTGCGCAAGATCAACATCGACACCGACAACCGCATGGCGATGACCGGCCAGATCCGCAAGGTGCTCTCGGAGCACCCGGAAGAGTTCGATCCGCGCAAGTACCTGAAGCCGGCGATGGAGGCGATGGCCAAGCTGTGCAAGCAGCGCCTGCAGGAGTTCAACACCGCCGGCCAGGCTTCCAAGATCAAGCGCGTGCTGACGACCGCCGAGATGGCCAAGCGCTACGCCAAGGGCGAGCTCGATCCGAAGGTGGCGTGAGCCGGCGTTTACAGCCCACTCAGCCCGCTGAGCTTGCTAGACCTCGGCGGTCACCGCGACGGCAGTGAGCTCCCCTCCCCCTTGCGGGGAGGGGTCGGGGGTGGGGGTCTCCGAGTGATCCTATCAGTGATGGGCTCGATAGCACGTGTCGGCGATCTTGCAGTTATGAGTTATGAGCGACACAGCGAAGGCCTGACCGCGCGCACCCCCATAGCGATTGACGAGGGACGATTGTAGACGCAACTCACTGAATTCAGCGCGCGTGGACCCCCACCCCCAACCCCTCCCCGCAAGGGGAGTCGGCTGCCTTTGACGCGACAGGTCGTCTGATCAGCAATCTCTCCTTCACCTCTGCGAGAGCCTGCCTTGGCTGTGGCCAATGTTTGCTCGGCATCCGCCCGAGAACCGTCTATTTTGATGGGCAGGGCAGGTGCGTCTGGAGCCAAGCATGAATCTCTCCGCACTGAACAGCACGGCCCTTGCCATGGTCACGCCGGGCAAGGGCATCCTCGCCGCCGATGAATCGACCGGGACGATCAAGAAGCGCTTCGATGCCATCAAGGTGGAATCGACCGAACAGAACCGCCGCGACTATCGCGAGATGCTGTTTCGCAGCGCAGGCATGTCGTTCATCTCCGGCGTCATCCTCTATGACGAAACCATCCGCCAGAACGCCGCCGACGGCACCCCGCTGGTGAAGCTGATCGAGGCGGCCGGCGGCATTCCGGGCATCAAGGTCGATGAGGGAACGCAGCCGCTACCCGGCTGCCCCGGCGAGCGGGTCACGGTCGGCGTCGACAGGCTTGCGGATCGGCTGGCGACGTACTACGCGCTGGGTGCGCGCTTCGCCAAATGGCGGGCCGTGATCGATATCGACAAGGACAATATCCCTTCGATGACAGCGATCCATGTCAACGCGCATGCGCTCGGCCGCTTTGCCGCCCTGTGCCAGGCCGCGAACATCGTGCCGATCGTCGAACCGGAGGTGCTGATGGACGGCGATCATGACATCGGTCGCTGCTTCGACGTCACGCGCCGCGTCCTGAACGAGGTGTTTCGTGAATTACGCATCCAGCGCGTCGCGTTGGAGGGCATGATCCTGAAGCCCAACATGGCGGTGCCCGGCAAGCAGTCGCCGGACCAGGCCGGGGTGCAGGAGGTCGCCGAAAGGACCGTCCAACTGCTGAAGGAATGCGTGCCCGCGGCGGTGCCCGGCATCGCCTTCCTGTCCGGCGGACAGTCGGACGAGCGCGCCACCGCGCATCTCGACGCGATGAACCGGCTCGGGCCGCTGCCCTGGAGGCTGACCTTCTCCTATGGCCGCGCGCTGCAGGCGGCGCCGCAACAGGCATGGGCCGGCAAGGCGGCGAACGTCCCCGCCGGCCAGCGGGCCTTCACCCACCGCGCCCGCATGAACGCGCTTGCAAGCCGCGGCCAGTGGACCGCAGCGCTCGAGAAAGAGGCCGCATAGTGTCCGGCAAGACGACTTCCGCGCGACCCGCACCGCGCCTCTATCTGGCAACGCCGGTCGTGACCGATGCGGCGGCGCTTGCCGCCGACCTGCCAGCGATCCTCGCCAACGCCGATGTGGCGGCGGTGCTGGTGCGGCTGAAGGAGAACGATCCGCGCAGCATGATCACGGCGGTCAAGACGCTGGCGCCGGCGATCCAGGGCGCCGGTGCGGCGCTGCTGATCGACGGCCATCCCGACATCGTGGCCCGCGCCGGCGCCGATGGCGCGCATCTGACCGGCGTCGCTGCGCTGGAGGAGGCGCTGCCGGGGCTGAAGCCGGACCGCATCGCCGGCGGCGGCGGCCTGTCGACACGCCATGATTCGATGCGTGCGGGCGAACTCGGCGCCGACTATGTGCTGTTCGGCGAGCGCGATGCGCAGGGACGGCGGCCGTCGCCGGATGCCGTCAACGAGCGCCTCGCCTGGTGGGCGGAGCTGTTCGAGCCGCCCTGCGTCGGCTATGCGATCTCGCTCAAGGAAGCCACCGACTTCGTCGCGGCCGGAGCCGATTTCGTGCTGGTCGACGACCTCGTCTGGAACGACGCCCGCGGTCCCGCCGCGGCGCTTGCAGAGGTCAGCACCGCGATCCGGAGCGCATATGCGGCCGCGCCGGCCGACGCGCCGGGACAGAGCTGAACGGGGCCGATGACGATCCTGCGCCTGACATGTGTTGTTGCTGCGCTCGCCATGGCGATGACGGGCGCGGCCGCGCAGATCTCGTTGACGCCGCCGGCTCTGCAGCCGCCGACGGAAAAGCCCAAGCCGATCGAACGGCCGGCGGAGAAGGCGGCTGAGAAGCCCAGGCCGCCGGCACCGCCCGCGGCAAAGAAGCCGGCCCCTTCCCCCTCCGGCAAGCCGGCGGCTCCTGCACCGGCCACGACGCCGCAGCCCGCCGCCAATGATCCCAATGTCGACCTGGTCTACGGCGCCTATCAGCGCGGCCAGTACAAGACCGCCTTCGACCTGGCGTCGCCGCGCGCCCAGGCCGGCGATCCCAAGGCGATGGCGATGCTCGGCCAGCTCTACGAAAACGCCATGGGCATCCGCCGCGACTACGACAAGGCGGCGACCTGGTACAAGCGCGCCGCCGAGGCCGGCGACCGCGAGGCGATGTTCGCGCTGGCGATGATGCGGCTGGCGGGGCGCGGCGGCCCGATCGACAAGCCGGACGCGGTGAAGCTGCTCGCTTCCGCCGCCAAGCTCGGTGAGCCCAAGGCCGCCTACAATCTCGCTTTGCTCTATCTCGACGGCCAGACCCTGCCCCAGGACCTCAAGCGCTCGGCCGAGCTGCTGCGCATGGCGGCCGACGCCGGCAGTCCCGAGGCGCAATATGCGCTGGCGACGTTCTACAAGTCGGGCACCGGCGTCCCGCAGGACCCGGAGAAGGCCGCCCGCCTGCTGCAGGCCGCCGCGATTGCCGACAATGTCGACGCCGAGGTCGAATACGCCATCGCGCTGTTCAACGGCACCGGCGTGCCGAAGGACCAGCCCGCGGCCATCGCGCTGCTGCGCCGGGCCGCGCGGCAGAACAGCCCGGTCGCCCAGAACCGGCTGGCATGGGTGCTGCTGTATGGAATCGCCACCCAGATGGACAAGGTCGAGGCCTACAAATGGCACCTGGTGGCCAAGACGGCCGGCAAGGGCGATCCCAAGCTCGACGAGAAATTCGCCGACATGCCCCCTGAGGACCGTGCCAAGGGCGAGCAGGCCGCCAAGCGCTGGCTGGGCACCATCAAGTGATCGGCCGCTGATCCGGCCTTGACGCGGCGGCCCCGGCAGGGCACCCACAGCCAGCCATTTCACCCGCCTTCGTCCGCTTCCGGGGAAGGCGCGCACCGCAAGGTGCGGTCAGCCCAGCGCATCGAGCTCATGATCCATTCCGCCCTCATCAACGTCATGGTCAAGGCCGCGCGCCGCGCCGGCCGCAACCTCAAGCGCGATCTCGGCGAGATCGAGCACCTGCAGGTGTCGCTGAAGGGGCCAGCGAACTTCGTCTCGCGCGCCGACAAGAAGGCCGAGGAGATGCTGTACGAGGATCTCTCCAAGGCCCGTCCCGGCTACGGCTTCATCGGCGAGGAAGGCGGCAAGCGGGAAGGCAGCGACAAGTCGCACACCTGGATCGTCGACCCGCTCGACGGCACCACCAATTTCCTGCACGGCATCCCGCAATTCGCGATCTCGATCGCGCTCCAGCGCGAGGACACCGTGATCGCCGGTGTGATCTACAATCCCGCCAATGACGAGCTCTACATCGCCGAGCGTGGCAAGGGCGCGTTCCTCAACGACCAGCGGCTGCGCGTCGCCGCACGGCGCCAGCTCCACGAATGCGTCATCGCCTGCGGCCTGCCGCATATCGGCCGCGGCGACCACCAGCTGTTCCTGCGCGAGATGACCTCGCTGCAGGTCAAGGTCGCCGGTCTCCGCCGCTTCGGCGCCGCCTCGCTCGACCTCGCCTTCGTCGCGGCGGGGCGCTTCGACGCCTATTGGGAACGCGATCTGCAACCCTGGGACATCGCGGCCGGCCTGATCATGGTGCGCGAGGCCGGCGGTACCGTATCGGGCATCGACGGCAAGGAGGACGCGCTGGCGACTGGGCACGTCGTGTGCGGCAACGAGGTCATTCACCGCGAGCTCGTGAGGGTGCTGAAGGCGGCGGCGTAGTTCGAGCCTACGATCGGGTCTCAGTCTGCACTCTGCGGGCCTGGCGCGAGCTCTGGCCTCACACATGGTGTCCGTCCCGGCCTTGAGCCGGGACCCAGCCACCGGCTCTCGTGCCTGAGCAAGACCGGTCGACCAGCGTGCCTCAAACCTCTCCCTGGGGGTATGGGTCCCGGATCGGCGCGCGCGTGCCGCGCGCTTGTCCGGGACGACACCGAGGGTGTCGTTTGGTTGCCGGGCTCTACCGCCGCCCGCTGGTGAACGCCTGGGGCGTAGCACCTGGCAGCGCCGGCGAGTTGATGTCGCTGTCGACGCGGTCGGACGACTGGCCGGCATAGCTGAAGCCGAGCGACAAACTGACGTTGCTCGTCGGCTTGAACTCGACACCGCCGTTGATCGCATAAGCGGGCGTCGAGGTCGAGCGCGAATCGAACGTCGCGAACGGGCCGCCGAGGCCGGGATTGTACTTCAGCGCCTCGAAGCCGCCATAGACACTGACGCCGCTCTTGAAGGTGTAGCCGTATTGCGCGCCTTCGGTCGTGTACGAGCCGAGCGAGCCGTAGCGATTGACGATGTTCGAGCTCAGGCCGACGCCAGTGAGCGCCGACCAGTTGTTCGCCACGCTGTAGCGCCGCGCGAAGAAGCCGCTGTCGCTGCCGTTCGCCGTGAAGCTCGGAAAGTTGCCGTAGGAGTCGAGGCTGCCGGCATCGCTGAAGCCGACCGGCCAGCCCGGCAGCCAGTATTTCACGGGGCCAGACTGGGCGTGAGCCCCGGGAGCGCCGAGGCAGAGGCCAGCCAGCAGAAACGCGAAAGCCAATTTGCGTGGGAACATCGACATGCCGTTACCGCTTCACGTCGGCGGATCATACACGCGGAGAGTGGCGAACTCCAGACAGAGAGGGGATTTCGAGCGCGGCCGCGAAGCCGGTGCGCTCCCCTCCCCCTTGCGGGGAGGGGTCGGGGGTGGGGGGGTCCACGAGTCCCGCGAGATGTAATGACCCACCGCCCAATTCATGTGTGCGCAGTCGGTCCGCTACAGATCGTGCGCTTCGCACCGATGTCCGCTGACTGACTTTTGAACGGAGCATGCCACGACGTTCGGCGTTCTGACCGACCGGGTTGATCCCTGACATTTTGGACCGGGCTGATCCCTGACACTATTCGATCACTGCTGTGTTGTCT
>NZ_JAUEXY010000021.1:0-117424 GCF_032489375.1 Bradyrhizobium sp. SZCCHNR1098
ATCGATCGCCTATTGAGTTCGAAGCCGCGTTCGCGCAAAACAAGGCACGATAGTCGTCGTGGCAACCCCACTGTCACTGAAATTATCGTGTCTCACTCAAGGGGTGCAGTCCAGTGCAGTCCAGCACTGTCACCGTAATTCCACGGTCACCGTAATCCACCTCTCGTCCGGGTTGATCAAGCCCAGATCGCTCGGCTGATCTCGCTAATTCTTGAAGACATCTCCTGTGACGAGGACCAGATCACATCGGAACTCGTCAGAGGTCTTGCCGCCTGCATCTTCAATCCGGTGGTAGCAGGTGTTGTTGCCGAACGGCCTGTTCTCAAATTTACCATTCTTGTCCTGCACGATCTCGGCTCGGATCTTCCCGCCCAGCATGTTGAACAGGACGTGTGCCTTATCGCCTTTGCAAGCAAGAATGATGGCGTCACCGCCGTCTTCCAGGCCCCCGGCGCTCACGGCTTCTTTCAGGCAGTCGTTGATGCTTGCGACGATCAGATCCTTCGATCCGACTTCAGCGGCGGCGGACACACTCGGCAGAGCGAGACAGATGAACATTATGAACTTCTTCATGACGACGGCTCTCCGGGCCGGACTGAACGATTGATCGCCTCACCCTAACCACTTGGGACGATGAGGAATGCCTGCTTTGACAGCCGAGAAACTGGGCGCAAGTCAGGCAGACAACGCAAGAGCTCGTCCAAATCTCGGCGTGCGACATCGACCGAAGTCCCGTGCCCATTTTTTGACGCGGCATTGGCAATTTCATTGAGAACCTGCACCCTGATCGCGCCACTGAACCGTTCCGACCGACATGGCCGAGAGGCTGAAGGCCCTGGAACGGGAGAACCGTGAGCTTCGGCAGGTCAATGAGATCCTGCGCAAGGCAAGCGCCTATTTTGCGACGGCGGAGCTCGACCGCCGGTCCAAGCCATGATCGCCTTCATCGACGATCACCGTGGGACATATGGGGTCGAGCCGATCTGCAAGGTCTTGCCGATCGCCCCTTCGACCTACTACGCCCATGAGGCCAAGCGGCGCGATCCGACCAAGCTGTCGGCGCGCGCTAAGCAGGACGCCGGGCTGAAGATTGATCTGGTACGAAATCATCGACGGAGACGACACCAATCGTCTGATTGCGGCCTATCCGCGTTATTTGGGCTGAAGTAGAGCCTATGCTGACGATACGTCTGGTCGTTCTGCTGTCTTTAGCGCGGAGCTATTCCCATTTTGTTTGAGTGCAGGTCTAGATTGGCGCCAGCTTTGATCAGGCCGCAGCCAACTTCAGTGAGGGCGCGAAATACTTGCGCTTCTCGAGACCCATGATCTCAAGGCTGCCTACGCCCTCACTCCTACCCGATCGTTCCCGGCGGCTTGCTCGTCACGTCATAAACCACCCGGTCCATGCCCTTCACCTCATTGATGATGCGCGTCGCGACGCTACCCAGAAACGTCATGTCGAACGGATAGAAGTCCACGGTCGTGCTATCGGTCGGGGGTCGCTGCGCGTGGGCCAACGCAGTGGTCACACGTTCGGCTGCTGCTCAGCGCTCGATCAGTCTTCCCAAGTGACCCAAGACGTGCCAAGTTAGCATAAAACAACCAGGAGGACACACTCTATGCGCCTTGAGCCAGCACTCTCGCGTTCAATGCCCGCAACAGAACCGCTGAACATCGGCGGCGACTGGAAAAATGAGCTCCGGTCAGAGATGCACCTAGATCAGAATGGGGCAACTCTCACGGGGCACTACAAGAGTTATAAGAACGACGCCGGCCAGATTGCGGCGGAAGGTCCCTTGGTCGGCTGGGTGAGCGGCAAGCTTGTGGCCTTCTCTGTGAATTGGAACGGACTAGACTCGATCACGTCGTGGGTCGGGCAGCATATTGAAGACCAGGACGGGCCGCGGCTGGTGACACTATGGCAGATGACGAAAGCTGTTCCCGACGGCAGCGAATGGGAATCCATCAATGCCGGAGCCGACACATTCTGGCGGGTCTAACGACCCGCTGCCGCCCCCTACTCCCACTCGATTGTCTCGTGCTAGATTAAGGCATTGATCTTGAAGGCTTTTGCGCAGGTATCGTTTCAGGACGCTGATCGCGAGACCGACGGTTTGGTTTGATCTTGATTCCACAGGAATATCTTGTGCGCTCATGCCGAGCGCCCGTTCGGCGACTATCGGCTGCTATTGCCTACACGGCAATGAGCAACTTCTAACCTTGGTGCCAGCAGCTCATGAATGAGAGCTGAGCGGGAACGACAATTCAACTCCGAAAGCAGCGCGTCGGCCAGGCGATATCAGGAAAAGGCCGCAGAGGCGCATGATGCTCAAGGCGCCTCGTTACGGGGACGTGCAACCATATCATCTCGAGTTGCCCAAATACGAGCACTGTCCGCTACGCGAGCAGCCCCGACTCGTTCGTCAATTGCAAACTTCCCAAGTTGGTCCCGTGTCGCACGCGATATAGCAGCGAGCCGGCGGGGATCCGAAGCGGCGCGACTCCACTAGCGAGCCAGTTACGTGCGTTGGCCGGGCGGCGGGTGGGGAAGGCCACCCGACCCTGGACAACGACAACAGTCCTCCTAACCACTGCCGCGTCCCCACTTCAGGCAACAACCCGTGGCCGACTTTCACAAGCCGCGAAGTGTGACCAAGTCGTTCTCATGCCTCCAGGCTTCGAGAGGTCACATCGAGCCATGCCTGGAGCGAGCTCAAGAGCATGAGAGCCCTCAAACATTCCCGCCGGCGACGTTCCTGCCCACGAGCCAGCCGAAGACCAGCGCCGGACCCAACGTGATTCCGGGCCCGGGATAGGCCCCTTCCATGATCGAGGCCATGTCGTTGCCACAGGCGAACAGGCCAGGAATGGATGAGCCATCCGCGCGCAACACCCGCCCGCGCGCATCGGTGACGAGGCCCGCAGACATGCCGAGATCGGCCGGATAAACCGCGACGGCATGGAAAGGCGGCTCCAGGATCGGCGCGACGCAGGGATTGGGATGCTGATCGGCGTCGCCGAGCGCGCGCTGATAGATGTTGCCGCCGCGGCCGAAGGCGGGATCCTCGCCGCGCACCGCATCGGCATTGAACTCCGCGACGGTTGCAGTCAATGCCTGTGCCGGGACGCCGATCGTCTCCGCGAGCGCGTTCAGACTGTCGGCACGCTTGAGATAGCCCGCGGCGACGTCACGCGCGACACTGCGCGTGAACGGCTTGATCTTGCCGAGGCCGTATCTCCACAGGAAGCGGCGATCGCAGATCAGCCAGGCGGGAATGGCCGCAGCGTGATCGAGCTGCGCGCGCACGAACTCATGGTAGGACACCGCCTCGTTGACGAAGCGGCGGCCGGTGCCATCGACCGCGATCAGGCCGGGCTTGGCGCGATCGGTGACCGTGTGCGGGAAGACGCCACGGCTGCCGTCGGCCCGTGTGAAGGTCGAAGCCGGCACCCAGAACGCGCCTGCTTTCGTCGGCGCCGACAGGCACGCGCCCAGGGCCATGGCCAGCCGCGCACCGCGTGGTGCGGCGCCGGGGTCGACGGTGGCCGACAGCAGGCCGGCGGCCTCAGGCACATAGCAGCGGCGCAGCTCGGCATCATGCGACAGCCCGCCGGTCGCGAGCACCACGCCGCGCCTTGCGGTGATCCAGGAGCGGCCGGAGCGATCGATAATTTCGAGCCTCGAGACCCTGCCCTGCGCGTCGGCCTCAAGCTGCTGGACGGAGGTGCCGGTGCGTATGACAACGCCACGATCGAGCGCCGAGCGCAGCAGCCGCGCCGCCAGCGCATTGCCGAGATAGAGCGTCGTGCCGCGCCGCGCCGTGAGCCGCTGCAGGCCATAGCGCGCGAGCAGCCTGGCCGCGTGCAAGGCCGAGCGCAACGATCGGCCGGCACGGCGCAGATGCGGGATATCCTGGCGGCTGATCATCATGCCGCCGAACAGCATGAACTCCGGCAGCGGATCGCGCAGCAGCGCAAAGGCGTCGCCGAGGCCGCGCGCATCGAATGGCAGCGGCTCCAGCACCCTGCCTCCCGCGGTGGCACCGGGCAGGTCGGGATAATAATCCGGATAGGTCGGCACCGGCTGCAGCCGCAGCGCAGTGCGGACCTCGAGATCGCGCAAGGCTTCGTCGCCGAATGCAAGGAATGTCTCGAGCCGCGTGCGGTCCTGCCCCGGCACGGTCCGGTCCAAATACGTGCGCGCCGCCTCCAGCGTATCCGCCCGCCCCTCCGCGGCCGCCTTGTGATTGGCAGGAATCCAGACCATGCCGCCGGAGATGGCGGTGGTGCCGCCGACGAATTCGGCCTGCTCCAGCAGCAGCACCGAGCAGCCGTCAGCCGCGGCGATGGTCGCCGCCGTCATGCCGCCCGCGCCGGCTCCGACGACGACGACATCGAATGTCTCGCCGGCGTGCAGCGCCGCCGTCATGCTCACACCATGCCGCCATTGGGCTGCACGATCTGGCCCTGGATCCAGGAGGCCTCGCCGGAGGCCAGGAAGCGCACCACCTCCGCAATCTCGCCCGGCTTGCCGATGCGATTGAACGGGCTCAACGCCGCCATGCGCTGCTTGGCCTCCTCGGTCTTGCCGGCATTGAAAAGATCGGTGTCGACGGGACCGGGCGCCACCGCATTGACGCGAACACCGCGCGCCGAGAGCTCCTTCGCCATCGACCGCACCAGGCTTTCGACCGCTGCCTTGGTCGCCGCATAGGGCCCGGTGCCCGGCACCGCGTGGCGGACCAGCGATGTCGTGATCGCGACGATGGCGCCGCCGTCGCGCACGCGCCGCGCTGCCTCCGCCAGCACGTTGAAGGCACCCAGGACGTTGACCTCCATCAGCAGCCGAAAGTCCTCCGGCCTGAAGCTCGCGAGCGGGCCTGCCGGCACGTTGATGCCGGCGTTGGCAATGACGGCCTGCGGCGCAGCACCGAGGTCGGCGGCAACTTGAGCGAAGACCTGCGCGACCGACGCGGCATCGCGAATGTCGACCTTGTATTGTCTGCCGGGCCCTCCGTCCGACGGGTGATGGGTGGCGTAGGTCGAGGCCACCTGCCAGCCGGCGACGGCAAACGCCCGCGCGCAGGCGGCGCCGATGCCGCGGGAGCCGCCGAAGATGAGAACGATCGGAGAAGAAGTGGTCATTTTCGATTCCTTGATGGAGATGGTATCTTCGCCATCGCGGCCCGCGTCGCTTCGATCGTCGCCTCGATGCCTTTTTGCAGATCGTAGCGCGGCTGGTAGCCGAGCTCCGCTTTGGCGCGGCCGATATCGAGCGCGCCCTTGACGGCGCTCAGCACGCGGCCGCCATGATGATAGGGACCGGTGTCGCCGACCGTGATCCTCGCACCGGGAACGGCGCGATTGACAGCGTCGGCCGTGTCGCGCAGCGTCGGTGCCACACCGGTCGCAACATTATAGGCGTCGAAGCTGTGATGCGGCTTGTCGAGCGCGAGCAGCACGCCAGCCACGGTATCGTCGATATAAACCTGATCAACCGCGAGATTGCCGCCGTCCTCCTGATGGAATGGCTCGCCGCGCAATGCGGCTTCGATGAAGGTGCGGGGCATGCGCAGGCGCGGCAGATGCGGTCCGTAGACCCAGCAGGTCCGCACATTGATGCATTCGAGACCGTGATCGCGCGAATAGACGCGACCATAGTGCTCGGCTGCGAGCTTGGTCACGCCGTAGACGCTGGCCGGCTTCTGCGGGTGCTCCTCGTCGATCACGGCGGATTGGAAGTCGCCATAGGTCTCCTCGGTCGAGATCTGCACGACGCGCCTGACGCCGGAGAGCCGCATCGCCTCGAACAGGTTGATCGCGCCCTCGACATTGACCCGCAGCGCCTTCAACGGAATGTCAGCGGCCTGAACCACACCGACCACCGCGGCGGCATGAATGACTGCATCGGGACGGAATGTCTGGAACGCTCGCAGCACTTCATGCCATTCGCCGAGATCGATCGCAGCGTTGACGAGTAGCTGTTGTTGCGAGGCGAGTGCGGCCATGGCCGGCGAGACCACCAGGTCGATGGCGACGACGCGATCGCCGCGCGCGAGCAGCGCCTGCGCGATGGCCGTGCCGAGCCAGCCGCAGGCGCCGGTGACCAGAATGGTCTTGCTCGTGGTCATGCCCGGCCCCTCACCGCGGCGCCGGCTCCTCGTCGGTCGGCGGGCTGGTGATCACGAGGAACAGCAGCGGGTCGTTGCCGGTGCAGTGGAATTCGTGCACCACGCCCGGCGGAATGTAGGTGACGTCGTTGGCACGGACCAGCCGGCGCTCGCCATCGAGGATCAGGATGCCCTCGCCCGACAGCACGTGATAGATCTGCTCCTGCACCTTGTGGGAATGGCTCTCGACATGCGCGCCGGGCTCGTAGGAGGAGATGCGATAGTCGAAGAAGCGGCTGCCTGTGGTATCCGGTGTCACGATCGCCTTGGACAGCGCCTGATTGTAGTGGCCTGGATACTGGGTCCAGAACATCTCGGCGAGATTGCGCGTCACCGCCTTCTTCTCTGTCGCCGCATTCGCGTAGGCGTTCGGTCCGGGAACGACGATGGTCATGTCTCATCTCCTCAGGAAGGTTCAGATTTGGCCGGCCAGCAGATGCCGATGGTCACGAACTCGCAGCTGCTCATGACCCGTTTGCCGCGCGTTGCACTGCATCAGCGGTCTGAGTGATGCCAAGCAAACGCCCTTGCAGCTCGTGATCGGCCGCGAGCGCGGCAGCATCGCCGACATGGGCCACGCGCCCATTCACCAGCACATAGGCGCGGTCCGCCATCGCCAGCACGCTCTCGGCATGGTGCTCCACGATGACGAGGCTCGCGCGCGACCTCAATTTGGACACGGCGTCGCGGACCTCCTGCACCACGGCGGGCGCCAAGCCCTCGAACGGCTCGTCGAGCAGAATCAACCGGCTCGGCACCATCAACGCGCGCGCGATCGCCACCATCTGCCGCTCGCCGCCGGAGAGATTTTCGGCACGCGCCTTGTGCAGGATGCGCAGCTTCGAGAACAGATCGAACACGTCGTCGAGCGACGCGCCGCCGGCGCGGGTCGCGAGCTTGAGATTCTCCTGTACGGTCAGGTTCGGAAACAGCCGGCGCCCTTCCGGCACCAGCGAGATGCCAAGACGGTTGATCTCGTCCGGCCGTAGCCGGTTGAGCTCCCTGCCGTCGAACGTGATGCGACCGCCGCTCGCCGGCACCGTGCCTGTGATGGCCCGCAGCGCGGTGGTCTTGCCGACGCCGTTGCGCCCTAGCAACGCCACCACTTCGCCAGGCCGCACGGCCAGGTCGAGCCCGTCGAGCACGGTGCCACCGCCGTAGCCGGCGCGCACGCCCTCGAGCCTGAGCAGCGGCTCGGCGGCGGCGCTGCCGGGAAGCGGCGTCACATTGGTCGCCCGCGACGGAGCCGCCGCGACTTGGCCATGGGCTGTGCCGAGATAGGCCGTGACAACTTCGGGATGCGCCGCCACCTCCGCCGGCTCGCCGTCGGCGATCAGCCGCCCCTGATGCAACACCGTGATGCGGTCGGACATGGCCAGCACGCGGTCGATGTCATGCTCGATCAGCAGCACGGCGTGGGACTTCGCCAGCCGCATGATCAACTCGCCTACGATCTTGCGGTCCGACTCCGCCAGACCGGCCAGCGGCTCGTCGAGCAGAAGGAGCTTGGCATCGATCGCGAGCGACACCGCGATCTCCAAGAGCCGCTTCTCACCATGCGCCAGCGCGGAGCAAAGCTCGGCGGCTCGATCGGCGAGGCCTACGGCATCGAGCAGCGACCACACCTTCGCGTTTGCAGCCGCATCGTCATAGGCATCGCGCCAAAGACCCGTCCATTGCCGGTTGGCAGCCTGCACCGCGATACGCACGTTCTCGAACGCGGTGAGGTTGGGAAAGACGCTCAGGATCTGGAACGAGCGGGCGATGCCGAGCCGCGCGCGCTTGTACGGCGACAGCTGATCGATGGGCATGCCCTCGAACAGGATGGTGCCGGCGTTGGCCCGGAGCACACCGGTCAGCAGATTGAACAACGTGGTCTTGCCGGCGCCGTTGGGGCCGATCAGGCTGTGCAGTCCGGTCCGGCTCATCTCGAAGGACACGTCGTTCTGGGTCACGATCGAGCCGAAATGCTTGGACAGGTTGCGGATCGCAAGAATTGGCACCTCTGAGGCCGTCGCCGCAGCCTGGCGTGCACGATCCGGCGCGTAAGGAACGATGTCGCGCGGCCGCGATGGAATGACATTGCGCGTCAGGGTCCAGCGGCTGCGGCCGGCGATGCGCTGGAAGATGCCGTGAATGCCCTCATCTGACAGCAGCGCGAAGGCGATGATGATGGGGGCGAAGACCAGCCACCAATTCTCCGTGATGGCGCTGAGCCGGTCCTCCAAAACGATGAAGACGATGGCGCCCCACAACGGCCCCAGGAAATGATGTACGCCGCCCAGCGCCGCCATCAGCACCGGATCGCCGGCATGCTCCCAGTTCAGATTGTTGGCGTAGACGCCCTGCAGCAGCAGCGCCATCAAACCTCCGGCGACGCCGATGCCGCCGCCGGCAATGACGAGCGCAATCAGCTTGGTGCGGTAGGTGTCGAAACCCAGGCTTGCGACCCGCTGCTCATTGTCGCGCAACGCCTGCATCAGTCGGCCGAACGGCGCATGCGCCAGCCGCCACATCATCCACAACGACCCGATCACCACGACGAGCGTGAACCCGTGGAAGGCAAGCGCGGAGCGAAACAGCGGACGCGCGACGTTCTGCAGGCCGTTCTCGCCTCCGGTCACCGAGGTCCATTTGAACGCAATCTCGAACGCGATCTGGGAGCACGCCAGCGTCAGCAGCGAAAAGTAGAGTCCGCGCCGGCGAAGGATGATGGCGCCGACGATCAGCGCCAGCAGCAGCGAAAATGCCACCGCGATCGCCAGGCCGGTGATTTCATTGGCGGCCGGCATGAAGCCCAGGCCGATTGCCAGCGCATAGCTCGCACAGCCGAAGAAAAAAGAGGCGCCGAACGGCACCAGGCCGAGATAGCCGATCAGAAAGTTTACCTCCGCGCCGTAGAGCGTGTAGATCGCGATCTGGGTCACGCGATGGATCGGCATGCCCACAGCGAGCGCGATGCCGGAGGCGAGCGCCAGTATCGCGACCGCCACGAGCACCGGGTGACTTGCGAGCCGCTGCAGCACGGGCTTGGCCGTCGTCATTCGAAACGCTCCCAGCGCTCGCCGAATAGTCCGCGCGGCCGCAGCAGCATGATCGCGAACATCAAGGCATACATCGATGCGGCGGCGGCCTCTGGCCAGAACTGAATGGTCAGCGAGGTGACGATTCCAACCGCGAGTCCGGCGACCACTGCGCCCCGAAAGGAGCCGAGCCCTCCGATGGCCACGATCACAAACGCTGGCATCACCGCATTGGCAGCCATTGACGGCGACACCGTCCACAGCGGCGCGGCCAGCACCCCAGCGATCGCCGCCAGCATGCAGCCGAGCCCGAACACCGCGGTGAGCACCCGCGGCAGATTGATGCCGAGCAACTCCACCATCTCCGGGTCCCGGCTGCCGGCACGCAGGATCCGGCCATAGGGTGTGAACGCCAGGAAGCCCCATAGGCCGAGCAAGGTCGCGGTTGTCGCGCCGAGCACGGCCACGCGATATTTGGTGATCAGGAGAGGACCAACTTCAACGATCCCTGCAAAGGCCGGCGGCGGATTGAACGGCTTGCCGTCGGCGCCCCATGCATAGCGGATCACCGCTTCGATCAGCAGCGCCAGCGCAAAGGTCACGATCAGGCTGAGCAACGGCTCCTTGCCGTAGAGGCGGCGGATGATCGTCACCTCCACAGCCATGCCGATCAGCCCGACCACCGGAGGCGCCAGGATCACGGCGCTCCAGCCAAATAGCTGGAACAGCTGCCAGGCCACGTAGGCCCCCAGCGCGAAGAAGGCGCCATGCGCGAAATTGATGACGCCGAGCAGGCCGAAGGTGATCGACAGACCTACGGCGATCAGCACGTAGATGAAGCCGAGCACGAGTCCATTGGCCGCCTGGGAGACGAGAGTGTCGAGCATCGTTCGAGCCTGTCGGTGCGCTGCAGGAACCGGGGGTCGCCCCGCCTCACAGCGACGGCAGGCTGCAGCCGATATCCTCCTTGGTACCGAACGCCTTCGCCGTCTCCTCGGCGGTCGCCGAGGTGTTCTTCAGCACGTCGAAATAGTCGAACTTGTCGGTGATCTGCTTCTTGATCTGGACGATGACGGCCGGACGCACCAGCTGGTGATCCCAGTCGCGGAAGAAGAACGGAAACTCGCCTTCGGTGTTCTTCCACTGCTCGATATGCGCCACGAGCTGAGCGGCCTCGGTCGATTTCGCCGCCTCGATCGATTCCAACAGCGCCCGCATGCCGATCCAGCCCGACCAGGTCTTGTCCGATGGCGGCTGATTGTACTTCTTCTTGAAATCCTCGATCAGCTTCTGCTCGGCGGCGGTATTCTTCGGATTGTTGTAGTACCACGGCTTGATGTAGATGCCGGTCGAGGCCTGCGGCCCGACGTCCCAGAAGTCGGTGTCCGTGACGGCGACCGCCGCATAGGGGATCTTGTCCTTCATCCCCATCTCGTTCCACTGCTTCAGGAAGTTGGAGAAGTCGCCGCCCACCAGGCCGCCGACGATCACGTCCGGTTTGGCCTGGCGGATCTTGAGGATGTAGGAGCTGTAGTCCGCGGTGTTGATCGGCACCTCGTCGACCCCGACCTCGGTGGCGCCGACCTGCTTCAGCATCGCGCGCGAGGCGCGCAGGATGTCCTGGCCGAAGGCATATGACGCCGTGATGAAATAGACCTTCTTGCCGATGCTGGAGACGTAGGGCATCAGGCCGGCCATCTGAACCGGCACGGTCGCCTGGGTGCGGAACGTGTACTTGCTGCAGCTCTTGCCGGTGATCTCGCTGGCCGCGGCGCCGGTCAGGATCAGCGGCACCTTCTCGCGATTGGCAACGCTCATCATGGCGAGCGCCGAGGACGAGTAGTTGCCGCCGACCACGGCGACCACCTTGCTCTCGTCGACAAGCCGCTGCATGTTCTGCTGCGACACCTGGGGATTGGGCTCGTCGAGCCAGACCAGCTCGATCGGGCGACCCAGCACCTTGCTGCCGGCCTGCTCGACCGCAAGCGCGCTGCCGCGTTGCAGGTACTCACCGATCGAGGCGCCCGGCCCCTGCTTGGCATAGATCATGCCGATGCGGACGGGCCCATCGGACTGGGCTCGCGCGGGACCGCCGACGCCGAGCACGGATGCGGCAGCCACGCCGGCCGACGCGCGCATGAAAGATCGCCGGTTCAGATCACGCTTCAACATGGTGCTCCTCCCTCTCGATGTTGTTATCTTTGTTTTGTATCGTCAGTCGCGTTTGTAAGGCTTGCCGAACACCGGCTCCTTGAATGGGATCGGCGGCAGCTCCCAGGTGCCCGTCGATGGCGGGCGCACCTCGGCGTCGACATGCAGATCGATCACGCAGGGGCGGCGGTTCTTGATCGCGGTCTCGACTGCACCGCGCAGGTCGGCGCTGCGGGTCACCGTCACGCCGTCAGCGCCGCAGGCGCGCGCCCAGGCGGCAAAGTCGGGGTTGTAGCGATCCCCGCCGGGCCCCTGATTGCCGCGATAGAACGCGGTGCCGAGCTCGCGGCCCTCGAACAGGCCATACTGCAAATCGCGGATCGCGCTCCAGGCGAAGTTGTTCCAGACGATCCAGACGCACGGCAGGTCATATTCGACGGCAGTGGCGACGACATATGGCGCCATCATGAAGCCGCCGTCGCCGACCACCGCGACGCAGGGACGGTCGGGCGCGGCCAGCTGCGCGCCGAGCACGCCGCAGACGCCGAACCCCATCGACGAAAAACCCCAGCTGTTCATCATGCTCTGCGGCCGCTTCGGCTGCCAGAACTGCATGAACCAGTTGTGATGCACGCCGGAGTCGAGCGACAGGATGACGTCGTCCGGCAGCACGTCCTGCAGGGCGCCGACGACATATTCCGGCCGGATCGGCGTGGTGTCGGCGCTGAAGTGCGGCCGCACGAACGCCTCCCACTCCGCCTTCCAGGTCCCGATCTGGTCGCGCCACGCCGCGAAATTTTCGCGGCGGATCGCGGGGCGACGCTCCAGCGCCGCGAGCAGTTGCCCGGCGAAGGTCTTGGCGTCGGCGATGATGCCGAGCGTCGGCGGATAGTTGCGGCCGAGCTCCGCCGGATCGATGTCGACCTGCAGCAGCCTGGTCGACGGGAAATTCCAGGAATAGCCCTGGTGCCAGCTCGACGACGAGCGATCGTCGAAACGCGTTCCGATGCAGAGCACGAGATCGGCATGACGGCCGGCCTGGTTGGCGGGATAAGCGCCGTTGCGGCCGATGAAGCCGAGCGTCAGTGGATCATCCGACGGCACGCAGCCCATGCCATTGGGCGAGGTGATGACCGGAATGCCGTAGCGGCTCTGCAACGCACTGATCTCAGGGCCGGCTTCCGAGAGGGTCGTGCCCTGCCCGATGAAGAACACCGGCCGCCTGGCGGCTTCGATCAGATCGAGCGCCTTGGTAACGTCGGCCTCGCTCGCACTCGGCCGGTGACTGCCGTGAACATGCGACAGCGCCGGCAGCTCGACGTCGGCCTCCTCCTGGAAAACATTGTACGGGATATCGAGATTGACCGGGCCGGGACGTCCCGTGACCATGGTGTCGAAGGCTTGGCGCAGCGCCAGCGGCAGCATGTCGACGCGGCTCGGCTGGAACGAGCGTTTCACCACCGGGCGCAGCACCTGGGCGAAATCGGCCTGGTTGTGCGCGTACAATTCCTGGAACGGCGCGCGATTGGCCTGCGACGTCGGAACGTTGGCGGTGATCGCGAGGAAGCTCGAGGAGTCCGACAACGCAGTCGCGAGCGACATCACCATGTTGGCCGAGCCCGGCCCGGTCGACGTCAGGGTCGCGACCGGACTGTGCTTGACGCGGAAATAGGCGTCGGCCATGTGACCGGCGCATTGCTCGTGGCGGGGCGACACCAGCTTGACGCGATCACGGACCTGGTAGAGCGCGTCAAGGATGCCGACGTTGCCGTGGCCGCAGATGCCGATCACGAAAGGCACCTTCTGCTTGACGAGATATTCGGCGATGACTTCGCCGCCCTTCATCTTGGTCATGGTCAGATCCTTGTCAGGTAGCGGTCCGCGTCATGCGAGGATCGTCACGATGCGCTCTTCGCTCATTTCGCGGATGGCGTAATGCGGCCCTTCGCGGCCGAACCCGGAGTCCTTGGATCCGCCATACGGCATGAGGTCCACGCGGGAGCTCGGCGTCTCGTTGATGTGAACGCCACCGACTTGCAATTGCCGCGCGGCCTGCAGAGCCTCGTCCAAGCGCTTTGTGAAAATGCCCGTGGCAAGCCCATAGGGTGTGTCGTTGACGCGCGCGATCGCCTCGTCCAGCACATCGAAGGGCGCGATGCACATCACGGGTCCGAACACTTCTTGGCAGCCGAGCGGCGTCGCCTTGTCGACATTCGTGAGCAGCGTTGGAGGAACCACGGCGCCCACCCGCGCGCCACCGACCAGACGCCGCGCGCCGTTCTGCTCGGCCAGCGCGATCCAGGCCTCGATGCGCTGAGCGGCGGCCTCGCTGACGACCGGCCCAACAACGGTGTCGTCCTCGCCGGGGTCTCCGTAGGGCAGCCCGGCAACGAGCTCTGAAAGTCTCTGCTCCACCTGCCCGATCAGCGAACGCTGCACCAGCAACACCTGGATCGATGTGCAGACCTGGCCGGCCTTGCGGAAGCCGGCGTTGACGACCTTCGGCAGTGCAATATCGAGGTCGGCGTCCTCGCAGATCAGGCAGTGCGAGATCGAGCCGAGCTCCATCTGGGTTCGGCGTAGTCCCGCCTTGCTTTGGATGATGCGGCCAATTTCTGTGCTGCCGGTGAAAGCGAAGAACTTCACGGCAGCTTCGCTCATCATCCAATCGGCAACCTCGCTATCGCCATGGACTACCGACATCAGGCCCGATGGCAGACCGGCTGCGATCAGGCACTCGGCCATGATGCAGGACGTCATCGGCGTATGCAGCGACGGTTTCAGCACCACGGCGTTACCAGCCGCCAGTGCAGGCGCAACCTTGTGCGCCACCGTATTGAGCGGAGCATTGAACGGCGTAATCGCGGCCACGACGCCGAGCGGCACACGGATGGTGAAACCGATACGGCCTTTCTGGCCAGCTGCTCCCTCCATCGGCACCATCTCGCCGGCCAGCCGCCGCGCCTCTTCGGCGGAGAGCCGAAACGTCGTCGCACAGCGCTGGAGTTCGCCCATTGCATCGCGGCGTGGAAAGCCCGCCTCCTGGCGCAGCACCTCCACCAGCTCCGACGCACGCTTCTCTAGCTCGACCGCAGCGCGATCGAGGATGAGGCCGCGATCATAGGGCGTCAGCACATTGGCTTGGAACGCCCGCTCCGCGGCGATCATGCAGGTGCGGACCTGCTCGCGCGACGGCAGATGCGCGGACATGGCTGGCTGTAGGCGATATTTGTCGAGCACGGCTACGGTGTGCGTACCCTTCACCCATTCCCCGGCGATCAAGAGGCGGCACGATGGCAGTTCGGCCGACGCCTGTCTCTGAACCGCAGCGTCCGCCATCGTCTGGTTCCTCCCAAAGGGGTCTTACGCCTGTTACCCTCGTCCTTAGAGAGAAATTGACATTAGCAAAAATACTGTTTTGGATTAGTTGCTATAAGCTGAGCATATAGCTCGGCGGAAACGTCTCGTTCTTCCCCGGCAGTGCGGTGCCCGCCCATGGATTTGCGTCAGTTGCGCTATTTCGCCCAGATCGTCGAGAGCGGCAGTTTGTCGAAGGCGTCGCGCTGCCTGTTCGTTGCGCAGCCCGCCTTGAGCCAGCAGATCGCAAAGCTCGAGGAGGAAGTGGGCAGGCCCTTGCTGCAGCGCTCCTCGCGCGGCGTGATCCCGACCGAGAACGGCCTTGCGCTCTACCATCACGCCCGTTTCATGCTGCGGCAGCTCGACCATGCGCTGTCGATTGCCCGCCAGGATTCGGCAGAGGTGAGCGGCATGGTGTCGGTCGGCTTACCCGCAACGACCGTGCTCGCGATCGGGCTGCCACTCACCAAGTGCATCCGCGCCAAATATCCCGGTATCCTGCTCAATGTCGTCGAGGGAATGAGCGGCCACATCGCTCACATGATGCGGCTTGGCCAGCTCGACCTGGCCATCCTGTTCAACAACGACGTGTCGTCCAAGCTCGACGCGATTCCGCTGCTCGACGAGGAACTGTTCGTGCTTCTCCCTGCCGACAGCCCGCTGGTGCCGCAACACCGTTGCAGCATCACAGTTGCGGAAGTTGCAAAGCTGCCCCTGATCCTGCCGACGGGAACTCATGGCCTGCGCCGGCGTGTAGCTGCAGAGTTCGAGCGGCGCAACATCACGCCGAATGTGGTCGCCGAGATCGACTCGCTCTCGCTGGTGATGAGCTGCGTCGGTGAGGGCATCGGAGTCACCATCAAGCCGATGTCGGCGCTGCAGGCAGGAGGACGAAGCAGCGAGGACTGGCGCGCCCTGCCCATCTCGGACGCCCGGATCACGCGACGCAACTATGTCTATTCAATCAAGCCAGACCTGCTGGCGCCTGCAGCCCTCGCCGTCGCCAAGGAGCTCCAGGATACGGCGCGAACGCTCGTCACATCCGGACAATGGCGCGGCGTCAGCCTGGTCGACGACTCCATGTCTTCCGCGATCCCGCCGGCGGCCTAGCGCACGCGCCGACCGTCTGACCGGCGGATCGCGACGGCATCGCGATCCGCCCCCGGCCCGGTCTCGTCTACTTCAGCGCCGCCTGCCCGGCCAGAGATACGACGTTGTCCTGGGCGCCCGACCCACCACTCACACCGACGGCACCGATGATCTTGCCGTCCACCATCAGCAGATTGCCGCCCCGCGATGCGATCACGTCATCGAGCGTGGCGAGATAGGCGAAATACGCGCCTTTGCCGAGCAGCGTCTCGAACACCAGCGTGGGGCGTCGATAACGTGCCGCCGTGCGCGCCTTGTGCTGAGACAGGCCGACCGACGCATATTGGCAATTGTCCTGCTTTTCGAAATAGACCAGATCGCCGCTCGGATTGACCACGGAGATGCAGAAGGCGTTCCAGTTGCGCTTCGTCGTCTCGGCAACGGCCGCAGCAGCCACCTTCTTGGCCATCTCCAGGCTGATCGGCTCGCCATAAGGCGGCGGAGTCAGTGCATCCGCGACCGCGTCGTTGGGGTTGTCGGTGTTCGATGTCTGGGCGAGGCTGCTCGATAAGTGCAAAGCTGCGACGCATGCGATGATGCTCAAAATGGCCCGATAGTGCATGTCTTCCTCCCGACCCTGTTGCCTTCTCGTGCTCGTCGGCCAGCCTGGCCGCCTTGTTTTACTCGACGAGGCGTGTCGTTCGCTGCCTCCGTTGGCGTTGCGCGCGCCCCGCGCCGGTCGTACCCGGCCGTCTCCACGCTTCATTCCGACCGCCGCACTTCCAGGCTGCCGAGATCTTCGGGCTGCCCTGTTTGCATCTCCAACGGAGTCATACGCTGCAGGTCAGCGCCGCTCGTCTCGGGCAAAGCCATCGCGGCGATGAAAGCAAGTCCATAGGCGGCGAGCGCGCAAAGGCCCATCGACAAGCCAAGAGGATGCGACGCAGCAAGCACGCCCACGGTCGCAGGCACGACCGAGCCAAACCCACGCCCGCCACCGAGGCAGAAACCCTGCCCGCTCGCACGAATCTCGGTCGGAAACAATTCGGCAAAGGTCGGCAACATTCCTGATGCCAACCCACCCTGGAACGCGCCCAGAAAGAAGCTGAGCAAGATCGTCGTGTTGGCGCCGATCGGAGCAAGCAGGTAGATGCTCGCGTTCACGGCCTGGCATAGCAGGAAGATCATGAACGCGGGACGTCGGCCCGTGCGATCCGAAAGCCAGCCATAGAGCAACGGTCCGACCAACGAACCCAGGATGTTCATGGCAAGATAACCTGCACTGCTCCCCACCGTCAGGTTGAGGACGGTGCGCAGATAGGTCGGCAGCCACGTGATCATCACATAGGCACCGCCGAAAATGCCGGTGGCCATCGTGACCGCCGCCACGGTACGCCGCACATGGGCCCTGGTGAAGATCGTCCAGGCGGGCAGTCCGGCTGTCTTGTCCGCGCGGCTTTGACGATAAAGCCCGGACTCCGGCACAAGGCGGCGGATGAAGAACACGAGAAAGGCCGGCGCGATGCCGACCGCAAAGAACACGCGCCAGCCGAGCTCTTCAGGAAACAGCGATGAAATCACGGGGAGCAGCGCGACGGAAATCGCATAACCCACCGCGTAGCTGCTCTGCACCGACGCGGCCACCCGGCCGCGCAGCGCGGGCCTGACGACCTCGCTGATCAGGACGCCACCCACGGCCGCCTCACCGCCGTAGCCAAGGCCCTGGAGAAAACGCACGATCAGCAAGAAGTTGAAGCCGGTCGCGAAAGCCGATGCGAGCGTGAACAGGGCAACCCAGAGGATCGTCAATTGCAGGACTTTGATGCGGCCGATGCGATCGGCAAGGATCCCTCCGCCCCAGCCACCGACAGCTGCACCGACGAGGGCTGCGGTCGCGAGATAGCCGGCTTCAGGGCGCGTCAGTCCGATTGTTGCAATCAGCGCCGGGATGACCAGCGCATAGATCGTCGAATCCAACGAATCGAGACCAAAGCCCGCGAAGCAAGCCCAATACGTCCGGCGTTCGACCTCGTCGAGTTCGGAATACCAGCCCAGTTTCATGATCGTTCACTTTCAGGCCAGGACGCGAACCAGATGCGCTTCTTCGTTGGCCGGGAGAACAAGCGCGAGTGCAGTACAATCGGGTGGCCGCATGGACCATACAGGCGCACTTTCTGCGCGTGCCTGCCGGTCGTGTCCATTATGAATGCCGACAGCTTCATCGCCCGCCGATTGGAGATAGACGGAATTCCAGGACAGCCAAAATACGATTTGGCGTTGGCGCTCATAAGCGAAAGATATGGCTTGGCCGGAGCTCACCGCGGCATCACGGGGCGACCTTGGCGGTGACAAATCCACTTTGATTGAGCGCTCGGCGTACTGTGCCATTCGCCTTGGCATCTGCAAGAAACCGGGCCGCCCACTCTCGCGCCGTCACTTTGCCCTTCGGGACGACCACGACGACGCCCGTTGATTGGATGACCTCGTTCAAGACCCGGCTGCCCGGCAGGCGCCGCGACAGCTCCTCCAAGGCTTCCATGCCCATGGCGAGGGCGTCGAGCTGACCCCGGCCGATCAATTCAGCGGCCTCTTCAGGCTTGACGAATTTCGTAACGCTGGCACTTTTCATGCTCGCCTCGACCGTTCTGGACGTCGAGGTGCCTTCGATGCAGCCAACCCGGTTTCCCGGACGGTCGATCTCGGCAACGGAGGTGATGTCTGAGCCGGCGCGAATGAGATACCCGCTCATATAGGCGACATAAGCGGGTCCCTGATCGACGAACTGCTCTCGCTTCCGATCCGCAGGCATGAAGGACAGATCCCACGCGCCTTTGCTGCCGGCGGCCGCGATTTCGTCCGAGCTCTGATATTCTACGAGCTCGAGCGGCACATTGAGCTTGCCTGCGGCCGCCTTGGCCAGTTCGACTGTCACGCCGACAGGCCTGCCTGTCGCCGGATCGCGTGTCGTCCAGAACGCCGAGGCGGCCGGCCCGACCGCAACAGCGACGCGCAACACGCCGGTCGGAGCGATCTCGCGCGCATCCTGCGCAGCTGCTCCCGCCATCATGGCCGAGAAGCCCAGGCAAAGACTTGCGATGGCACAACAAAGCGATGCAAGCGGACCGGTCGATTTCATGCGTGGTCTGGCGCGATCCGACATGGGTACCGCCGTGCTGACAATGTGCCGGTCTTTCATAGTGTCGGATTCCACGATGATGGGATCAGCCGATAGCCGGCGCCGTCTTTCTCGACGTGTCCGACCGACGGGAACGCGAAGTGGAATCCGATCACGACCGCCTTCTCCGCCGCCGCCATGTCGTAGAACTTGTGGCGGGTCTGCTGCGCAAGATCGGGGTCGGTGTCGAAGACGACGTGCCAATCCGGATGTCGCAGGAAGAATTCCGGGATGTTGGTGACATCGGATTGGATCAGAACCTTCGCGTTGCCCGACGCGACCGCGAACGAGGTGTGACCTGGCGTGTGGCCGGGGGTCGCGATCGACGTGATCCCCGGAGCGACCTCCTTGTCCCAGTCATATTTCGTCACCTTCGACTCGATACCGGCGAAGGTTTTCCTCACATTGGCGAAGTAGTTCTTCATCATCTCGCTGGACTGCGCCTTGGCCGCGTTGTCCTCGCTGGTCCAGAAGTCCCAGTCCTTCGCAGGCACCATGATCTCGGCATTCGGGAACGCTATCGATCCGTCGGCGCGCGGATGCCGTTGGTATGGTCGGGGTGCAGATGCGACAGCAGCACGACATCGATGGCCTTCAGATCGACGCCTGCCGCAGCAAGGTTCTGCAGGGTTCGGCCGACCGCGCCCTTGCTGGGCTCGAGATTGGCCACACCGTTCCCGGTGTCGATCAGCACGAGCTTGCTGCCGGTATTGATGATTTGGGGGTTGAAGGGGATGGTCACCATCCCTTTCGGCATGTAGGCGGCGTCGGCGGCGGCGACCGCCTCCTCCCTGGACGCGTTGGTGACGAACTTGTCCGGAACCGGAAACGTGCGCGCACCGTCATTGATGGACATGCACTCGAACGATCCCACCTTGTAGCGGTAGAAGCCGGCTGCCTGCGCGCCGGCCGGATTCATAGCCGCTCCGGCGGGCGCCGTGCCGAGGCGAGTAGCGGCCGCAGTCCCTGCCAAGGCTGCGCCGGCCAACAACTGACGACGGTTGAGATTGATCACGTGCCCCTCCTTCTGGTCGATCCAACGACGATGAAATTGAACGCGGCGCGGGACCTCAGACGATCCTGATCGACATGTTAATTCGCGTCGTGATGTCGTCTTCATGTCTCTCAGTCCCAGAACGGGACGACCCGTGAAGGCTCCCCGTGGCGTTTTGCTTCAGTGGGCCAGCGGATCAGGCCTCATCTGCACCTTGTAGACCTTCGGCGACGCCTCCTTGCCGCCCTCGCCGTGGAAGCTCGCGCGCGTGCCGGTCGTGGTCCACAGACCTCGTCCCTTCCAGCCAGTGTCGGGATCGTCGATATCGCTTCTCATCGCCATGACAGCCGATCACGCCGCGAATAGTGCGCGCAACCGGCCGATGTCGTCGATTTCTTCGAGCCGCCCGACCATGTCGATCAGCTTCTCCGTCTTCTCACGCCCCAGAACGGGCGTCATCAGATCCCTGGTCTTGGCGTTGACGGCCTCCGTGCTCAGCGGATTCTCCCTGGTGCCCGGCGGACGCCTAGTGAAATGATCGACCTTGCGGCCATCGACCAGAGTCACCTCGACGATCGCACCGCGTGGCGCGGCCGGATCCATCAGACTCTTGTCGCCTACAAGCGTCACCTTCCCACGCTGCTCCAGGATCATCGGGTCGCGCATCAGCGCGACATCATGGCTGTCGGCGAATGAGACGGCCCCCTTGACCAAGGCGAGTGCGACGAGATGCTGACAGTTCACGTCGGGCATGGCGCTGTCGCCGACGATGCCCATCGCGTCGGTCGGAAGCTTGACCAGGATGCTGCGGACCTTGTCAGGGGTCAGCGCGTGCTGCCGGCGCAACGTCAGCAGCGCATCCAACGGCGACTGGATCGGATAGCCGACCGAAAAGGTCTTGATGGCGGTCTCCGTGACGTAGAAGCGGCTGCCGAGATCCTTGACCATCTCCTCCGGCTTCGGATCGCTCGACAGCGCGATGAACAAATTGTGGGTGCCATCGAGCACGTCATCGACGCCGGTGAGCCCGGCCATCACCATGTCGACGGCCATGACGCCGTTGCGCGCGCCCATTCCGGCGAAATCGAATGCCTTCTCGATGTGGTCCGTATCCTTGACCCAGCTCCACAGCCCCGAGACCTGCTGCGCCGAATAGGAAATGGCGTGACGCATGCCCCTCTCATCGAGCCGCGCCAGCGGGGCCGCAGCGCCGAGCGCGCCGAATGTCGACGACGTGCCCTCGGCACTGCGATGCGAGCCGCGCACCAGGTCCGGTCCGAGCGCCATCAGAAGCCGGCAGGTCAGGTCATAGCCGAGCACAACGGCGCGGATCACGTCGCGCCCATTGCGATGCTCCCGTTCAGCCATAGCGAGCGCGGCAGGGATGACCGCGCACCCCGGATGCGCCTTGGTGACCGGTTCGAAATCGTCGGTCTCGTCGGCGTGGGCGCACATGGCGTTGGTCATCGCCGCATTGACGGCCGTCGTCCGGACGTCGGAGCCGACGACGGACGCCTGCGGCTCGCCGCCGAGGCTGCGCACGTATCTCAGCGCCATCTCGCCCGGATGCATGCGCGCGCCGGACACCATGGCGCCGAGCGTATCCAGAATGCGGTGCTTGCATGCGAGCATCACCTGCTCCGGCAGCTCCTGGTCACGCGCCGCGACCATGTAGCGCGCCAGGCGCTCGGTCACGCCCGGGCCGGCGGCCCGGGAGAAACGGATCGGCATCGCCGAGATTGCAGCAAACGCCCCCGCCGATTGCAGCAGACGGCGGCGCGACGACATGGCCCTCCTCGCCATCGTCAGGCCGACGCCGACATCTTCGCGATGTCGGCTGCGCTCGACAGGCCCTCGACATTCCAGCAGGCGTCCATGATCCGCCGGATCGACGCCGCCGGAACGATGCCGTCGGCGAGGTCCACGAACTTCGCCTCGAGCTGCTGGTCGGTCATCGGCACTTCAACGCTGCCGACGGCGTGCTCGATGCGGCGGCTGAGCTTCCGCCCATCCTTCAGCACGATCGTGATCTCGACCTGCTCCGGCTTGATCTCGGGCGTGATGACCGGAATGACCTTGCTACGCAGCGACAGCACCGTCGGATCGGTTACCGCGCGATCGCTGAACTGCTTCTCTCCGCCCGCGCCTTCCACGATCGCCACGGCCACCGCGTGATAGATGCTGAACTTGCCCTCGAGCCCCTGCTGCGGCGTCTTCTTGCCCGTCAGCTCGAGCACGAGCGGGTTGACCTTGAGATCAACATGGTCGATCTGGTCGGCCGTCAGCCTGTTCTCGTTGCGCAGCTGGATCGCGGCGTCGATTGCCGGATGCAGCACGATGCCGCAGGCGAACGGCTTGTAGGTGTTGAGCGCGGCTTCGTAACGCTTGCCGAGATCGCCGACGATCTCGCCATAGTCCTGCTTCGTGCTGATCGTGTTGGCCCAGCCGCGCTTCGCCTCGATCATCCCGTCCGACGACGTGAAATTCTTCGACGCCAGAATGGCGGCGAATATGCCGTTCGATGCCGCGCGGCCGGGGTTGAAGCTCTTGTTCATGGACCCGAACGATTCGCGCAGGCCGACCGGCTGCGACGCGGCGAGGCCCAGCGCCCAGGTCATCTGCTGCTCGTTGAGCTTCAACAGCTTGCCGGCAGCCGCAGCCGCACCGAACACCCCGGCAGTCCCGGTGATGTGCCAGCCGACGTCGTAGTGGTTCGGATAGACGGCGTTGCCGATCCTGCACTCGGTCTCGACACCGAGGACGAGCGCATTCAAGAACTCCTTTCCGGAGACCGGCTGCATTTCCGAGAGCGCAATGATCGCCGAAACCACCGGGCCGGCCGGATGGATGATCGTCTTTAGATGGGTGTCGTCGAAATCGAAGATGTGGCTGGACACGCCGTTGATGAAGGCGGCGTTCATGATGTCGAACCGCTCGCGCCGGCCGAACAGCGACGCCTGCTGCGGGCCTGAGAACGGTGCCAGCGCGGCAACTGCAATATCAACCGTTTCATGTCGCGACCCGCCGATCGCGACGCCGACCCAGTTCAGCAGCGTCCTCACGCCTTCCTTGCGGACCTTGACCGGCAGATCATCGTATCCCGCCGAGACGATGTACCGCGCAAGCGTACGCGTGACCTCCTTGGGCGGCGCCGCGGCGGGCGCCGCCGGTGCCTCAGCCTGTGCAAAAGCCGCATTCGCGCCGACCGCGGACAAGGGAAGAGCGGCGGCGGCCTGAAGCAGGGTCCTGCGATCAGTGTGCATGTGACGTCTCCCGGGCTTTGAACGAGGCCAATTGCGCGGCGAGCCGGACCGCGCTTTCGAGCGCGCCGGTGTTTGCGACGCCCTTGCCGACGATGTCGAACGCCGTGCCGTGCGAGGGCGTGGTGAAGACGGTCTCGAGGCCGGCGGTGACGGTCACTCCGCGATTGAAGCCGCGCAGCTTCGTCGCGATCTGCCCCTGGTCATGATACATCGCGACGACGCTGTCGAACTCGCCGGCAAAGGCGCGAATGTAAACCGTATCCGCTGGATACGGACCGCTGCAGACAATGCCCTTTTTCGCAATCGCCTCGACCGTCGGCTTGATCATCTCGATCTCGTCGCGACCGAACAAGCCGCCCTCGCCGGCATGCGGATTCAGTGCGGCCACGGCGATCCGCGGCGCGGCGACTCCGGATCTCCGCATCATCCTGTCGACGAGGACCACCGCATCGGCGATCCGCGCCGGGCTGATGTCGTTCAGCGCCTCGCGCAGGGACTGGTGCCCGGTGACGCGCGACATCCATTGACCATCCAGCACATTCATTTCAGAAAAATAGGTACGGTGCCCGAGCAGGTCCGCGAACATCTTGTGCTCGTCCGGGTACCTCCAGCCGCCGTCGAACATCGCCCGCTTGTTCAAGGGCGCGAAGGTGATGGCATCGATCGCGCCGTCCTTGGCAAGATCGATCGCCCGCGACAGCGTCTCTCCGGTGAGTCGCCCGGACTCGGCGCTGGCCTTTCCGATCGGGTGCCTCGACGGATCGGTGTTGCCGAGATCGATCAGCTGGATCTTGCCGGAAACCCAGGAAGCCTCGCTGGGGGAGCCGATCCGCTCGATATCGAAGCTCACGCCGGCATGCGCCATTCCCATCTCCAGCACGCGGGCATCGCCCACCACGACGAGGCGCGCCGCATCGGCCAGCCGGTGATCGGAGAGGATTCGCGCCGTCTGCTCAGGACCGATACCGGTGCAATCACCGGGAACCAGCGCCACGATCGGCAAGTCTTCACAGAGAACCATGGATCCTACTTTGCTGCTTTCATCTGGACGACCCGCCTCCAATCGTCGCGGTCGAATTCACCATCCCATTTCGCCACCACGATCGCGGCCACTGCGTTGCCGATGGTGTTGGTGATGGCGCGCGCCAGCGACATGAAGCGATCGATTCCGAGCAATAGCGCGAGGCCTTCGACAGGCAGCCCGGCTGCGACGACGGTCGCCGCCAGCGCGGCGAACGCCCCGCCCGTGACACCGGCTGCGCCCTTGCTGGTGAACAGCATCACGACAAACAGGCTCAACTGCTGCGCCGTGCTCAGCTCGATGCCGTAGACCTGCGCCACGAAGATCGTGCTCAGCGGCAATGTCAGCGCCACGCCGTCGAGATTGAAGGAGTAGCCGGACGGAATGACGAGACCGGTCACGGCGCGTCCCACCCCCGCCCTTGGCAGCTTCTCCATCATTCCGGGAATCGCGGTCTCCGACGACGACGTTCCGAGCACGACGAGAAGCTCGGGGCGCAACAGCCGGAGCAGGTCCATCAGCCGGATGCCGACCAGACGGCAGATCATTCCCAGGACGACGAAGATGAAGAACGCCATCATCGCCCAGGCCGTCCCGACCAGGAGCGCGAGGGCGTACAATGTGGCGGCGCCGAACTTGCCGACCGTGAAAGCCATGGCGCCGAAGGCCCCGATCGGTGCCAGCATGACGACGACATGGACCACGCTGAACACGAGCGCGGTCAACCGCTCCATGCCCGAGCGCAGCGACAGCGCCTTTTCGCCGAGCATCAAGAGACCGATGCCGCACAGCAGCGCGAGCACGAGAACCTGAAGCACGTCGCCGCTGGCAAACGCGCCGAAGAAGCTTTCGGGGATCATGTGCTGGATATACGCCGACAACGAGCCGACATGTGTCTGCGCATAGTGGGCCACGGCTTCGGCCTGTTGCGGGGTGGCGTGCGCCACCCCCGCGCCGGGCTGGACCCATCGCACCACGACGAAGCTGAACAGCAGGCAGAGCGTCGTGACGATTTCGAAATACAGGAAGGCCTTGAGTCCGATGCGTCCGACCGCCTTCATGTCGCCGACCTGCGCGATGCCCGTCACCACAACCAGGAACACCAGCGGCGCGATCGTGACCTTGATGAGCGAGATGAAGCCGTCGGCGAGCGGCTTGAATTCGAGTGCTGCAGCCGGAAACAGCGCGCCGACGAGTGCACCGAGCACGGCGCCCGCCACGATCAGGACATAAGGCTCCCGCCAAAGCGAGCCGGCACGAGGCGCAGCAGCCTGCGTCGGGAGCGCCTCCGACAAAGGAGTCGTTGTGATCGTCAATTCCGTGTCCTCCCGCCTCGTGCTCTTCGGCGCTGCAAACAGCGTCTCCGCGGCCCTTTTGGACCAGCCGGTGCCGCGGTGCTAATGCCAGATTGGAATAATTCAATAACGAATTGGCATCATGGACCTGAGCTGGATCGAGGATTTCCTCGCTATTGCGGAGGACGGCGGCTTCTCCCGCGCAGCGCTGCGCCGGCACGTGACGCAGCCGGCCTTGAGCCGGCGGATCAAGTCGCTGGAAGCGTGGCTTGGAGCGCCTCTGTTCGAGCGCAGCACCCATGTCGTGAAGCTGACGCCGGCAGGGGAGAGTTTTCGTCCGGTGGCGGAGGACGTCATTCGCAGGCTGTCGAACGGCCGCGAGGAGGCCCTGGAAGCGGCTCGCCTCAAGGCCGAGACCGTTCAATTCGTCGCCACCCACGCACTGTCGCAGACGTTCTTTCCGGACTGGATCCGCCGGGTCGATCGTGCGCGATCCGGTTCCGCTGTTCAACTCGTGGCGTCGAACTTCGCCGGGTGTGAGAAGCTCCTGCTTGAGGCCCATGCGCATTTCATGCTGGCGCATTACCACCCATCGCTCGCCAGCCGCCTGGACAACGATCGCTTTCAGCGCATCGATCTCGCCGACGATGTCCTGGTCCCGATCAGCGCGACCGGTTACAAGGCCGTCACGCGCAGCGGTCGCCGGCGGCAATCGATGCCGCGGTTTGCGCTGCCTGGCTCTGCGGACAAGCCGCTGCCCTATCTCGCCTATCATCCAGGTTCCGGCGTGGGCCGCATCGTGACCGCCTTCCTCGCGACGAAGCAGCCGAGCGCCATGCTGCTCCCCAGCTTCTCAGCACCGGTGATGCTGCTCATCAACATGGCCCGGGAAGGCCGCGGGATCACCTGGGCTCCACGCAGCCTGGTCGAGCTCGATCTCCAGAGCGGCCGATTGGTGAGAGCCGGCCCGAAGGACTGGGACATCAAGATCAACATATGCCTCATCCGCGCGCGGGCGCGGATGATCCACGCCGCTGAGAGCCTTTGGAGCACGGCAAGGAAGCTGGCAGCCACTTAGCCAATTGGCGAGAATTGGTTGCACCGCCAGCGTTGAGGTCAGCCCAGGCAGGGCTTCGGCCTCGCGCTCCATTTCCGCATTTCCTGCGCCTCTTCGACCCGCTACGGCTCGATTCATGTCTCTGGGCAGGCATAACGAGATGTCTGCCGGCAATCGCCTCTGCCTCGACCTCACTTGTCCCAAGATCGCATAGCTTGATCACAAATATCGGGTCTACAGTCCCCCCGGCGGCAATGTGACCGCGAACGGCGTCGGCATCGCCACCGGCGCCTACACCTCGCTGGGGCTGACGCCGGAATTGTCCGGCCGCTGCATGCCGATCCTGTCGAACTCGCTGGTGACGCGCCCGCTCACTGCGGCCGAGCTCGCGGCGAACGGCTTCAAGACCCGGCAGGTGATCTCCGACACGCGCACCTTGCGCTTCGACTACCGGCTGCTGCCGGACGACCGCGTCCAGATCGACAGCCGGAGCGCCACCACCGGCGCCGACGCTACGCATGACCGGCACCTCCAGCTCCTGATCGACGGCCTGCATCGCAAGTTTCCCGCGCTCACAGGCATCGAGATCGATTATTCGTGGTGGGGCTGGGTCGATGTCAGCCACGACATGATGCCGCGCATCGTGCGTCCCGATGCCCAGGCGAAGCTGGTCTATGCGCTCGGCTATGGCGGCAACGGCGTCTCCTATTCGGCGCAGGCCGGCCGCCGGATGGCGCAGATGCTCGCGGGCCAAGCCTTCAAGGGGCAGGATCTGCCGATCTTCACCTCGGCGCTGCCGACGCATCCCTTCGCGTCGTTCCGCCGCATCGGCCAGCGCCTGCTCTATCGCTGGTATCACTTGCGCGACGAGGCGAGTTGAGGCGCCTCTCGCCGCAGGTCGGTCCGACGAGCGTGCGCCTGCAGCAGCAGGGGTTCATGCCGTCGCTTCCCTGATCTCCACACGGATCGGAGTCGGATCGAAACCGTTGCATGGATTGTTCACCTGCGGACAGTTCGAGATCACGAACAGCACGTCCATCTCCGCGGTCACGTCGACGTAGTTGCCCGGCGCGGACGGGCCGTCGAGCACGGTGAAATTGCCGGAGGGCTCGATCGGCACGTTCATGAAGAAGTTCAGGTTGGAGACGATGTCGCGCTTGGTCAGGCCGTGCCGCGACAGCTCCAGGATGAAGTTTTCGCGGCAGGCATGCAGGTAGCGCGTCGCCTCACCGAAGCGCACGGCATTGCTCTCGCAGGAGCAGCAGCCCGCAGAGGTGTCGTGGCGGCCGCAGGTGTCGGCGGTGATCCGCGCCATCACCCGTCCGCGGTTGGAGATCAGCCGCGTGCCGAGCTCGAGATAGGCCGAGCCCTGGACGCGCAAGGTGTCCTGCGCGCTGTAGCGCTCGGCGGTGTCCTCCGCGACATAGATCAGCGCGTCCACCGCCTGCTCGCCTTCGCTGTCGATGATGCGCAGCGTCTGGCCCCTCTTCAGCACCCGTGACCAGGGTTGCTCGGCAGGAATGTCGAAGGCATAGACGATGCGGCCCAGATCAATCGATGACATGACCACGCTCCTCAGGCGAACAGCCGATCGGTGAATGCGTAGGCACGCAACGCTTCCGGCGACGCCGTGCGGCAGACGTCGTCGGCCGCGGGCGGCGGCAGCCGGTGCCGGATCAGCGTGATCGGCGCGGTCGCTGCGGGTCGCGCCGGGTCGAGCGGATGGGCGCAGTTGGAGACGGCGACGATCAGGTTCATCTCGGCGCGCAGATCGACGAAATCGCCGGAGAGTTTGCGCTCCGCGTGCCAGACGAACCGCCCGGCCGCATCTGTCGTGACGGGCGCAAAGAACGTCACGCAGGGCGGGATGTCGCGCAAGCCCAGTCCGATCTTGGCGGCGGCCGAGATGAAGTTCGCCTGCGTGTTGCGCGTCACCTCGCCATAGGCCGCCAACGTCGAGTCAGGGGTCGAGCCGCCGACCAGAAGGTCATGCGCGCCGGACGTATCCTCGATCACCGAGAGCAGCACCCGTCCCATGTCCGACAGGATCATCCGGCTCTTCGACAGCGCCGCGCTCCATTGCACCTTCACGGTGTCGGCGCAGTTGATCCGCTCGCACGGATCCTCGCTGCGCCACGCCAGCAGCGAGACGCTGGAGCGGCCAAGATCATCGCTGATGCGCAGCGCCTCGCCGCGCGACAGCCGCATCGTCGCGTGCCAGCCGGGCGGCACCTGCTCGGTTTGGATGATCGCGTTCGCTGCGACCGGCGCACCGTCGCGCGCGGTCGGCGGCGGCAGCTGCTTCAGCTCCTGCCCCGCCGCGCGCAGCTCCTCGTAGCGGCGGCGGTTGGCGGCGGCCCGCTCCGCCTTGGTCTCTCCGCTCATGCTGATGTCACCGTGAAATGCGCCTCGACCGGCCGTCCGGCCTTGCCGTTGATCGGCAGGATATCCTGCGGACAGGCGGAGAACGCGATCACCAGATCCATCTCCGCGCGCAAGCGCACTTGGCCGCCGGCAACGGGGCGCGGCGGCGCGGCAAAGCCGAGCGTGCCGTCGGCCTCCCAGGGAATGTTCATGAACAGATTGAGCGGGCTCGGCACCTCCGGCGGCGTCAGGCCGAGCTCGGCCATGCCGGCGAACAGATTGTCGGTGCAATTGTCGTGGTGGCCCTCGTGCCCGAGAAACGCGTAGCGATAGCGGTCGCAGGCGGCGATCAGAGTGTCGTGAATGCCGCCCGAAGTATCCTCGATCAAGGTCAGGATCGGCCGGCGCTTGTTGGTCCGCAGCACGTCTCCCGGCCGCGGCACCAGATGCAGCGAATGCGCCCGCGTGTGCTCGTTCGACATGAACTCCGACAAGTCGGCGCGATTGAACGCCCAGGTGTCGACCACCTGCTCGCCATGGGTATTGATCACGGTGACCACCTGGCCGGCCGTGACGAGCGCCGCCTTGCCGCGCCGCGCCGGAATCTCGATCGGATCCATCGCTCTCTCCTTCAGGGCTTGTAGGCGACCATGTCGATCTCGACGATGCCGCCGCGCGCCAGATCGCAGACGCCGATCGTGGTCCGGCCAGGCCGGTACGCATCGTCGAAATGATTGGAGAAGATCGTATTCATCGCGGCGTAGTCGCGCTTGAAATCGGTCAGGTAGATGCGGGCGAACACGACGTTCGCGAAGCTCATGCCGCAGCCCTTCAGCACACGCGCGAGGTTATCCATGACCTTGCGGGTCTGCGCGTCGATACCGTCCGGGAGCGGCAGCGCGTCGTCATCGGGATCGGTCGCGAGCTGGCCGGTGACGAACAGGAACGGACCGGCCTGCACCGCATGGCTATAGGGAGTGACCGGCTTCGGCGCATCCGGGAGCAGATGATAGATCGGATCCATGGCGTGTCTCCTCGCGTTGTTTCTGGCTCATCCGGCGGCGTAGCGCTGGATGAACTGGCGCGCGCGTTCGGTTTCCGGGTTGACGAAGAAGCGCTCCGGAGGCCCGGTCTCGACGACGCGGCCGCGATCGAGAAACAGGATGCGGGTGGCGGCGTCGCGCGCAAAGCCCATCTCATGGGTCACGATCACCATCGTGCGGCCCTCGCGTGCAAGCTCGCGCATCACCACCAGCACCTCGCCGACCAGCTCCGGATCGAGCGCGCTGGTCGGCTCGTCGAACAAGAGGACGTCCGGCTTCATCGCCAGCGCACGCGCAATGCCGACGCGCTGCTTCTGCCCACCGGACAGCCGCGCCGGGAACACATCGCATTTGTCGGAGAGCCCGACCTTGGCGAGGAGCGCCATCGCCTCCTCGCGCACCTCGGCCACGGGACGCTTCTGCACTTGCACCGGCGCCTCCATGAGATTCTGAATGACCGTCAGATGTGGCCACAGCGCGAAATGCTGGAACACCATGCCGATCCGCGTGCGGACCCGCGACAGCTCACGGTCGGACATAACGACGCCACCATTGTTGATGCCGATGCGGTCGCCGTTGAGATAGATCTGACCGGCATCCGGCCGCTCCAGCCAGTTGATGCAGCGAAGGAGGGTCGACTTGCCGGAGCCGGACGGGCCGAGCACGCAGACCGTCTCGCCGCGCGTCACCGTGAAGCTGATATCGGAGAGCACCTCGAGCTCGCCGAACCGCTTGGAAATGCCGGCGACGTCGAGCACGGCCATGTCGTCGGTCATCCCGGGCTCCCTCTCAGCGCCGCGCCGCGGCCAGCCGGTCGATGCCGCTGACACCCGCCTCGATCACGAGGCAGAGCCCCCAATAGAGGATCACGGCGGTGATGAAGGCGGCGAACGGCACGTAGTGGCGCGACTGGATCGAGCTCGCGGCATGCGTCAGCTCGGGCAGTGCGATGATAGTTAGAAAAGCGCTGTCCTTGACGATCTGGATCATCTGATTGCCGATGACAGGACCTGCGGCGAGCAGCAGCGGCGGCAGGATGATGCGGCGGAACAATCGCGCCCCGGAGAAGCCGAAGGCGACGCCGGCTTCGATCGGCTCGCGCGGCTGCGTCGCCCAGGCGCCGCGCAGGATCTCGGCGAGATAGGCGGCGTGATAGACGGTCAGCGCCACCAGCCCCGAGCTCCAATTGTCGAGCCTAATGCCAAACGAGGGCAAACCGTAGTAGACGATGTAGGCGAACAGCAGGAACGGCACGCAGCGCATGCCGTCGACGAACACGCGCACGGTGAGCGCCAGCCAGCGCCGCTTCGACATCAGGGCCGGCGTCAGCACGAAGGCGATCACGAGCCCGGCGATGGCCGACAGCACCGAGAGGATCGTGGTGTTGCCGAGCCCGCTCAGCAGCAGACCCCGCTCGCTCCAGACGATGGCGAAATCCCGGATCATGCGGCCTCGACTGCGAGCTGGCGCCGCTCGATGAATCGCTGCAGCGAGACCAGCGCGAACACGATCGGCGCATACATCGCGATGGCGACCAGGAACGGCGGCAGCGGCTCATAGGTCTCGGCGCCGATGCGCACCGCGGCGCGGGTGATGTCGACGACGCCAACGACCGCCAGCACCGGCGTGACCTTGATCAGCAGCGACATCTCGTTGACGAGGCCGGGCAGACTGACGCGTACGATCTGCGGCAGGACGATGCGGCGGAAGCGCAGGCTCGCATGCATGCCGACCGACTGCGCGGCCTCGTACTGCTCCTTCGGGAAGTTCATCAGCGCGGCGCGCCAGACCTCGCAATTGAACGCCGAGGTGTTCATCACCAGCGCCAGGATCGCCGCCGACACCGGCCCGATTGCGATCCCGACATTGGGCAGCGCGAAGAACAGCAGCAGCAGCAACGTCACCAGCGGCGTCGCGCGCAGCACCGAGACATAGACAGCGACCACGCGGGCGACGATTGGAACGTTGGCCCAGCGCAGCAGCGCCAGGCCAAGGCCGATCGGCAGGCCGATCAGGATGCCGACGAAGGACAGCGTCACCGTGACCACGGCGCCCTGCAGGATGGCCAGCACGTCGGCCGCGCTCATCGCCGGCCATCCGTGGCGATGCCGGACGGCCGGCGCCCTGCATCGGCCAACCTCGTCCGATGCAGGGGCACTTGGCCGTCGAGCGGACCGGCGCGCAGCGATCGCCACCCGCACATCAGCTGCACCTCTTCCGCGGCGTCAGAATTCCGGCTCGAACGTGACCGGCAGATCCGGAAAGGCCTCGCCGAACCACTTCTTCTGCAACTCGGCGAACCGGCCGGTTTCCTTCTCCTTGGCGATGAAGCCGTTCAGGAATTCGACCAGCTCGGTGTTGCCCTTGGCGACCGCCCAGGCCGGATAGGATTTGCCGGAGACGGGCTGACCGACCGCGAACACGTTCGGCTTCTCGGCGACCAGCGCCTTGATGTTGATGATGGTGTTGACGACGTAGTCGACACGGCCGAGCGCGAGATCCTGATAGGCTTCGGGATAGGAGGTGTATTCGACCACCTTGCCAAGCTTGCCGCCTTCCTTCTCAAGCATCGCCTGGAGCTCGGGCAACCGCCCCAGCAGCGCGCTGCCGGCCTGCACGCCGACGGTCTTGCCGCTGAGATCCTTGATGGCGGAAATGCTCTTGTCGTCCTTGCGCTTGACGTAATAGTGCGTCGCGTCGGCGATCGGGCTGGTGAAGTCGAGCGATTTCTTGCGCTCCTTGGTGATGATCGCCGCGGTGATGGCGACATCGTACTTGCCGGTGGAAACGCCGGCCAGGATGCCCGTCCAGGGCAGGATCTGCTGCTTGATCTCGAACGGCGCATATTTGCGCAGGTCCTCGATCAGTTCGTTGTCGAAACCGGTCGGCTTGCCGTCCTTGACGAACTCGAAGGGACGGAAGTCGTCCTCGGTCGCGACGATGAGACCGCGCTTCTTGATCTCGTCGAGGCTGCCGGCCTTGGCGCCGAACGCGGCCGGCAAGGTCAGCGCGGCGGCCAGCAGCGCAAGCGCTGCTCGCCGCGACGGTACCGACAGGCGGGGAAACGAAGGCTTGGTCATCTCGGATCTCCTTACATGAACTGATCAGTCGAAGCTGAAGCCGTGCGCGCGCAGATAAGGTGGGAAGGCAGCCCCTTCGGCCTTGGCGGCCTGACGCGCCTTGTCCTCCGACCAGCCGTAGAAATCGGCCTCGCCGAACTCGGCATTGCCGCGCTGCTGCTCCTTCGGAATCGCGTGCCGCGCATGGCGCCGCCGGTCGTAATCGTCGAGCGCCGCAGGCAGTGCATCGTCGCCGTAGCAGTCCACATGGGTGGTGATGCTGCGCGGCAGCCGCAGGCTGACATGGCCTTCTGCCGCGGGATAGCCGAGACACAGCCCAGCGACGGGAAACACCATGTCGGGCAGTTCCAGCACCTTGGCGACCGTGTCGATCTCGTTGCGGATGACGCTGATCGGACAGGTGCCGAGGCCAGCGGACTCCGCACACAGGATCATCGTCTGCAGCACCAGCGCCGCATCGACCGAGGCGTTGAAGAAGCCTTCCAGGGTGCCGTTCCTGACCGGCTTGCCGCGCAGCTCGCCGATCCGCTGCAGCCGCCGCGCATCGCCGAGGAAAACGAAGAACACCGGCGACGCAGCGATCCAGGGCATGCTCGGAAACAGCCGGCCGATCGCCGCCCGCTTGTCGGCATCGCGCACACGCATGACCGAGGCCTGCTGGAAATCCGACTTGGCCGAGGCGCTCAGGGCGCAGGCGACGAGCAGGTCGAGCAGCCCCTCCTCCGGCATCCGGTCGCTATAGCGGCGCACCGTCTTGCGCGACAGCACGCCGCGCTGGAACGCATTGGCCTCGACGCCGCCGCCATCGGGTCCGCCGTCTCCGAAGCGTGTGGCGAGGGTATCGGCATGCTCGAACATCACAGCGCCCCTATCGCATCACGCGCGACGCGCCAGGTCGAACGGACGCCATTGGCCTGAGCCATGATCGGCGGATCCCGCAGCGGCAGACGTCGCATTGCTCACCCCACGCGCTGCGACATCGGTGTCGCCGCCCCGGATCGATTTCGCCGCGGCTTCCGCGCAGCTATTGTTCGAGATGTGAGCAAGGGACATGCCAGACGTCGCGGGGCCTAGCGCAGCGCGACCGCTGCTACAACGATCTTCACCGAAAATGAGCAGCCAAATGCGCCGGTTGCGGACAAAACGCCGCAGCACCTGAATGCGGAGCATGCTTCGTATTTACGGCGACGGCGCCCCGACCGGATGCTGCACTCCGGCGACGCGCTGCTTTTCGGGCAGCACCATGCCCATTATCTAATCGGAGCTCATCGCGGTCGGGCGCGCTCAGTCTGGCGATCGTGTCGCATCGAGCCGTTCGCCCTGCGCCTTGACGATCGCCTGCATCATGGCAATGAAGCGTTTCTGATCGGCCTTGGTGAGATCCGCGACCGTCGCGAGATGCGCCGCCCGTGCCGGCCGCTCGATCTTGCGCAGCAAGGCCGCGCCGGAACGGGTCAGGCGGCAGGTCCGCGACCGCCGGTCGTGCGGTCCGACGCTGCGATCGACGAAGCCGCGCGCCTGCAGCCGCTTCAATGCGCCGGTCGTCGTGGTCCGGTCGAGCGCGATGTCCTGGGCCAGCGCCGTCTGATCCGCCGTCCCCCGTTTTGCCAGCGCCGTCAACAGGCTGTACTGCAACGGCGTGATCTCGTAAGCGGCACATTTCTCCTGGAACAGCGCGACGTGGATCTGATGCAGCCGCCTGATCAGATAGCCCGGACGCTCCTCGAGCGGCCACGACGGATCTGCTTTCGGCTTAGTCTTTCCGGCCATCGAACGGCTCCCGCATAAGCGCTGATCACGCTGCATCAATTTGAAGCTGTCTATGGCACGGATCTTGATGTAATGCGAAGTATGCTTCGTAAATTGGTCGGCGTATCGTCCGCGCCGGCTCGTCGAGGAAGGCTTTGACCGGGACAAACACACCGCCCGGAAAGGAGACCTTGCATGTCCGTGAGCGCCTCGTTCGACCTGCTCCTGCGCGGCGGTCGCGTCATTGACCCCGCCTCCGGCATCGATGGACTGAAGGATGTCGCCATCCGCAATGGCCGCATCGCCGCTATCCAGTCCGATATCCTGCCGACCAGCGCCAGGGATGTCGTCGACGTCACCGGCCAGCTCGTGCTTCCCGGACTGATCGACACCCACGCCCATGTCTATCAGTACGTCACCGGCCGCTTCGGCATGAATGCGGACATGGTCGGCGTACAGTCGGGCGTCACCAGCCTGATCGACCAGGGCGGTCCGTCCTGCATGACTCTGCCCGGCTTCCGGCACTTCGTCGCCGAGCAGGCGCAGTCGCGTGTCTATGCGTTCCTGTCGGCCTATCTGGTCGGCGGCCTCGAGGGCCACTACTACCCCGATCTCTACCGGCCCGACTGTGTCGACATCGACGCGACGGTGAAATCCGCGGTCGCCAACCGCGACCTCGTCCGCGGCATCAAGGCGCATGCCGAGATCGGCGGCTTCGCGCGCTGGGGCATCCGCGTGATCGAGATGGCCGCGGAGATCGGCCGCCGCGCCGAACTCCCGGTCTATGTCCATTTCGGCCAGCTGTGGGGCCTGCCGGCGAGCGGCACCAACGGCGAGGATGTCGACACCATCCTGGAGCGCGTGATCCCGCTGCTGCGTCCGGGCGACGTGCTGGCGCACCCGTTCACGCGGCATCCCGGCGGCTTCGTCAACACCAGGGGCGATGTACATCCGGTGATCCAGGCCGCGCTCGACCGCGGGCTCAAGGTCGACGTCGGCCATGGCAGCCATTTCTCCTACCGGCTAGCGCGCAAGGCGATCGACGCCGGCATCGTGCCGCATACGCTCGGCGCCGACATCCACGGCTACAACACGCATGTGCCGGCGCCCGCCGGCACGCCGGACGAACCTGCCGACGACGAGAACCACCCCTTCGCCGGCCAAGCCAAGTTCAGCCTCGTGCAGGCGATGAGCTCGCTGGTCGCGCTCGGGCTGACGCTGGAGCAGGTCGTGCCGATGGTGACGTCGAACCCAGCTAGCATGCTCGGCCTGTCCGATCAGATCGGCGCACTGCGTCCGGGCATGGACGCCGACGTCAGCGTGCTCCAGGAGAAGCAAGGGCGCTTCGTGCTGCGCGACAACGAGAAGACCGAGGTGATTGCCGATCGGCTGCTGCAGCCGGTGTTCTGCCTGCGCGCCGGCGTCAGGCACGACGCAACGGCGCCGATCCTGCCTGCAGCGGTCGCGGCCTGACGTGGCCGGCGCGGCGCCGACCGTCTCGGATGAGCGCGCGCCGCGTGGCGTCGGCGCGCGGCTGCAGCGCAAGGAGGACGATCGCTTCCTGCGCGGCCGCGGCCAGTATGTCGCCGACATCAGGCTGCCGGGGATGAAGGACGTCGCCTTCGTGCGCAGCCCGATGGCGCACGCCAGCATCAAGACGATCCATATTCCCACGGTGTACCGCGACGTCGTCTTCACGGCCGACGACCTCGCCGGCATCAAGCCGATCCGCGCCGTCTCAGGCCTGCCCGGGTTCAAGATTTCCGAGCAGCCGGTGCTGGCGACAGGCAAGGTGCGCCATGTCGGCGAACTCGTGGCGATGTGCGTCGCGCGCAGCCGCGCCGAGGCCGAGGACATCGCCGCTTCCGTCGAGCTCGACCTGGAGCCGCTGCCGGCGGTGCACGACATGCGGCTGGCGCGCGCGGCCGGCGGCGCGCTCGTGCACGAGCATTGGGGCGACAACGTCTTCCTGGAAACGAATTTCGAGGTCGACATCACTGCGGCGCATGACGCGCCGATCAAGGTGACGCGCGAGATCTCGACGGCGCGCCAGTGCATGGCGCCGCTGGAGGGCCGCGGCGTCGTCGCGACCTTCGATCACCGGCTCGATCAGCTCACGCTGCACACGGGCTCACAGATGCCGCACATCGTGCGCAACGGCCTGTCCGACTGTCTCGGCATGGACCAGGGCCGCATCCGCATCATCGCACCCGACATCGGCGGCGGCTTCGGCCACAAGGGCATCCTGCTGCCCGAGGAAGTGTGCCTGAGCTGGCTCGCCATGGAAAAGGGCTGGACGGTGCGCTGGCTCGAGGACCGGCGCGAGCATTTGAGCGCAAGCGCGAATTGCCGCGAGCACGCCTATCACATCACGGTCTATGCCGATCGCGACGGCCGCCTGCGCGGTATCGATTGCGAGGCGATCGTCGATTCCGGCGCCTACTCGTCCTATCCGTTCTCGGCCTGCCTCGAAGCGGCGCAGATCGCGAGCATCCTGCCGGGGCCGTATCGGATGCCGGCCTATCGCTGCCGCACCTACTCGGTCGCAACCAACAAATGCCCGATCCTGCCCTATCGCGGCGTGGCGCGCACCGGCGTCTGCTTCGCGCTTGAGCTGTTGCTCGATGCTGTCGCGGCTGAAGCCGGGCTCGAGCCCGGCGAGGTGCGGCTGCGCAATCTGGTGCAACCGCAGGACATGCCGTTCGACAACATCACCAACAAGCATTTCGATAGCGGCGACTATCCCGGCGCGTTGCAGCGGGCGCTGGCGTCGATCGACGTCCCCGCGATCCGCGCCCGGCAACAGCGCGGCGAGGCGGACGGCCGGCTGATCGGGACCGGCGTCTCGATCTATTGCGAGCAGGCCGCGCATGGCACCTCGGTCTATGCCGGCTGGGGCATCCCGATGGTACCCGGCCACGAGCAGGCGACGGCGCGCCTGACGCCCGACGGCGGGCTGGAGCTGCGCGTCGGCGTTCATTCGCACGGCCAGGGACTCGAGACTACGCTGGCTCAGGTCGCGTCCGAAGTGCTCGGCGTCGATCCCGGCAAGATCCGCGTCGTGCTCGGCGACACCGCGATGACGCCCTATTCCACCGGCACCTGGGGCTCGCGCTCGATGGTGATGGCCGGCGGAGCCGTAGGCACCGCCTGCGCGCAGCTCGTCGCGCGCGCCACGCGCATCGGCGCCAAGCTGCTGCAGCTCGCGCCGGAGGCGATCGTGTGGCGCGAGGGACGCGCCTGCGGACCGAACGGCAGCGTCAGCCTCGCCGAGATCGCCCACACCTGGTACCGCCGGCCGCAGGATCTCCCCAACGACGTCGACCCGGCCGGCCTCGAGGTCACCAGCGGCTACAAGCCGGTGCGCGACAGCGGCACCTTCTCCTACGCGGCCCATGCCGTCACGGTCGCGGTCGATCCGGATCTCGGCGAGGTCGAGCTGCTCGACTACGTCATCGTCGAGGATGGCGGTGTCCTCGTCAATCCGATGATCGTCGACGGCCAGATTCTCGGTGGCCTGGCGCAGGGCATCGGCACCGCGTTGTACGAGGAGATGCCGTTCGACGACGCCGCGCAGCCGCTGGCGACGACGCTGGCCGATTACCTGCTGCCGGGTCCGACCGAAGTCCCCGAACCGCGCCTGTTTCACATGGAGACGCCGTCGCCCTACACGATGTTCGGCGTCAAGGGCATCGGCGAAGGCGGTGCGATCGCGCCACCGGCGGCGATCGCCAATGCCGTCAACGACGCTCTCCGTCCGCTTGGTGCGGAGCTGATGCAGTCACCGCTGTCGCCACGCCGCATCGTCGCGGCAGTGCTGGCGGCGAAACAGGCGCAAGCGAGCTCGACGTGAAGGCTGCATCCTTCGCCTATGAGCGTCCCAACAGCGTCGGCGCCGCGCTCGCCCTGCTCGCGGACGCCAATGGCGGCGCAAGGATCATGGCCGGTGGCCAGTCGCTCGGGCCGATGCTCAATCTGCGCCTGGTGCAGCCGCCGCTGATCGTCGACATCGCGGGGCTCGCCGAGCTTCGTACGGCCGAGCGTGACGGCGATGAACTTGTCATCGGCGCCTGCGTCACCCATGCCGACATCGAGGACGGCCGGCTTCCTGACGTGACTCATGGCGTGCTGCGGCGGATCGCGCGCGGCATTGCCTACCGCGCCGTACGCAACCGCGGCACGATCGGAGGCTCGCTCAGTCACGCCGATCCGGCCGCCGACTGGGTGACGACGCTCGCAGCCCTCGGCGCCGGCGTACGGCTGGCGAGCTCCGCCGGCCGACGCGACCTCGCCGTGACGGAGTTCATCCAGGGCGCGCTGCAGACCGCGCTGCGTCCCGGCGAGTTCGTCGCCGCGATCCGCCTTCCCTCCCTGTCGCCCACGACGCGCTTCGGCTACGCCAAGGCCTGCCGCAAGCCCGGCGAATTCGCGCATGCGATGGCCGCCGTCCTGATCGAGCCGGACAAGGCCTGCAGCCGGGTTGTGATCGGCGCCATCGACAGGACGCCGATCGTCGTCGACGATTCATCGCTGTTTGGCGGAGCGAACACCAGGCTCGGGCAGCAGTTCGATCGCGACCTCGCCGACCGCCTGCTGATGCAGGCCGGCGTGACCGATCCGGCCGCCCGGCACATCCACCTGAGCGTGCTCGCGCGGGCGATCGCGGAGGCCGCGGCGTGATGAAGCTCCAGCTCACCGTCAACGGCAGCGCGACCGAGGCCACGGTCGAACCGCGGACCCATCTTGCCGACGTCCTGCGTGATCGGCTCGACCTGACCGGGACGCATCTCGGCTGCGAGCATGGCGTCTGCGGCGCCTGCACACTGCTGCTCGACGGCGCTCCGGCCCGCTCCTGCATCACGCTCGCGGTGGCCTGCGATGGTGCTGCGGTCACGACCATCGAAGGCCTGGATGAGGATGAGATCGCAGCCGAGCTGCGCACGGCCTTTGCGCGCGAGCATGCGCTGCAATGCGGCTACTGCACACCCGGCATGATCATGTCGGCGCGCGACCTCGTGCTGCGCCTCGATCACGCGGACGAGCAGGCCATCCGTGTCGGGTTGAGCGGCAATCTCTGCCGTTGCACAGGCTATGTCGGGATCGTCCGCGCTGTCCGCGCGGTGATCGAGGCGCGGCGGCAACGTGGCATCGCGGCCGTGATCGGCGCCGGACGCACGACGCTCGGACCCGTGGGATCGCAGTCGGGCGCGGTCGCGACCGCTGCGTCGTCAGCGCGGCCAGCAATAGCGGAGACGGCGGTTGACCGGGGCGCTGCCATCAGCACACGCGATATTCCCGAGGCCGTACCCGCCAAGAGCTTCGACGCATCCTTCACTGTGAACGCCGCGCCTGCGCAGGTTTTCGCGCTGTTCGGAAACCTCACGACCCTGGCCGCATGCTTTCCCGGCGCGATGATCACGGCCATGCCGGCCCCCGATCGCATCGAAGGCGAGATCAGGGTCGCGCTTGGCCCGCTTGCGGCCGTGTTCCGCGGCGCCGCGCGGATCGAGCGCGACGACGCAAGTCTGTCCGGCCGGCTGATCGGCACCGGACGTGACCAGCGGAGCCGCAGCTCGACCTCCGGGCAGATCAGCTGGCGCATGCTTCCGATCGACGAAGGACGGGCCACCCGCGTCGAGCTCGCCATACGCTACAGCCTCTCCGGTCCACTAGCGCAGATCGCGCGCGACGGGTTGGTGCGCGATCTGGCGGCGCGCCTCACGACGACGTTCGCGCAAAACTGCGAGCGGCATCTCAACGGCACGTTGAATCCGGCGGAGACTGCCGAGCCGCAGCGCCTCAACGCACTTGCCCTCCTGATGGACATCGCACGGACACGTCTTACGGCCTTCGCGCAGCGCATGCGCGGGCAATGAAGCCGCCTCTCACCGGCGGACTGGTTCTCGTCCACGGTCAGCTTTGAATGAGCGCCGAACACCAGCGCGGAACATCGTCCCGGCACCTGTCTCCACGTTTCAAACAGCAGGCGTGACGACGCGATCTCGCGGCCGCCTGAGCCCGAGTTGTTGTCTTCATTCAACCGCCTCTCAACGAAGAGGCGCAGGGAAGACCGGGTATCGACTGATACCCGCGGTCCGCGTGCAGCAAAAAGCACGCGGCAGAACCACAGGTTCAGCCCAATATCCGGCCTTCCCTGCGCGACGGTTTGACGGGTTATAGGCGCTCTCCCCGGGGATCGGCTGTCTTGCCCCCGTCGCCAGCGGATCATCATCACCGCCGGCTTGGCATCAGCACCGCGATGCCAGGACCACACCACTTCGCCGTCGCCTCGCTCCGTTCGTCGGCACGGGCTGTGACACCCGGCTGCGGAGCAACGCGCCCATCGCCTCCCCAGCTCGACGCTCGTGACGATCGCGAAACGTCCCTCTTCAGCGAGCCGGTATGCCCGGAAATGTGGAGGTGATTTGCCCGACGAGGCAAGGGGGTAGTTTGCGACAAACTGGCACGACGGGCAGTTGGCGCATTCACGGCATGCGCGGATTGCCCGTCGGGCGGATGGTCAGTTGGACGACTACGGGATGTCCGTGAGTCGCCTCGCCTCTCTCCCATCGTCAGGGCCGGGCTTATTCCCCCTGCCGGCCGAAGCCGCCTAGGCGCGGCGAAGGCCCGCGCCAAACAAGGGAGCTAGGGGAGCCTCGATCGCAGGCTACGTTCGCGAATTTCATGCACAGTCACCGTAACACCGACCGTAAGCCCGGCGCGTTTTGCGCAAATCTGCCCGACTTAATCCACCAGCGCGAAACAAAGGCAGAACGACCTATTGCATCAGACGATATCGTTTGATAAGAAATGATAAAAGGGAGCTTTGGCCATGACCGACGAATGGATGACGATTGAGGACGCGTCGCGTTACCTGCAGCTCGGCAAGACCGCCCTATACGATCTGGCGCGAGAAGGAACGCTGCCGTCGAACAAGGTCGGCAGCAAATGGCTGTTCAGCAAGAGCGATCTGGACGCCTGGGTCCGCTCCAACATCCCACTGGAACAGTATTTCCTAAAGACGTCCGCCCATATCGAAGAAAACCTTCAGCTGCGTGAGCCTCAAATTGAGGCCTACCAAGCCCTGTACGAATACTTCAAGGCGGGCGGGAAAACGGCGATCATCCAGATACCCGTCGGCTGCGGGAAATCGGGCATCGCGGCTATCGCGCCGTTCGGCATCGCGAAAGGGCGTGTGCTGGTTGTCGCGCCGAACCTGACCATCAAAGAAGGCCTGTTCGAAGCCCTGGACGTCACCAACCGGCAGAAGTGCTTCTGGCGGAAACGGAACATCCTCACTGACGAAGCCATGATCGGTGGCCCGTTTGCCACGACCTTGGACACGGGGAATCTCTCAGTCTGCGAAAAATCCCACTTCATCGTATCCAATGTCCAGCAGCTTGCCACCAACACTGAGAAGTGGCTCCACAAGTTCCCCAAGGACTTCATCGACCTCATCATCGTTGATGAGGCTCACCACTCGCCAGCCGAAAGCTGGAAGAAGATCCTTGAGCACTTCGACCGGGCGCGCGTGATAAACATGACCGCAACGCCCTTCCGCGGCGACGGTCAAGAAATCGACGGAGACCTCGTCTATCGCTACCCGTTCAAGAAAGCCACGTTCAAAGGCTATATCAAGCGCATTACTGCAAGCTACGCCGCCCCGACCGAACTGGAGTTCACCGCCAAGGGGGAGACCAAAGTCTTCACGTTGGATGACGTGCTGGCGATGAAGGATAAGGACTGGTTCAGCCGAGGAATTGCGCTTTCCGACCCTTGCAACCAGACCATTGTCGAGAATAGCCTCGAAAAGCTTGAGATGCTGAGGGAGACAGGCACGGCGCACCAACTGATCGCTGTCGCCTGCAGCGTCAACCATGCCCGCAGAATCACTGCAATGTATGAAGCGCGCGGCTTTAAGGCGGACTTGATCTACAGTGAGATGGACGAAGAAAAGAAGGGCGAGGTCAAACGGAGGTTGACGAGCGGGGAACTTGACTGCATCGTCCAAGTGCAGATGCTTGGTGAAGGTTTTGACCATCCCAAGCTGAGTGTTGCGGCAATCTTTCGCCCGTTCCGTACTTTGGCGCCATATATTCAATTCGTCGGACGAATTCTGCGGGTGATCGTGCAAAACAGCCCGGGCCACCCCGACAACTACGGCCACGTCGTAACTCACGCTGGTATGAACCTTGATGAGCGACTGCGTGAATTCAAGCTGTTCGAAAGCGATGATCAAAAGTTCTGGGAAGATGTCATCGGAGGTAAGGAGCCTGAGCCGCCTGCGGAAGTGAGGTCGGGTGAGGCTCGAATGAAATTGTCCGAACCGGTCGTGGTCAACTACGAGATCGTCGACTCATTGATCGAAGAGCAGTTCACCTCCGCCGAACAGGAGGACATCATCGGGGAACTGCGCGAAAACCTGGAGCGGTTGGGGCTGGATCCAGATCAGGCCGAAGCGATTGTGCTGGCGCGTTCGACCGCGCAGACAACCTCGAGGGCCGCACAGCCATATCAGAAGCTACCCATTCGGGAATGGGAGATGCGCCGGAAGGGCCTCAATGACGAGGTCAACCGCGCCGCGAACCTGCTTGTAAACAGGCTGGGTGTTAACCGCGCCGGCCGTGAGATCATCAATAGCGGCATTCCGGCAACAAACAATTTCGTTGCCTGCGTCACGCTCATCAACAAAGAGCTGAAGAAAAACAATCCTAAAGAACGCAAGGACTGGTCAACTGAGGAGTTCGAAGGTTCGATTAAGAGCCTTGAGGAAATTCTGAACCTGCTGACTAAAAGATATAAGGGGATTTTAGGTGCCAAAGCCAAAGGGTAAAACACCTTCGCTTCTCTCAATGTCGACAGGATCGCCAGTCTTGCACACCTGTGGCAAGGCCACGAATTGCGACCGCTGCAAAGAGCGAATTGCGACAGCGGCGACGTGTTTTCAGATTCCCAAGCAGAAGAGCGGCTTTACCGCCCACCCGATCTTCTGCGTCGCTTGCACAAAGGAGATCGTGGAAAAGACGAAAAGTGACCTATTGGCGATCGAGGTCGTCCTGCAGGCTCAGCCGTGACTGGCCACGGAAATTCGGTGACGCTGCACTTCAAATTGGAATCCGCCCCGTGCACCGTCACCATAGTCCCCGTCATGTCCAAGCGCGCTATCATCCTGCTCCAGGCCGGCGACGACACCGCCAGCTCCGCGCGACACTTGGCACCGACGGCCGCCGCGTTATGATCGGCGAGGACGGCAACAATACGCTGGCCCCGGAAAAGCCGATCTCGGCCGAGGGCCTGTTCAGACGCGTCGATGCAATGCCGATGCGGCAGGACGAGATGCGACGGATGGGGTCGGTTAGCCAAGACTGATTGTGCAGTCCAGGGCGGCGCCGGATGATAGGTTCGGCATAAGGCATACAGCGGTTGAATGCTCTCCATAGTTTTGTCGGCGATCTCACTACCATAGACGCTTGCAAATCAACTCGCTCAATCCCAGATTTACGCAATTTGGGAGGGAGACGATGTCAATGCACAATCTAATAGTAACCGATGTTACTCGATACGGCACACTCTTTTGCGTTGCGGGATGGGATTTGCAGGAAGGCAGAATGGTGCGTCCAGAACCGCCGACGATGAATCCGGCCGTCGAAGCGTCTCGATTTTGGGGCGATCAGAACGCCGGTCCTGGAAAATTCTTTGACATTGGCAATGTTGTTCGCTTTGAAACCGCGCCGGCTCCAGCCAATTCGCCATATCCTCACGCTACAGAAGATCGGATATTCGTGGATGGGAAAGAGACTGCCGTTCTGAAAAAAATCACACCTGCAGAAATTGCAAGTAGCGTAGCGCCCGGAATGTCTCCATCGATTGATCGTGCATTCAGCGGAGCCCTTCAACGAGCGTATTCGGGGAAGGCTTACGTTCGGGCTGGCGAACGAACTGTTTCACTCGACGCCGTACAGATTCAGCCAAACGCAATTTCATTTTACGAGGACAGTTCCAACGGCAAGCGCAAGCTGCGAGCTGAGATTGTTCAGGACGGAATAGAGTACGATTTATCGGTCCCAGCCGATGCAGCTGCCGCTCAGTTCCTTGCAGGGGGAGTAGAAGCGCTAGCGGCAGCCGCCCAAGCTAGCACAATTATCCATGTCCGGCTGGGGCTGAGTCGGCCATTCGCCCAAATGCCAGATTCCTGCTATGCACAGGTAAACGGCCTCCTTTTCTTGTGATATAAATGATTAGGCGGGAGAGGGCCGATAAAATGAACGCTATATTGGGCCCCTGAATACCTGATAAGTCAGCGCTAATGTCCAGGCAAGGAGGCCAGTATTGTCAGAACAGTCTCTCGAAATCCTGACGATAGGGCATTCGACGCTATCTTACGAGAGCTTTGTCGCCCTGTTGCGCCAAGCGTCAATCACAGCGGTCGCCGATGTGAGGACGGTGCCGTATTCAAGGCATTTCGCCCACTTCAACAAAGATACACTGTGCGGAGAACTGCGTATGGACGGGATTGCGTACGTATTTCTTGGAGGACAACTGGGCGGTCGTCCGACCGATAAGCGGTTCTTTTGCGATGGAATAGCCGACTATGAAAAGATGGCGGCAACCGCAGAGTTCGCTCAAGGGCTTGCTCGCATTGTCGAAGGCTCCAGGAAGTACCGAATCGCTATGATGTGCTCGGAGCACGACCCTCTCGATTGTCATCGCTGCCTGCTAGTCGGGCGGGCGCTGCACGAAAAAGGTATGAACGTTAGACATATCCTTGGCAGCGGCCTGATTGCTGACCACGAAAAAATCGAAGCACAGTTGATTGAAATGTCGCAATTGGGTGGAGCGGACTTGTTCGACGTACCAGAAAAACGACTTGCGGCAGCCTACCGCAATCGCGCGAGGAAAGTGGCATTTACTGAGCACCAACGACACGATGAGCGAAAAGCCATGCGGAGCCGTTCAGTTGGAACCGGTTGATATTGCAACTATAGGATTCACGAAGACCACTGCCTCAGACTTCTTCGAGAGATTGAAGAAGGCGGGCGTGACCCGAGTGATCGATGTACGACTACACAATACGTCTCAGCTCGCGGGCTTTGCGAAGGCGGAAGACCTGGCGTATTTCTTGAAGACAATTTGCTCCGCGGACTACGTTCACCAGCCACTTCTTGCACCAACTGACGATATCCTTAAGGCATATAAGCGGGATAAAGGCGATTGGGCCATTTACGAAGCTTCATTCATGAAGCTTATGGAGAACAGACGAATCGAGCATAAACTTAAGCCCGAAATGTTCCGAAGAGCCTGCCTACTTTGCTCGGAAGACAAGCCACATCATTGTCACCGACGCCTAGTGTGCGATTACCTGAACGCGAAGTGGGACAGTGCACTTAAAGTGAAGCACCTTTAGCTCGGCTACGGATGTAGATATCTGCCAAATCTATAGCTCATGGCACGTTCCGACACCGTAGATCCGCTAGCTTCCCCTCACTCCCACTCGATTATCTTGCGTGGCACTAAAGCATTGATCTGTAATGCTTTTACCGACATGCCACATCGGGGTGCCGATGGCGAGACCGACGAATTCCTTTGGTCTTGATTCCACAGGAATATTTTGCGGGATCATGCCGAGCTTCTCTTCGTCAACTATCGGCTGCTTTTGCCGGCACAGCAACAAGTCGTTTGTTAGTTCCATACAGACCCGCGCATCTCAGCGCCTTGTTCTGCTCATGCCTTCCCAAGAGATTCTTCGATCTTCTCCAGCGCACAGCTCAGCCTTGGAGCAACATAATCCAGAAAGGCGCGGCGCAGGAGCAGTTGGACCGGCTGCGGCTGGTGCACGAGATTGACTGGCGTCGGACGATCGTCTTGACGGTACAGGATCTGCACCAGCCGGCCGTCGGCGATCGCCGGAGCGACCTGGTAGGACATCAGACACGCGACGCCGAGGCCGGCTGCTGCTGCCTCCACCACGGCGTCGGCCGTGTTGACCGAAAAGCGTGGCTTGATCGGCAACGTGCGCTCGTCGGCGCCAACGCCGAACGTCCAGCGCATATAGGTCTGCAGGCCTTCGAAGGCGATGCAGTCATGATCACGCAGAGCCTCGAGGTCTTCGGGCTCGCCGCGGCGGACGAGGTAGTCCGGGCTGGCGATGAGTATCCAGCGCACATGCCCGACCTGACGGCTGATCAGTTGGCTGTCGGGCATGCGGCCGATGCGGACCGCGACGTCGACATGCGCGTCGACGATGTCGATGACGTGGTCCGACAGGATCAGCCGCACGCTGACCGACGGATAGGCGGCGAGGAACGCATGGACGAGCGGCGCGACATGAAGCTTGCCGAACTTGTTCGGCGCCGTCACCAGCAACTCGCCGCGCGGTTCGCGATACTCGCCACTCGCCGCTCGCCGCTCACTCGGGTGCAGATTTCGCCTAGAGGCAATGCCAATGACCCCGACGTGCTGCGCGGCTTCGCTCGCGCCGTGCTGGCCGCTGCTCCTGCGGCCAGCGGCGCCGCGATCAACTACTATGAATCCAGCCGCATCGTCACCGGCGCCTTCGCCGAAACCGGAACCCTGGCACTGCTTGCGATCGCAGCTCTGCTCTATATCGCCTTGCGGCGGATCGGCGACGTGCTGCTCACGCTCATTCCGCTGCTCGTCGCCGGTCTGCTTGCACTCGAAATCGTGGTGATCTGGGGGCTTCCAACCAACTTTGCAAACATTGTAGCGCTGCCGCTTCTTCTCGGAGTCGGCGTTGCCTTCAAGATCTACTACATCATGGCCTGGCGGGCGGGAAATACGCACCTGCTCCAATCGGCGTTGGCCCAGGCCGTCGTGTTCAGCGCGCTGACAAATGCGGTTGCCTTCGGCAGCATGTGGGCCTCCGAATATCCGGGAATGTCGAGCATGGGTAAGCTGATGGCTCTCTCGCTCCTGTGTACCATGATGGCCGCGGTGTTGTTTTAGCCCGTGCTGATGGGCCAGCCGAGAGACGTGAAGCCATTCGCCCGTGAATGCCCGGAGGCGTCAGCTCCGGCCGAGTAAGGCGGTACGTGACCGCGAGCACCATCAGCATCGTGCTCGCGTTTCTCTCGTCGCCAGTCTGATCTACTTCGTCGGTCACATGTCCGGACGATTCAACGTCGACACCGTGATCAGCCTCGTCAGCGAGGATGTGCAGGCGATGATCGACTCGCTCACCCGCGACGGCACTCAACCTGCGCCACCCCCTCCGAGCTATTTGGCAACATGCCGGTCCCGATCAGCGATGCAAGATGCAGAGCCTTTCCGTGCCGCGGGGGATGGTCGGGTAATTGATCGGCTGAACATAGATGCCGTGCTACTTGAGGAGAAGATGGCTCCCTTTTTGCACTTCTCCGGATATTCGACCATCGAAGACGGCCGGAATGCCTCCGCCGGAGATAACGATCTTGCCGGCGTTGCTCGCCTGGATGCCGAACGGCGGCTTTCCCGGCTGGGCAAGATGCGCCCGTTCGGACTTCGGCTTGTCGAAAAGCCGCGCCGTGACGGCCTTGTTGATCGCAAGATCGATGCTTCCGCCCAGCGCGCCGTCCTGGCGCGTGAATGCCAGGAGATGGCCATCAGCATCAACGACGGCCATGTTGTAGAAAGTACCAAGGCTCTCGGCTCGGCCTCGGCAGCCGACAGCATTTGCTTCGCGTCTCGAATACGTCAGGCAGTCGTATGAGCACGGCATGACAGATCTCACATGCTGGAGCAGCTTCGATGGCTTACGCCCGGTCTTCGCCGGCCGCCCACGGTACGCGGCCCTAGTTCTGCGCCCGCAACTCGGCAATGTCCCTTGCGGTCAGCGACGAACCCTTCGCGCCGAAGCGGCCGGTCACGTAGTTGGCCACCGCGGCGATCTCATCGTCGGAGAACGCACGCCCGAATGACGGCATCGAGAGCGCGCTATCGACGGGAGTCAGGCGCCTTGTTCCGCTGATAACGATCTGAGCCACGTTCGTAGCGTTCGGGTCGTTGACGGCGGCACTCCCGGTCAACGTCGCGAACTTCGAGACTGCGCTCTCGCCACTCCAACCGTGGCAGCTCGCGCAGGCGCCTTCGAAGATCTTCTTGCCGAGGAGGCTCGCGGTGACGCCATCCTTGTGAGATGCCGGAGCAGGTACGGGCTTCGGCGAGGGACTCGACGAGGTCGCCGGCGGAACGCTCCGCAGGAACGTGACCACCGCCTCGATGTCGGCCTTGGCCATCTTGCTGAAAGAGTGATCGACGGCCTCGCCCATCGGACCCGATGCGGTGCCGCGTCCGGAGACGTGTCCGACACCGAGATAGGAAGCGATTTCGTCGTCGCTCCAGCCGCCGAGGCCGGTTGACTTGTCGGAAGATATATCCGTGGCCTGCCAGCCTGCGACCGGCGCCCCGGCGAACTTCTTCCGGTTATCGAGCGCAAACCCGATGTTGCGCGGCGTGTGGCATTCGCCGCAATGGGCCAGCGCTTCGGCCAGGTAGGCGCCCCGATTCCATTTCAGGGTCTGCGACACGTCGGGCCGGAAGCGCTCGTCGCGATTGAACACCAACGACCAGAAAGTCATGGCCCAACGCTGGCTGAACGGAAACAGCAACGTGTTCTCCGGCGGCACCGAGCGCACCGACGGCAGGCTGAAGAGATAGGCCTTGATCGCAAGCGCGTCTGCGTCCGTGACCAGAGTGTAAGCCGTGTACGGCATGGCCGGGTAAAGTCGCGCGCCGTCGCGGCGTACGCCGCGATGCATCGCGTCGAGGAACTCCTGATCGGTGTACTTGCCGATGCCCGTCTCCGGATCCGGCGTGATGTTGGTCGAGTACATGGTGCCGAACGGAAGCTTGAACGCGAAGCCGCCAGCATATTTCTTGCCGCCCGGCGCAGTATGACAGACTACGCAGTCCGCTGCCTCAGTGAGATATTTGCCGCGCTCTATGAGGCTGGCCTGCCTCAACTCGGCAGGCACGCCCGTCGGATCGCCGTGCTCATAGTCAACCACTAGGACGTTCTTGCCGCCGCTGAAGGCCAGCGGACCGGGCCCGCGTACGTACCAGACGGCGCCGAGCGCAACGACGGCGCCCACAACGACAACGCCGGCTGCCCATTTCAAGAGTCCGGCTTTTACAACCATGATTTCTTCTCCGCGATCAAAGCCCGGTCGATCGGAAGACGGCGCAATGCGACACCCGTCGCCGCATAGATCGCGTTACGCAGCGCGGGAGGCCCTCCGACGACAGCGGCCTCACCGATCCCGCCCGGCGCCTCTCCGCTTTTTACCAGGTGGACGTCGATTTTCGGGGCCTGGTCGATGCGGAGCATTCGATAGTCATGGAAATTCGACTGCTGGACCCTGCCCTTCTCCAGAGTGATTTCGCCATACAGAGCGGCGGTCAGGCCGAAGATCATGCCCCCCTCGACCTGCGCAACGACCGTGTCCGGATTGACGGCGAGGCCGCAATCCACTGCGAGGGTCACCCGGCGAATGTAGACGTCCCCGCCGGTATCCACTTCGGCCTCGACGACGGTCGCGATCGACGTATTGAAGGTGGGTTGTACGCTGACGCCGCGGCCGACGCGCGGCGGCAAAGGCTGGCCCCAGAGCGACTTTTCCGCCGCGAGATCCAGCACGTGCCGGATTCGCGGCGTCTTCCCTAGCATGTCGCGCCGGAACGCGACCGGGTCCTTATTCGCCTTCCGCGCCAATTCGTCCATGAAGCATTCGATCGCGAACACGTTGTTGTTCGGCCCCACCCCGCGCCAAAAGCCGGTCGGCACGGCGGCTGGTTCAACGCGGACGTACTCCACCTGAACATTCGGAATGTCGTAGGGCGTATCGACCGCGCTGTCGACGGCATCGATGTCAATGCCCTGATTGAAGGCCGGCGGCAGGAAGCGCGCAATCACCGACGAACCGGCGACGCGGTACTTCAGCGCGATGACCTTTTCGCCTGACATTCGCGCTGAAATGCTGTCGCGGTAGACGGGACGGTAGATGTCGTGTTGCACGTCCTCTTCGCGGGTCCACACGATCTTGACGGGTCCATCGACCTCGCCGCCGATCCGCACCGCGACGGCGATCATGTCAACTTCGAGCCTGCGCCCGAATCCGCCGCCGAGCAGATGCTGGTGGATCGTTACCATCTCTTCCGGAAGTCCGGTCGCTTTCGCCGCCACGGACCGGGCTCGGGCAATGATCTGCGTTCCCACCCAGATATCGCACGACGTCGGCGTGACGTGGACCGTGCAGTTGAGAGGCTCCATCGTCGCGTGCGCAAGGAACGGCATTTCGTACGAGGCATCGTACGTCTCGCCCAAATAGAGCACCTTGGTGACGTCTCCGACGGATTTTGCGACGACGCCCTCGCCCTCGCTCGCTGCACGGAGATGCTCCCATATGTCCTTGGAGCTGACGTTGGCGTTCGTGCCTTCGTCCCATGTGATGTCCAGAGCTTCGAGCCCTCGTTTGGCGGCCCACATATGATCTCCGACGACGGCGACGAGATCGTCCAACGCAATGATTTGCTGTACACCAGCGATCTTCCTCGCGCCCTCGTCCTCGACCTTCACCACCTTGCCGCCGAAGACCGGGCACTGCGCCAAGGTCGCGAATTTCAAGCCGGGCATCATGGTGTCGATGCTGTAGATCGTCTTGCCATTGACCTTGTCCGTGGTGTCGAGGCGCTTCAGTGGCTTGCCGATCAGGACGAAGTCCTTGGGGTCCTTGAGCGCAACGTCGCCGGGTACCGCAATCTTTTTCGCGGCATCGAGGAGGTCGCCATATCCCGTTTGTCGACCGCTTTCCTTGTGAACGACCGCTCCGTTGATCGTGCTGCAGCTCTCCGCTGCGACGTGCCACTGGTCGGCGGCTGCCCTGACAAGAATGGCCCGTGTGGCGGCGCCGGCTTTCCGGAGAGGCGTCCAGAACGCGCGGACCGAGGTCGATCCGCCTGTCGCTTGGAGCCCGAGCAATGGATTGGTATAGAGCTTCTCGTCCGGAGGAGCATGCTCCAATGCGACCTGGGACAGGTTCGCATCGAGTTCCTCCGCAAGGATTGTGGCAACGGCCGTGTATATGCCTTGACCCATTTCGACTTGCGGCATCATCAGCGTCACCTGGCCGGTCCCGTCGATCCGGATATAGGCGTTCGGGGCGAACGCTGCGCCGTCCGGTCCCTTCTGCACGGGCCCGGCGGCCCGGACCGGGAGATGGAAGGCGAAGACGAAGGCCGAAGCCAATGCGCCACCAAGAACGTGACGACGCGAGATGTCAGACAGTTCGATGGATCCGGTCATGAGGTCACCTAAGCCTTCTGAGCGGCCGCCGCCTGCTTGATGGCGGCACGGATGCGCACATAAGTGCCGCAGCGACAGATGTTGCCGGCCATGGCAGCGTCGATATCGGAATCGTCCGGATCCGGCGTCGACAGCAGGAGCGCCGCCGCCGACATGATCTGGCCGGACTGGCAGTAGCCGCACTGCACCACCTCAAGGTCGAGCCAGGCCTTCTGGACCCTGGCACCTATAAGCGTTGAGCCGATGCCCTCGATGGTGGTTATCGTTCGGCCTTGAACATTGCCGACGGGCAGCACGCAAGAGCGCACCGGCTTTCCGTCGACATGCACCGTGCAGGCGCCGCATTGCGCCATGCCGCATCCGAATTTAGTACCCGTGATGCCGAGTATGTCGCGCAACACCCACAGCAGGGGCATTTCGGGTGGCGCTTCGAAGGACCTGTCCTCACCGTTGATGTTCAGCGTGGTTGCCATGTGAGCTCCTGCCGTTTTCTGAGGCGAGTTTGGCGCGATAAAGACGCGCCGGGCTTTGTCGCTTTATGAGACCACGTCCAAAGGATGCGACGTGACGGCGGTTCTCGTCGCGAGCTCGTCGATTCTTGATGCATACTCCCGAAAGTGGGGAGTTGCCCGATGGGCCTCTACCGAAGCAGCATCCTTGTAGAGCTCGTCGATGATGAAATTGGTCTTGTCGCTCTGATCCTGCCAGAGATCCCATCGAAGATTGCCCGGCTCCGACCGGCTATGGTTCGCCAGCCCCCGCAGCAGAGCGATCAGTTCGCTCGCCCTGCCAGGCTTAGCCTTCAATAGCGCCGTCGTTTTCATGTGAGAGGCCACTGATCCCTCCTGTCGGCTGGCCTTGTCTCGCGGCGGCAATCCGCCGTTCAGTCAGGCGGATGCGGCTACGCCGGACCTGTGCCGGGCCGTTGCCTTGTCGAGCGCCTTGACCAGCATCTCACCGACCCCATGATCGGAGCGCAGATTCTGGCCGGTGATGAGTTCACGATCGACGATCACGTGCGGCTCGAAATCGACGTTCGTCATAATCACGTCACCTCCCGCTGCGCTTGGCGCCTGGGGCATCGTGAAATACATCTTGCCGTGCAGGATTTCCCTTTCCACCCATGTCTCCTCGGAAGCGGAAAAGATCGTCATCAGGTATCCGGCGTAGGGCCAGCTCCTGCGCGTCTATATTGTCACCTTCCATCAGGGCTGCGCGAAGTTCTACCGGACGCGACATCGCCGAGACGAGCGCAATCGGATCATGGCAGAGAAGCGCCGTCGGTTTCGAACAATCGTGGAAATGTCGAAGTACCTCGCCCATCTGGGAGTCCTGCATCAGGTCGACCACCGGCGCCTGGTCGCCCGGCACGAAGACGCCCGCATAGCCGTCCCGTCCCTTCTCGATCACGGCACCCAGGGGGCTGGATCTGGTTCATCGCAGGATCATTCATCCAGAACGCCCTGGCGCGGGCATAAGCGGCAGCATCGCCGCCCAAATGCGCGCCGGAGTCCGAGGCCTTGTCCATGTGAGGTTTGGTGCCGTCCGGTGTGGCGAGCTGAATATCATAACCGGCGCCCTGCAGGGCCATGCTCGGAACGACGGTCTCGTTCAGATAGTTTCCGGTCGGCCCCCATTTGCCGCCCTGGACTTCGATCTGGGTCGCATTGGATCCGACGACAAGCACCTTCGTCTTGCTCATGGTACCGCCCTTCCGTTCGTTCTTGAATTTGCCGCAGCGGCCCAAGTCGAGCACCATTGCCGTGGTCACACATAATCGGAAGCGGCAACAGGCGCCCGTAAAGAGATGTAAAACGTCGGCAGCGAAGGCGCCGCGCAGACAATTCGCCTTCCGACTCGGAGCCCGTATTTTTCGGCGATCGATTTTTCTCGATTTACAAATCGCTATTCGCCCGTGGGGGCTCGGCGACATACAGTCGATGAACCGCGTTTGCAAATTGGCGAGGCGCCAAGACGGTGTCGCGCCGGCACCATCAACACCGGAGGTTCATATGCGAATCAGGGAAGCACTTCAGGCGGGGCCGCTAGGATTCGGCACCGCTCCGCTCGGCAACATGTATCGGGCCATTCCGGAGGATGAGGCGCTCGCGACGGTGGATGCAGCCTGGGACGCAGGCACCCGCTTCTTCGATACCGCACCATTCTACGGAGCGGGACTGGCGGAGATCCGCCTCGGCAAAGCGCTCTCCAAACGACCCCGCAGCGACTACGTTCTCAGCTCGAAGGTCGGGCGGCTGATCCTCGACGGGGTCGAAGATCCGAGCGAGCGGGATTACGGCGAAAAGGGCGACATTTTTAAACACGGCCGTCTCAACAAGGTCGTTCCCGATTACTCGTACGACGGCACGATGAGGTCAATCGAGGACAGCCTCGGGCGCATGAATATCGGTCATATGGATTTCGTCTGGGTTCACGATATCGCCCAGGATTTCTACGGCGACGGATGGCTTGCGATGTTTGAAACCGCCCGAACGGGCGCCTTCCGGGCTCTTTCCAGGCTGCGCGACGAAGGCGTTATCAAGGGCTGGGGTCTTGGCGTGAACAAAGTGGAGCCTGTGGAGCTCCTGCTCGGGCTCGCCGAGGCTGAGCCGGATGCCACCCTGCTGGCCGGCCGCTACACTCTTCTCGACCACGAGCTGGCGCTGCAGCGGCTGATGCCCACGGCGCAGCGCAGGAAGGTCGACATCGTGATCGGTGGTCCCTACAGCTCCGGCGTGCTCGCTGGCGGCCGTCACTTCGAATACGGTGCGGTGCCGCCTGCGATCGCGAACAAGGTCGAGAAAGTCTCCGCGCTCTGCGCGGAATACGACATACCCATCAAAGCGGCGGCGCTCCACTTCTCTTTGGCGCACCCGGCGTCGGCCGCGGTCATCCCCGGGGCCAGCAAGCCCGGGCGTATCTTCGAAGACCACGCGGCGCTGAAGACCAGAGTCCCTGCCGAATTCTGGCGTGAACTTCGAAAGAGAGGCCTGGTTTCTGCGGAGGCGCCTCTGCCGATCGATCGATAAGCCTCGACGTCGGCGGCCGCGCTCCACACCTGTAAATCCGGCGGATGCAAGTTTTACACGATGTCACACCGATTTAATTGATGCTGAGGATTTGTGGTTCTACCCTCGCTATCAGTTCAGAAATCTTGACGACTTTGGCTTTCAGAAAGTCCGGCCCCCCAAGCGCGCGTCCTTTCAAAGCCAAATGCTCTGCGGATGGCGGCGCGCCATGCGTAGGTCGGGGCGCAAGCCGCCCGAGCTCCTCCCCTTGGGGCGCCCCGATCGTCATTTTTCTCACATTCCGTCGCGGCTCGCCGCGTGAACGTTTGGAGACGACAATGATTCCAGCCCGCATACCAACATCCGATTCCGCATCAGCCCTGGCACTGCGAAATACTACCTCAGCCGCCGACGCGCTCAACACAATCCTGGCGGACATGCTCGCGCTCTACTTCAAAACCAAGAATTTTCATTGGCACATGGCCGGCCCGCACTTTCGCGACTATCATCTGCTGCTTGACGAGCAGGCGACGGAAATCTTCTCGGTCGTCGACGACATCGCCGAGCGGCTTCGCAAGACGGGAAATACCACCCTGCGGTCGATTGGAGACATCGCTCGCCGGCAGACGATCAAGGACAATGACGCCGAATTCGTACCGGCAGCCGACATGCTCGCCGAACTCCGCGAAGACAATTTCGCGCTGGTTCGTGCGTTTCGGGAGGCGAAAGTGCTCGTCGATGAAGCCAGGGACAACGGTACTTCGGGACTGCTGGACGGCTGGACTGACCAGGCAGAGCGGCGAGCGTGGTTTCTCTTCGAAGCCTCAAGAACTGCCTGATGCTGGCAGCAATCGGGGTGTAGATTGATTAGGCACACCCCGAAAAGCACGCGCCGTTATTGCGCGGCTTTGATGGTCAAATCGGCAGGTTGATTTGTGCCGCCACACGACATCTCCGTGCACACGGATATTCGTAGTCAATCTCGGAGAACCCAAACGAAAAGCCGCCTGAAGGCGGCTTGATTTGGTCCCGCGGCTCGCCGACCGACACGTCTCGGTCTAGAGCGCGTTGTTTCTCTCCAGAATCGGATTCCCAAGGGAGGCAATCTCTGATTCAAGCTTCATGCTGGGGTGCGGAGGCCAGCATGGATGACGCGACCGTATTCGGAGGATATCCGTGAGGTTGCTCTGGCGCGGGCAGATGCCGGCGAGAGCGTGCGCTCGATTGCAGCCAGTCTCCAGATCAGCCCGTCCTGCATCCCGAAATGGAAGAAGCTGAGGCAGGAGACCGGCGATATCACACCTGGCAAGATCGGCGGTCACAAGAAGCCAGTTCTATCTGGAGACAACGCCGATTGGTTGCGTCAACGCATCCGCTCGGGGCCTTTCACGCTGCGTCAATTGACAAAGGAGCTGGCGGCCCGCGGGATAAAAACAGATGTTCGCGCGGTGTGGACCTTCGTACATGCTGAAGGGCTGAGCTTTAAAAAAAACGACCCGCGCAGCCGAACAGGATCGTCCAGACGTCGCTCGTAAGCGGACGCGCCGGAAAGCTCACCAGGACAAGATTGACGTCTCCCGATTGGTCTTTATCGACGAGACTTGGATCAAGACCAACATGGCGCCGCTCCGCGGCTGGGGGCCACGCGGACAACGTCTGGAGGCGTCCGTTCCCTTCGGCCACTGGAAGACCATGACCTTCATCGCGGCCCTGCGCCATGATCGGATCACGGCGCCGTGGGTCATTGACTGTCCCATCAATGGCGAACTCTTCACACTCTATGTTGAGAATGAATTGGCTCCGACCTTAGCCAAGGGAGACATCGTGATTCTCGACAATCTCGGAAGTCACAAAGGAAAGCGAGCTCGCGAAATCATCCGCGCCAGAGGAGCGCATCTGCTCTTCCTGCCGCCCTATAGCCCCGACCTCAATCCGATCGAGCAGGTCTTCGCCAAGCTCAAGCACCTCATGCGAGCTGCAGAACCGCGCACTATCGAGGAAACTTGGCGAAAGGCCGGAAGGCTCCTCGACCTCTTCTCCGCAGAGGAGTGTGCGAACTATCTCAAAAACTCAGGATATGTCTCCGTATAAAAACATCATGCTCTAGAGCGACGACGACGCTTTGGCGATGAACTCGGCAACGACATCGGGTCGAGAGAGCATCGGCACATGCGAGATTTCCAGCACCAGGGTCTGGGCGCCCCTTCGCTTTGCGGACTCGCGCTCAACACCGGAAGGAATAGTCTGATCTTGCGCGGCCACGATGTACCAGTTTGGTTTAGAGCGCCATGTCGCCGCCGTGATCTTGTCGCCGAAACACTTGACTGCAAGCGGGCCCTGGGCCGCCTACACGATATCGGCTTCATCCGACGGGATGTCCTGCACGAAGTGCTTGCGGACCCCCTCGAGGGTCAATGCGACGTATCCCTCGCCATATGGCTTGATTTCGGTCGCCGCGGGCGCCGGCGTGTAGTCCTTCCAGTCGGCGAACGACTGACCGCTGTCCGGCGCTCCGGCCGAGATATAAACAAGACCCTTCACCTGAGGATGGTTGCCGGCCTCTGTAATGACAGCCCCCCCCCAAGAGTGACCGACGAGGAGAACCGGACCTTCCTGCATCCCAATGACCCGGTGGGTAGCCGTAACATCATCCGCCAGCGAGCCGAGCGGATTTTGAACGGCGATCGCTTTCAAAGCACGCTTCGTGAGCAGCGGAATGACCTTTGTCCAACAAGAACCGTCCGCGAAAGCGCCATGCACAAGAACGATGGTCTTTATGGCCACGATGACTACTCTCTGTTGAGGCTGTTTCAAGACATGCCGACCAGTGTGGCGGTCGGCAACATCGCTTGCGGCAGCGCTGCTACTCCGCCGCCTTGATGATCAGCTCGGAGACCTCTTTCGGGAACGCCAGCATCGCGACATGGCTCGGGGGCATCTCGATCGCGGTAGCATTAGCGGCTTTCACCTGGTCCTTCTCCATTTGCGGCGGGATGATGGCGTCCTTGGTCGCAACGACCATGAAGGTCGGCTTCTCCCGCCATGCTGCCTCGCTGATCGTCGCGCCGGGCGCTCTGATGTGGAATGGTCCCTGCGTCGCGGCTACGACGGACTGCTCCTTGGGCGGAAGGTCGGCTGCGAAATATTTCCTGATGCCTTCCTCGCTGATCGTGAGATATCCGTCCGGCTCCTTGACGAAGGTTTTCAGGCTCTCGGGATCCGGATATTTCGAAGTCGCGCTCTTCACTGACTCGCCCTTGTCCGGCCCGTGGGCCGCCAGATAGACCAGTGATTTGACCTTGTCGTCGTTTCCCGCCTCGGTGATGACGGCACCGGCCCAACAATGGCCGACGAGCACGACGGGGCCTTCCGCGTTCCGAATCGCCCGTTTGGTCGCAGCGACGTCGTTGTCCAGAGAGTCGAGCGGATCCTGAACTGCGACTACCTTGAGCCCCGCCTTTTGAGATAGGGGATAACTTTCTCCCCAGCTCGACCCGTCGGCGAACGCACTGTGGAGAAGGACTGCGGTCCTGGCCTTGAGCTCGGCAGCCAAATCGCAGTCATCCCGCTCAGGAGAGCCAAGCCCAAAGCGATTTTGTAGGGGTTTCATAGCTGCGTTTCCTTTTCTTTGCTGGAGATGTCGGCCGCGACAGAACTGGTCATGGCGATCTATCGATCGAACCGAGGTCGTGTGGTCAATAGAGGCGCTGGAGCCGAGCAAAACCAGTATAAAGATGCGCCCGACCGGTCAGCGGCGCCCAATGCGCGGTGGCGAGCCTGCGCCCAGCACTCCGCTTGCTCCGGCATGCTTCTCACAGGCGTCGACGATTAGTTTCGGCACGATCAGACCGAAACTCAATGCGAGGGTGATCATCGCGGCGTTGGCGCCGTCGACCAGGATCGCCGCAATAAGATCCTGCGTCACCTGAGCTTGGGTGGTGACCTGCAGCAGCCCCGCTGCCATCCTGAAAAGATAGACTCCAGGAATCATCGACACGACGGCGGCGAATCCGATGGCGGCAAACGGCATGTTGTCGCGTCGTGCGACCGGCGTCAGCGTCAGACCCACGACCAAGGCCGCAACCAACGCGCCGGTCGCGGCGCCGGCTCCGAACTGCGTGATCGCGACCCATCGCGACGCGTGGGCGACCATGCCGACCCCGACCGGCCACGGCAGCATACGGAACGGCGCTGAGAAGAACACGCAGTAGGCTGCGACTGCCACGCCCGCTGCGACGACGTCTCTCCACAACGACGCGATGCGACCAGGCGGTTCGATCGGCAACGACGCGCCGAAGCAGGCCAGCCCGAGCAACAATCCCGCCGAAATCGCCGCAACGACCAGGATCGCATAAAGCAGGCGCGACGCGCCGAGCGACAACCGCCCGCGGGCCAAGTCGATCATTCCGTTCAGGAAATGCGGACCCGGCACCAGCACCATGCAGGGGCAGACCGCGACCAAGCGCAGCGACGAACTCACCTGATAGCGGACCGCCAATCCACCGATCAGACCGGCCAGCAGCGCCGCGCAAAACGGTTGCAGAAATAGATTTTCGCTCAAGCGCGCCAAGCCTCGCCGCAGCAAGGCGCCGAGGCAACCGCCGACGAAGATCAAGCCCGCGGCAGCAACATGTTGGACGCCGAAGATGACGGCTAGCGCCAAGCTGCCGGCCCCCGCGGCGAGCATGAAGAGCCACGTCGGCGAGGGACGCAATCGCGCGATCGCATCTATTGTCGTGGCGGCGGTATCGGGCCCCAGACGTCCCGCCTCCACGTCGCAGATGGCACGGATGACGGAGGCCACCCGGTCCATCTCGACGCCCGTAGGGTTCGCCGAGGCTTGGTACAGGAATGTGCGGGCATCCTCGACTACAGAGAGAGTTAGCTCGCCCCACCGAGTGATGAGGGTCGCGCTCAAACCGAGCGCACGCGCAAGCCGCGAGGCCGCAGCAATGGTCTGTTCCGTAGACTGACCGCTTACGTAGAGCACCTCTGCGAACGCGAGCACCAGCCTCGCCCGCCGCTCGCAGTTCAGCGGCGCGTACTCGGTGCTCTCTTCCGTAGGTTCACCCTGCGGCGGATTGTCCCGGAGCCGGCGCGACATTGGGCCTCACCATCTTTGCGGGATCGACGACACGATCGAACTCCGCTTCGTCGACGAAGCCGAGTTTCAGCGTAGCCTCCTTGAGCGTAAGATCGTTGTCCATGGCGAAATGGGCAATCCTGGATGCCTTGTCATAGCCTATGACAGGCGAGAGCGCGGTCACCAACATCAGCGAGCGCTCGACGAACTCCTTGATCCTCTTCAGGTTCGGCTTGGTGCCCTCGACCAGAAACCTGCGGAAATTGGTGCAGCCGTCGGTCATGATCGTGATCGAGTGCGTGATGTTGTGGATCATCAGAGGCTTGTACACGTTCATCTCGAGGTAACCGCCACCGCCGCCGAAGCCGACGGCGACGTCGTTGCCCATCACCTGAACGGCGATCATGGCGAGCGCCTCGCACTGTGTCGGATTGACCTTGCCCGGCATGATCGAAGAGCCGGGTTCATTCTCAGGGATATTGAGCTCGGCGAAGCCGGCTCGAGGACCGCACGACATCAGGCGAATGTCGTTGGCGATCTTGTAAAGCGACACCGCGAGCGTCCGCATCGTTCCGGAGAGCTGCACCAGCGCATCGTGCGCCCCCTGAACGGCGAACTTGTTCGGGGCGGTGACGAAGGGCAGGCCCGTGAACCTAGCGATCTCCGCTGCCGCTGCCTCGGCAAAGCCCGGCGCCGAGTTGATGCCGGTGCCCACCGCGGTCCCGCCGAGGGCAAGACGGTAGACGCCTTTTAGTGCGTCCTCAAGCCGTTCCAGATCGTCCGACAGCATCCCGGCGTAGCCTGACCATTCCTGGCCCAACGTCAGCGGCGTCGCGTCCTGCATGTGGGTGCGGCCGATCTTGACGATGTCATCCCATTCCGCTGCCTTGGCTGCAATCGCGTCGCGCAATTGCGCAACCGCCGGAACGAGCCGCTGCTTCACGTTGACGGCCGCTGCGATGCACATCGCTGAAGGAAAGGAATCGTTCGACGACTGCGCCATGTTGACGTGGTCGTTGGGGTGAACCGGAGCGTGGCTTCCGAGCGGCGTGCCGGCGAGCTGACAGCAGCGGTTCGAGACCACCTCGTTGACGTTCATGTTGAACTGCGTACCGCTGCCGGTCATCCAAACGTGCAGCGGAAACATGTCGTGGTATCGCCCGGCCAAGATTTCATCGCAACTCTGCACGATCAGTTCATGGGGTCTGTCGTCCAGCCGTCCGCCGGCATGATTGGCGACCGCCGCGGCCCTTTTCAGGGTCGCGTAGGCGGTGATCATTTCGCGCGGGATCAGATCGTGTCCGATGCTGAAATGTTCGAGCGAGCGTTGGGTCTGCGCGCCCCAGAGCTTGTCCGACGCAACCTTGACATGGCCAAGGCTGTCGCTTTCGGTGCGGTAGTCGGTCATATCATTCTCTTTTTTTGGTATGGATCGTTGCGCCCCTTGATCGCAAGGGACGCAAAGCGCCGATCTCACTCAGCCGGCGGCCTGCACGGCGACGGCGGTTTCGATGGGCGTCGCCCCCTCCGTCAACTCCAGGATTTTGCGCCGCAAGGCCGGCGTATGTATCACTTGCGCCATGGTTGCCGCTACGTCGTCACGACTGATGTTGGTGTGGAACTCGGCGGGCCCCAGGCTGACAGCGCCGACGCCGGGCTCATTGTTGAGCGAGGACGGCCGTATGATGACCCAGTCCAGCTCGGTTCGCGACAATTCCACGTCGGCACGCTTCTTGACTGCGATGTAGTGCTCGAAGCTTTCGCCCCATCCTTCCCGGCGACCGGCTTCGGGAAACACCGAGACCAGGACGAAGCGCTCGACTCCAGCCCGCCTGGCGGCGGCGATCGATTTGGTCACGCCGTCGCCGTCGACCATATCGATCATGGCATCGCTGTCGGCATCGCCCGCGCCGGCCGAGAACACAATGACGTCACTCCCGGAGAAATGGTGCGCCAGCTTCGTCTGATCCATTCGGACGAGATCGCCATGCGTGCCGGCAACCCCGATCGAGCGCAGCTTTTCACCTTGGTCGACCCGGCGATACAGGCCGTCGACCTCATCGCCTCGCCGTTTGAGCAGGCTCGCCAGTCTGAATCCGGTCTCTCCGGAAATGCCGACAATGAAGATTCTCACGCGCGTCCCCGTCTGGCCTACAGCTTCTCGACGAACACCGTCTTGATGTTGCAGAACTCCCGAATGCCGAACTCCGACACTTCCCTGCCGTAGCCGCTGTTCTTCACGCCGCCGAACGGCAGCCTGGGATCGGACCGAACGTTCTGATTGACGAAGGCCGCTCCCGCTTCCAACTCCTCGGCCGCGATGCGCTCGCCCCTTTCCGTGTCGGCGGTTATGATCGCGGATCCCAATCCGAACTCGCTCGCATTCACGATACGAATCGCGTCTCGCTCGTCCTTTGCGGATATGACCGCGGCGACTGGGCCGAACAGCTCCTCGTCATGGGCCGCCTGGCCCGGCAAAACGTTCGTCAGGATCGTTGCCGGGAACCACGCGCCGGCGCGCTTCGGGACGTCGCCGCCCAACAGGACTTGGGCGCCGTTTTTGACGCTTTGCCGGACCTGGCTTGCGATCTGGTCCCGCGAATGCACGCTTTCCATCGGTCCAAGAAGGGTATTGGGATCGTTGGGATCTCCCATTTCGAAGCGCTTCATCTCCTCGACCAGGGCGCGCTCAAAAGCCTGCTTGACGCTCTCGACCACAACAAAGCGCTTGGCCGCAATACAGCTCTGGCCCCCATTCACCATGCGACCGCGCGCACAGATCCTGGCGGCGGCGACCGGATCGGCATCGTCGAGCACGATATAACCGTCCGAGCCGCCGAGTTCATAGACGCCTTTCTTCATGACGCCGCCCGCGATCGCCGCAACCGACTTCCCTGCAGCAACACTGCCGGTCAGCGTTACTGCGGCGATGTGCGGATCTTCGATCAGCGGCCGCAAGTCCTTCGAAGACAGCAGCACGGTCCGGAACAAGTCGGCGGGAAATCCTGCTAGCTTGAATATCTCCTCCAGCGCCAAGGCGCAGCCCGGTACGTTGGAGGCGTGCTTCAAGACACCACCGTTGCCGGCCATCAGATGCGGCGCGGCGAACCGGATAACCTGCCAGAACGGAAAATTCCACGGCATCACCGCAAGGATGACGCCAAGCGGATTGAAAGTCGCGAACGCTTTAGGCGGCGCGCCCGGGCCGGCATAGCCAGCGCTCATATCGAGAGGCTTCGGTTTAAGGAACCCTTCCGCGGACTCCGCGAAATAGTCGCAGCAGGACGCACATTTCTCGAGCTCGGCAAGACCGTCGGTGACCGGTTTGCCCATCTCCTCCGTCATCAGCTTGGCATAGCGCGTGCGATTGTCGCGAATGACCTCCGCGGCCTTTTTCATCAAGGGAGCGCGCTCCTTGAAGCTCGCTCGGCGCCATACGACTTGCGCGCGATGAACATCGGTCGCAATCGACAACGCCTGGTCCCCGGTATGCCCCGGATAGGCAGCTCCCTTCTCGCCAGTCGCTGGATTGACCGTTTGGAAGAGATTGGGTGCAGCTACTGCGATCGCTCTCTCTTCCGCCATATGTCGCTCTCCTGCTTTCTGTGGCTCTTCGCGTTCACATTGCCAGCGACTCTTCAGCGAGCAAGTAAAGCGAGGTAAAATCAACTTTCACGGCGTCCGTCGCATCCGGGCGGTGGCGTTGGGCCGGTGCGGGAGGCGCGTCCGGAGACGCCGTTCTTTGGTCTGAGCTCACGCAGCGGCTCCGCCTTCGGCCGGGGCCGCCGCGCCCGGAGGCCAGGGGCGTCCGGCCGTCTCAGTGAAGCCCGCCAGGCGATCCGTTACCGGGGATCGAGATCAGGGTCGTGGCGCCGCCCTCTCCGAGCACGCCACCAAGCATTTTGAGCTCACCGGGCACCCCATCATCGAAGGCTACGACCCGCCGGAAGGCTGGGGCTGGTGTTATCGCGACGAGGTATTCATAGACCTCGACGGGCCGACGCCGCAGTTCGGTCCGATACCGCGGTTCGTACCCGGACGATCTGAAACAAATGCCACACGAAGCCAGGCGCAGCGCGCGCCCTCAAACGCGAGTTTGGGCCTGACCGGATACTTCCACCTGATCGACTCTCGGTTCCAAGGCCCCTATTATCGGAGGAAATGGGCCTAGCAATGGAATGCCGGCCTGACGCGAAGAAATCAGGCGGGGACGCTTTCACCCTTCTCCCCGCGGGAGCCTAGAGTAGTGGCGCTGCGCGCCTCGCCCAGCGCGATGGTCTCCTCGACCCGGGCGTCCGCCTCCGCAGGCAGTGCGCCCCAATCGGCCCGCAGCGTCTCGGACCTTCCTCGGGTCTGACTCAGCTTGAACATCGGGCCGCGGCGCGGATCCGGACGCAAAACCCACCCAGCGGGGCCAGGCAGCCGGCTTCGAGCTCAGATCGTGACCTGTCTCCAACATCCACGATGCTAAGTCGCCGCAGGCCAACGAAAGTCGCGAAGCCGCACCGCACATGCAGGTCTGCCGCGTTTGACCAGCGGCCTGAACCTTACAGCGAACGTGCGACGTTTGCCGCGTAGGCTCTCGTCGTCTCAAGCAGGCGGAACATTGGCGCATCACCTGCCCTTTCCACCGCGAGAAACGATTTGTCCAGAAGGCTGTAGAATACCTCCGCGGGGAGCTGGCCTGCGCTCCCGCCACAGCTTGCAATGGCACGTTCGGCCGTAAAAGAGCCGCGAAGAGCCGCGAGGTGCACCAGCATCCGCTGCTCTTGGTCCGACAGCAGGCCATAACTCCAATCGAAGGCTGCGGCGAGGGTACGATGCCTGGGCAGAGCGGTCCGGCGCCCCTTTGTCAGAATGGTGAAGCGATTGTCGAGGCGGGAAGCAATTTCGCGGAGTCCTAGTTCCGCAACCCGGGCCGCGGCGAGCTCGAGCGCGAGAGGTATGCCGTCCAGCCTCCGACAAATTTCAGCTATTTTCGGTAGATCCCGCCGGCACGGTTGAAACCTGGTCGTCGACCTAACACGCTCGATGAACAAGGACACCGCCGAGAAGTTGTTCAGGTGTCTCTCGTCGATCTCCTGTCCCTCCCCCGGAAACATCAACGAGGGCAGGCTGTGGATCCATTCTCCCGCGGCACGCAGCGTCTCTCGGCTGGTTACAAGCAATCTCAGGCCAGGGCATCGACCCAGCAGTGTCTCAGCCAGCATGGCGATGTCCTCCACGATATGCTCGCAAGTGTCGAGCACCAAAAGGGCATCATCGGCTCCAACGCGTGCGCAGAGCCCGTCCATGAAATCTCGTTCCGTCATTGGATGCAACGCTTCAGCGATGACCCGAATTGCTGCTGAGCCGTCGTTGACGTTCGACAAATCGATAAACCGGACCAAGCCCCGAAAATTCTCCGCGTACCGCTTGACCGTCGCGATCGCAACAGTCGTCTTGCCGATCCCGCCAGGACCGGTGATTGTGACCAGGCGGCTTTCCTCCAATGCATCTTCGATGATCCTGATCGCATCATCCCGCCCCACGATTTTGCCGGCGAGGATGGGCAGCGTTGGACTTGGTTGGGCCCTTGAGCCGGTCGATCCTTCCCCACCCGGATGATGGCGCACGGGCAGGACGAAGCAATAACCCCGGTTCGGTACCGTATTGATGGCGCAGTTCGCCTCCTCCCATTGCGACAGGATCTTTCTGAGGATGTTAATCTGCACGCGCACATTTGCTTCCTCGACCGTCACATTGGGCCAGACTAGGCGCATCAGGTCAGCGAAGCCCACCACGTCGCCGGCTCGGGCTACCAGCAAACAAAGCAAGTCGAGCGCCCGCCCTCCAATTGCGATGCGGTCTGCCCCACGCACGAGAGCCCGCCGTTTCGGAAGCAGTCGAAAGCCCGCGAATTCGTAGCACTCCTCCGCGATCAGTTCGGGATCAAAAATGGGAGCTCCATCAGCAGAAAGCGGATCGAAACCGATGAACTGCCTAGCTGCCGTCGCCGGCCCAAGATTAAGTCCCTCCTGTTTGATGTGAACGACCCCGGCTTGGTCCGAGGCAAGCACCCTGAGAGGCGTGTTCATCGAAGTTTCTCCTTGCTTCTTCGAGCAGAGCGTCAGAACACTAGGCGTACGCCTGCAGTGTGATGGCCAGTCTGTCGAAGGCCAACATCGCAAGGGTCTCTCCGACCCACACCTTGGTATATGCCTCTTGCTGTCGTTCCAGCACCTTAGTTTAATGCGAGCCGGCGCAACTTATGATATCGAGTGTAACCCGTTGATGTGTGGCCCGCGCAAATGGCTCAAGCGAACGAAACACCTACCGTACACGTCATCGATGACGATGACTCGGTGCGCCTGATGCTCGATAGCTTGCTGCGGTCGGTTTGGTTCAATGTCCGTAGCTACGGCACCACGCAGGAGTTCCTGAAGGAGAGCCCACCGGAAGGACCCGGCTGCATCGTTCTGGACATTCGCCTTCCAGGAATCAACGGCCTGGATTTCCAAGAGCAGCTCCAAGAAATCGGGGTGAGATTGCCCGTGGTGTTGATGACCGGACACGGCGATATCCCGATGAGCGTCAGAGGAATGAAGGCCGGTGCCGTCGACTTCCTGCCGAAGCCATTCCGAGACCAAGACATGATCGATGCGGTCACGATGGCGATCAATCGCGATCTTGTGCGGCGCTCGACCGAAGACTTTGCGATGGCCGCCGCCGAACGGTTCGCGGCGCTCTCCTTGCGCGAGCGCGAAGTGATGATGCTGGTGACGTCCGGCAAGCTGAACAAGCAGGTCGCCGGCGACCTCGGCCTCAGCGAGATCACGGTCAAGATGCATCGCGGTGCAGTGATGCGCAAAATGCAAGCCCATTCCCTTGCGGAACTAGTTCGCATGGCAGATGCCCTCAAGGATAAGACGCGCTGAGGTCGACTAGGACCATCCAACTTCGCAGGCGGCGACAGAAATGATCTCCATTGTTGATGATGACCTCGCCGTACGGGAGATGCTGGTCTCTCTAACCCGATCCCTTGGATACGACGCTTTCGCCTTCGCATCTGCCGAAGATTTTCTCGCATCAGTTGATTTCGAACGCTTCACTTGCGCGATCACTGATATTCATATGCCTGGAATGAGCGGCTTCGAGTTGCAGGAATGCCTTCAAAAGCTCGAACGCTCTCTTCCTCTCATCATGATAACGGCACGCACCGAACCAGACCTCGAGAAGAAAGCGCTTTCCGGAGGCGCGATCGGCTTTCTCCGAAAACCCATCGACGTCGAAAAGTTGCTCGGCTTCATCGAACGCGCGCTGAGTGCCTGAATCCTCTGCATACTACTGCTCGGACGTCCTCGCAGCGATTACGTTCTCAGCTCAAAGGTTGGCCGGTTGATACTCGACGAGGACGAAGATCCGAGTGGCCGCGACCATGGCGAGAAGGGCGAGATCTTCAAACATGGTCGGCCCAACAAGATCGTCCCCGACTATTCGGCCGATGGCACCATGAAATCGATCGAGGACAGCCTCAAACGCATGAAGATCGACCATATCGACTTCGTATGGGTGCACGACATCGCCCAGGACTTCTATGGTGATCGCTGGCTCGCATTATTTGAAACCGCTCGAACGGCGGCTCTCCGCGCTTTGTCGAAACTGCGCGACGAGGGTGTGATCAAGAGCTGGGGCCTCGGCGTCAATAAGGTCGAGCCTGTGAAACTTCTGCTTGCTCTTAGCGAAGCGGATCCGGACGCCACCTTGCTCGCAGACCGGTATACGCTGCTCGATCACGAGATTGCCCTCCATCGGGGGCCCCTACAGCTCCGGCGTACTCACAGGCCGGCGTCAGTCTGAATACGGGGCTGTGCCACCAGCAATTGCCGTCAAGGTCGAGCAGATCTCCGCACTCTGCGCAGAATATGACATACCGATCAAGGCAGCGGCGCTGCACTTCTCGCTGGCGCACCCGGCTTCAGCCGCCGGCATTCCCGGGGCCAGCAAACCGGGACGCATCCTCGAAGATCATGCAGCCCTCAGGACCCAAAATTTCCGCCGAATTTTGGCTTGAGCTGGGAAAGCGAGAGCTTGTGGCCGCCGACTCGCCGCTGCCGATCGACAAAAAGTGCGTATTATGCCGGCGTCTCACACCGGATAAATTCACGCCCCACGAGATCCTACGCACCGTTACGCCGATTAAGTTGAGCTCCGTCTGGTGTGGTTCTACCCTCGCTACAAGTTCGGAATGCCTGACGACTTTGGCTTTCAAAAGGTCTGGCCGATAAGCCCACGTCTTTCCAATGCTAAATGCCATACGGATAGCGGCGCGCCATGCGTAGGTCGGGGCGCAAGCCGCCGGAGCTCCTCCTTCGGACCGCCCCGATCGTCACTTTTCTTCACATTCCGCCGCGGCTCGCCGCATGAATGTCAGGAGACGAAAATAATTCCAGCCCGCATACCAACATCCGATTCCGCATCGACGGCGCCGCCCTAGCCTTGACCGACCCGGAGAACCAGACCTTTTTGTATCCCAATCACCCGGTGGGCAGCCGTAACATCGTCCACCAGCTAGCGGAACAGTTTTGAACGGCGATTGCTTTCAATCTACGTTTCGTGAGCTGCGGAATGACCTTTGCCCAGAAAGAACAGTCGGCAAAAGCTCCATGCATAAGAACGATCGTCTTTATGGCCATAATGACTCCTTCCTGTTGACCGTTGTTTCAGGACATGCCGACCAATGTGGCGGTCGGCAATATCGCCTGCGGCAGCGCTACTCCGCCGCCTTGATGATCAGCTCGGAGACTTCTTTCGGGAAGGCCAGCATCGCGACGTGGCTCGAGGGCACCTCGACTGCCGTGGCCTTGGCCGCCTTCACCTGGTCGCGCTCCATTTGCGGCGGAATGATCGCATCCCTCGTTGCGACGACCATGAAGGTCGGCTTCTCCCGCCAGGCAGCCTGGCTCATCGGAGCGGTGAGTGTCCTGATGTGGAAGGGTCCCTGCGTCGCCGCTACGACAGCCTGTTCCTTGGGCGGAAGGTCGGCCGCGAAATACTTCCTGATGCCTTCATCGCTGATCTTGAGATAACCGTCCGGATCCTTGACGAAGGCCTTGAGGCTCTCGGGATCCGGATATTTCGAGGTGGCGCTTTTCACCGATTCACCCTTATCGGGCGCGTATGCCGCCACATACACGAGCGATTTGACCTTTTCGTCATTTCCCGCTTCAGTTATGACGGCACCACCCCAGGAATGGGCGACGAGGACGACAGGACCTTCGGCATTCCGGATGGCCCGCTTGGTCGCGGCGACGTCGTTGTCTAGCGAGTCCAGCGGGTTCTGGACTGCAATGACCTTAAGCCCGGCCTTCTCGAGATAAGGAATGACTTTCTCCCAGCTCGACCCGTCCGCGAACGCACCATGCACAAGGACGGCGGTCTTGGCTTTTGGTTCGGCAGCCAAGACTTGTTGGCTGATCGCGACCATAGCTGTTAGGAGGCTCAGGCTCAAAACGCCTTTATACGACTTCATTGCTGCATTCCTTCATTTGGTGGGAGGTCTTGGTTTTGTCGATACGAGATCATCGATAACTTTGCTCGGTCACGTAGCTATAAACTTGCGGCCGCGCACCGCTGTGCACACGTCATAGCGAGAGTGGATGCGGTATACGAGATCGATCGTCGGGAGCATCGCTTGCAGTTCGTCTTGCGTTGAAACGTTCGCTCTGACGGTCATATCTTCCAGTCCGGCCGCGGTTATGCGACCAGTAGAAGCGTCTGGTCGCGATAAAGCGAGTTTAAAGATGTAAAAGCGCTGGGCGTGGATAAATCGTGCCGACCGCACTAAGCGCTGATCGCGTGGGTGGCTTGCTTCGGGATAACCGTCACAGGTGTCGACGATGAGTATCGGCACTTCCTTTTCCGGTAGGAGCGTGCGCACCACGCGCTTCTTGCGATCGGCAGGGCGCCCATCCGGTCGGCGTCTGTCATGCGCCGGCCTGCCTCTCTTTCGAATGGGACGCGTCGTCGGAAGCCGGGACGATGTCAGCTTGGGCCACGGCCCTTTCGCCAGCGTGCCGACCCTGATCCCAACCACGGTGTCGAGCAGACGGAGCGATGGCTGCGCCAGCGCATGCTTCGGATCGATGGCAGCGACGACCAGCACAACCGTCGTCGTGATCCCGATCGTCACCATATCCTCGTGCCGTCCCAGCACCATCATCACAATGGCGCCTAGGCCGATCACGAGGCCTATGCCCGCCGCATTGACAGGAGACAGGGCAATGTAGATGAAGCATAGAACGAAGCTCACGAAAGTCGCGGCCAACCGCGAAATTCCGGATGAAAGGCTCCCCTGGCGCGTCTCGCGGAGGACGAACAGTGTTGCGACAGCGGCCCACTCCTCCAAGGAGGGTATCGCTCCGATCGATAAAGCCGCCGAGCAATTCAGTCGTCAGTAGGTAGGCGCCAGCGCAGGCTGCCGCCATAACGGACGCGTGAATCAAGTCCCGAGCCGTGAGTTGGTTCATGACAACCCAGATCCGATGTTCACACAGCGCCGCCTCCCTCAATCGCCAAGAAGTCCGTCATGGCACTCTTTGGCGTGGAAACAGGTGGCGGCAAATCGATCAAGTTTACGCCTCGGCGGCGTGACGTTCAGCTGCGCTGTTGTTCGGCTCTTCATTGTAGGTGCTCTATGCGGGGCTCGATCAGGCCAATCGGCTCGATTGGCTCGGGTCCGCATCGTGGTCAAGCTGTTTGCTAGGGGCGCCGCCCTGTTCATCGCTTTCCTTGCTAACGAACGGACCTACGGTCCAGAATATGGACCGGGCCTTCGAGGCTTATACCCAGGTTCTCGGCGGCAACGAGGTCATGCGGGATGGCGATCTTCACGGCCTCCCGATCCATAACACGCTTATTACCGACCAGGACATCGTAGCGCGAGAGCTCAAGGTCGATCCACGTTCGATCGGCCTGCCCGACTTAACGGGCGGCACGCAGCGGCTGGACCTCCGCTTCGTTCAGTTCGACATTTTTGTGATCGAGCTCTTTCAGCATCGCAAAGCGGACCAGCCGATGGGACGCGGAAACAGCTGGGCGGAGCCACGCGACCATATGAGCCCCGCTTACCCACGACCCATGCATATCTGCTACTACATCCACGATGATGTGAATTTTTCAAATTTCATCAACGATCTCGAGGCCCTATGCGCCCGCGGCGGCATGACTCTGGTCAAAGCGAACCGCGTTGTTTCGGTGCAAACGGAAGATCAGCGCAAGGCCGCGCCCCCGAGCGCCGATGCCAACAAGATTGCTTGAGGCAAATCGAATGGCTGGTCGCTGATCTACTGCAAAGGGCTGGCAGGCGAGCAGCTTGCGTTCGTCCAGGCGCTCGCCCCCGTGAAGCAGACTTTCCAACAAGCTCTCGAACAGCTTCGGCGCCCCCGAAGCGCTGGCTGAGTGCCCGATTTCTTGGCGGGGATGTGGAGGGCTGACAATGCTGCATCCGATCAAGGTGCGTTCTTTTGGCTTGTTGTTGGCCGTCGGGATGACTTGCGCGCGAGCGAGTGGGCAAGACGGTCCCCGAGCTGAATATTCCAGCGTACCCGACAATGCCTTCTCGACCGACCATCTTGCTTCTCTTGGTCAGCTCACCGCGGGCGTCGCCCACCAAATCAAAATACGCTCAATTTCGTCAACAACTTTACGGCGTTGGCCGTTGAACTGACGGACGATTTTAATGATCTCTTGAAGCCGATCATCGTCGCAGAAGATAATCCGTTCGAAGGCCGACGAATTGATTGTTCTCAAGGACAATCTCGGGAACTGTCTAGCATGGTGGGCGAGCCGACTTCACCGTCAAAAGTACGCTGCTGCACCCGCGCGACCGCACAGGCGAGCGCCGCTCCGCTGACATCAATGCGCTGGTCGAGGAGAGCCTCAGCCTCGCCTATCACGGGGCGCGTCTCAGCGCATATTGCCTGGCTCCGCCCTGCATTGGGCAGCCATCTCGTCGAGCAACAACCAGAGTCCTTGCACCTTTTTGGGACGCGCGGTCAGGACTGCGGCGATCCTTTACGGCTATAATCATCGCGTGACCTCCACGAACCAGTGTACCCCGTTTCGAGTGAGTTGATCGCGTCGATCATCGATCGGCAGACTCGATGAACGCGGCGACCTCGCGCGGATGAGACAACATGACCGCGTGGCTGCTCTTGATCTCTTCCGTGCGCGCACCGCTTCGCTGGGCCATCTTCCTTTGTGAACTCGGCGTTATCATGCGGTCCTGAGACGGGATCAGGAAGGAGCTCGGCTTTGCCTTCCAGCCAACTTTCGTGATCTTGGCTTCGACGGCCTTCAGTCCCCATGGCACCTGCGCGACCGCCATGAATTTGGTGAGTGCCTCAGGGGAATCAGCGGCGAAGGAAGCCGGGAACTTCACGGGATCAACCAGCAGGTACCCGTCCTGCGGCGGCAGCAGGGGCGCCTTCGCCTCACCGGGCTCTGCTGGCCATTCATTCAGCGATGCGGCAGATTCGCCAGCATCCGGCGCAAACGCCGCGACGTAAGCCAGGCTCTTGACCTTCGGATTGGTGCCGGCCTGGGTGATCACCATGCCGCCATACGAGTGGCCAACCAGCGTGACAGGGTATTTGGCTGCTGCGATCACGGCTTCCGTGGCGGCGACATCACCCTCGAGCGTGATAGTCGGATTCTGGACCACCAGTACCTCGTATCCGACGTTGCTGAGGAGATCGTATACCGCTTGCCAGCCTGAGCCATCGACGAACGCGCCATGCACGAGTACGACGGATGTCGTCTTCTGTTGCTGGGCTACCGAGGAGGTCGACGTTAATGCGAGAGCGGAGAAGGCCAACAAAGATGCCCGATCGTTCATGGGATTCCTCTCGTGTTGTGAGGGCGGCGTTTGGAATGTTGGATTGGATCGACGATCTGGCCGTCATAACGGAACGACGGTGCCATTGCGCACAGAGTTGATCAATTTTGCGAAAAGATAATCAGACCAGGATTCCCGCCGTTGATGAGCCTTCGCGCGCTGATACGCGTTCGTGGTATTAACGAAATACATGGCCGAGTCGGGCGCATCGTCGCTGGTGGGCTGGCGCCCAGTCGGAGTTGCAAACACGACCCTGAACACCCCTCAATGTCCACCGTGGCTGGTGGCACGACCAGTTCATTGAAGTAATGGCCGGTTGGACCGGTCCGACTCGTGCCTATGCGCACGTCGATCCGGGTCGCTGTCGACACCAGGATCTGTATTTTTCCCTTGGACATAACTCATTCTTCCTTGAGCTAAGTAGGCCATGGTCTGGTTCGTGCGAAAGCATGCGTCAGCGTCGTTCATTCATTCGGTCGAGAAAATCGTTGATCAGCGGCGCCATCACGTCGAGTTGGTCCTCGAGCGCGAAGTGACCGGTGTCGAGGAGGTGCAACTCGGCGTCGGGCAAGTCGCGCAGATAGGCGTGTGCGCCGACTTCGGCGAAGACCTTGTCGTTCTTCCCCCAGACAATTAGAGCGGGCGGCTTCCATTCGCGGAAAAAGGCCTGGAACGCAGCGTAAAGCGGGACGTTGGTCCGGTGGTCGTAGAACAGATCGAGCTGAATGTCTTTGTTGCCCGGACGATCCAGTAGCGCTTGGTCGTGGAGCCAGTTATCAGGACTGATGCGCGTCGGATCGCGGACACCATCGGTGTACAGGAATTTCGTCGCTGGGAGAGAGACGAGGGACGAAATCGCATTCCTCCGCTCCTCCGTCCCTTCCTTCCAATACGCCTTGATTGGGTCCCAGGCCTCCCGCAGCCCCTCTTCGTAGGCGTTGCCGTTCTGGATGATGAGGGCAGTCACACGCGCTGGATGCTTGATGGCGAGGCGATAGCCGACCGGTGCGCCATAATCCATGACGTACATGGCGTAGCGCTTCGCTCCGAGTTGATTTAGCAACGCGTCGATCATCTCGGCATAGTTAGCGAACGAATAGGAAAATCGGCTGCGATCCGGCGAATCGCTTTGCCCGAAGCCCGGGTAATCCGGCGCGATGACACGGTATCGGTGGGCCAGATTCGGGATCAGGTTGCGGAACATGTGTGAGGATGTCGGAAAGCCGTGCAGAAGGAGCACGACGGGTCCATCTACTGGCCCGGCTTCGCGATAGAACACGTTCACGCCGCTGATCACGGCCGTGCGGTAATGAACCGTTGAAGCGTCTACGCTGCCGACGGGCGTCGGCGAAATGCAACGACGAACGGGCGTTTCGGCCGGTCCAAATGCCGATGTCGTGGACTGCCCAAACGCTGGATGCGCGCTTGCAATGGTCAATGCAATGACGGTCGCGCAAGAAAGTCGCATAGCGGCTCCTTCAGTAGGTACACGTCGGGTCTCTTGGCAATAATCGGGTGTAATCGACCTGAGATCCAGTAAAGGAATGTAAAGGGTGCTGAGACATTATCGAGCACGCAGCATGCTCCTTTGGAGAGGGACGGTCTAGACAGTCGGCGGATCAATCCCGGACAGCGTACGAGGAGTTATCGTTCTCGAAAAGCCAACCCATCGGTTTGCGAACGACTTGATGTCGACAATTGCCTCCATCGAGATCGCGGCGCGAAGGATAACGAGCGAAGAGGTCCGCGTTACACTCGCTAGCGTGGCACAGAACGTTTCAACACGATCCTGACGGACATCTTTGCCGCCATTGCAAGACCAGGAACTATCATTGGTATATGACCGGGCCGCGCTTTCGCGGCTATCACCTATTGCTGGACGATCAGGCGTCGGAAATCTTCACGGTTACGGACGACATCGCCGAGCGGCTTTGCAAGACGGGCAACACCACCCTGCGGTCGCGGAATAGTCGCTCGTCGACAGACGATCAAGGATTATGATGCCGATTTCGTATCTCTCCTCAACATATTCGTCGAGCTCCGCGATGAGAGTTTTGCGCCAGTCCGTGCGCTCTGGAAGGCGAAAGTGATCGCTGATGAAGCCAACGACAACGCAACCTCGGGACTGCTCGGCCCGGCAGAGCGGCGAGCTCATTTTACTTTTTGAAGCCACAAGGTCGACATGATGCTCGCAGCAGTTCAGTCGCGGTGCTCTCTCAAGATGATATTCGTGGATCGGACGCGGAACACGCAACCAAGATGACGATTACTCAGTCATCTTCCGTCTACCGCCTCCGCCGTCATCGACATACGCTCGGCAAATGCCGAAACCTTGGCCGAATAGGCTTGATAATGATGCGAGGCTCGATAAGCTTCGCTCGCAGTGTCGTCTCGGTAAAACTCTCAAGGCCGCAACGACTGCTATTTTAGCGTACGCAATCGCTCTTGCCCGGATAAGCGACTAAGATAGCAGTAATTTTGACGGTATGTCATAGCTGGCCCGCGGGAAAGTGACTTTTGCCCAGCGTTGCTCGGCCGCCTAATCACTTATTTTCTAAGTGCAGCCAGAAGCTCCTCAGCAAGTAGCCCGGCCGACGCCGGATTCTGGCCGGTGATCAGACGTCCGTCGACGACGACGTGCGGTTCCCAATTTGCTACAGACGTATATTCGGCGCCCTCTGCCCGCAGTGCATCTTCCAATTCGTAGGGAACGTCTTTGAGCGCGTAGTCGTGCTCTTCCTTCTTCGAGAAAGAGGTGAGCTTTTTGCCTTGCAAGAACGGCTTGCCATCGCCGAGGTCAACCCCGAGAAGCGCGCACGGACCGTGACAAACGGCAGTCACAAACTTTCCCGTACTCCAGGCGCGGACAACTGTATTTTGAACGACAGGGTTGCGCTGGATATCGACCATTGGTCCAAGACCGCCTGGCACGAAGATGGCATCAAAATCTGCAGCATCCACGTCCGCAAGTTTGCGACTGCGGTTCAAGCGGCGAAAAGCCTTGCTTTCAAAGAAGACCTTCTCCGCGCGATCTTTCTCGTCGTAGGCATCATATGGTGTCCATCCGCCTCTCAAGGAAGCGAACTCGATGGCGATACCTGCCTTGTCAAGAACATCGAACGGATGCGCGACCTCGGCGAAAAAGAAGCCTGTTTTACGATTGTGCGGACCGATCACCGCTGCGTTGGTTACAATAAACAGAACATGGATAGTCATGACTTCCCTCTTTAGTGTGTGGACGCACCAAACCAACCTCATCCTTCGCTAACAATTCGCTATACCCAGCAGCGTGTAGCGGGTCGCCGATCAAAGGAAGCTATTGTTCATAGGCCGATAAGAAAGACCTTTGCGTAGAGTGCAAGTGATGTCAGTCCGCTTCTGTAGGCGCTTTGTCGATGAAGGCCGCAACTTCTCGCACGTAGCAGCGCACTTTAGGCTGCCGGGTGACGCAGACGAGTTAATTTAGGTAAAGATTTGCGGTCTTTGGAAGTATCGTAAGCCCCTAGTGACGGCCGCCTTGCGTCGGCGGTGAGGCTTCGCGAAGCGATAGGACTAGTACCTCGACACAGAGGTTTTGACTCTTTGTTTTTTTGCCGGTTTGGCCGGTTTTTTGGGATAGGCACGGCCTAATTTGGTGCGCGCCTGTTCGGTGGTGAACATCCAATTGATTTATTGATTTGGGCGCGCTCGGTGTTTCGACGTCTCTCCCACGCCGGGGTCTCTTGGACGAGCTTGGCGTAGCTGTCGATGCGACGAGCGAGACATTGCTGCTCGAGAGCGCCGATCTCGACCATGTTGAGCCAGCTGGCTTGCTTCGGGGTGTGATGGAATTCCAGGCGTCGCAGCAAGCCCCGCGCCTGGTCGACCGGGGACGCCGAATAGAGCGCGCCGGCCGTATGGGTTGACAGATTGTCGAGCACGACGCGAATGCGACCGGCCCTGGGATAGTACACGTCACGAGTTCGCGTGTGCACTGGGCGCGGTCGGTGGCGGCGCGGTGCTCGGTGACCTTGACTTGGCGCCAGGGTCGATTCACTTCCATGAACACGAACAGGTTGTAGTGATGAAGCGGGGGCAGAAGCTGTTCTTCGACAGCCGGCTCTCGGGCGACGGGATCGTTGCTTGCGCCACAGTCACAATCCGGCACGCGCTTTCATTGATGGGCGGTCGAAGTCTGTTGGTATTTACGGCCGCGTCGGTCAACGCAACGCCGCGACGGCGCTCGACGCGTACTATTACACGACCCAGCTCTGCGAAGGCCGTGTTCACACGCTGGAGCAGCAGGCTGCCCTCTCGATCACCAACCCGTTCGAAATGGGCTCATCCAGCGTCGCCGACGCTGCATCCAGGATCGCCGACGATAAGAACTACCAAGCGCAATTCGTGGAGGGCTCTGGCCGCGAGGTAAACGAGAAGGAAATGCTGCGCGCGATAGCGAGCTACGGACGCGCGCTGATTCCTTCGTTTCACCGTTCGATAATTTCGTCGCTGGAGATGCGAACGCCATCAGTGACGCGGCCAAGCGCGGCTGGGATCTGATCAATACCAAGGCGCGCTGCAATCTCTGCTGTGCACCGACGGAGAATGAGCGGGACGTCACGTTTTTCTCCGACAATAAGTTCCATCACATCGGGATTGGGATTCTCCAGCATCACGTTGGCCCTCTGGCACAGCAGGCGAAGCGTGAATTGGTGAAGGGCCAGCAGTTGGATCTCGACATAGTGGCGATCGAGGGCGAGATGTCGATCTTGGGGCGTTTTCTCGTCACGAAGAGGCAGAGTGAAATTGCCGCCTTCAAGACGCCCAACCTGCGGAACGTCCTTTTCACAGGCCTTACTTTCACGACGGGTCGATGCAAACATTGTGCGACGCCATGCATCACCATAACCATGGAGATGGCGTCACAGACCATGGCTCGACCGGGATATCCAGCCTCTGGCGAGCCGATAAAGATCGAAAAGGTGGATGGAACCGTGATCGTCACGAGTGATCTTGTCGGCGACTTTCCCGGAAGCCCCATTGACTTGCGATATTTCCTTCGGCTACAGGCAGAAGGATCGCGGTCCTGGAAATGGCCTTGTGAAGTCCAGCCCCGACCGCCAGGCCAAACGTATTTTGCTCGGCAGATTGGCAGAATAATATCTCACGCGAAGACGAACTCGCCCTGGTGCTCCGCGCGAGCCGCGCATTTTAACAAGCGGAGATCAGCGTTTGGCGCAAGTCATGACTGCACATCGGGTTAGGATGCAAGCTCGTTGATGGACAACGTCACTAGATCGGCCCAGGGCGGAGTCAATGAAGCGGAATGTCGCTCCTGCGAGGTTACTTATCTCAAATATGATCTACTCGATGTGAGTTTGCGTTAACTTCTCAGACGAGATAACGTACAGTACGTCTGCAAGTTTACAAATTTTAACAAGCGCTAAGTACCGAAAGCGAGCTTTCCGGTGCTCTATTGCAACCTCCGCAGTCAGAAGGTGCGGTTCCGTCGATGGCGCAGGACGCAGCTCTCACGGCCGGCGGCTCGGCGCCAGACGTCGCTGGCCGGTGGCCGGGGAGTATGATAAGTTGAGCCAGTCCGTCCCTTTTTTGGGATCCTCGACGCAGCAGGGCGGTGAGTTGCAACCGCTTTGGGAGGATGGAGAAAGGGTATTTTCCCGTGGGCAGCTAAACGGGGACGAGCGCAGGCAGAGGCCTGTGCTGGTGGTACGTGCCGCAGATGATCGAGCGCCGCCAGCACTCCTCGATCGCTTCGCTCATGAATATGGCTTGCGCGATGTATTGATCGATGCGCCCGTCCTCGTGCCACTTGCGTTGGAACGAGACGGCAACAAGACTCTGCTGCTGCTCGAGGATTTTAACGGCGAGCCGCTCAGCCAGTTGCTGGGCGAGCCGATCGAGGTCGGCATCATGCTGCGCATCGCCATAGCAATCTGCGCGGCAGTCGGTGTGATCCATCGGCGCGGCCTCGTCCACAAGGATCTCAAGCCCGCGAACATCGTCGTCGATATTCCGTCCGGGCAGGTGAGACTCACTGGCTTCGGCATAACCTCGCGGCTGCCACGCGAACGGCAGTTTCCCGAGCCACCCGAGACCATCGCCGGCACGCTTCCCTACATGGCGCCTGAGCAGACAGGGCGCATGAACCGTTCGATCGATTCCCGCAGCGATCTCTACGCGCTCGGCGTGACGCTCTACCAGATGGCAACCGGTTCGCTTCCCTTCTTCGCCCATGACCCCATGGAATGGGTCCACTGCCACATCGCCCGCAAGCCGACGCCGCCAATCGAGCGGCTCGAGAGCCTTCCCAGCGCGATCTCCGCGATCATTTTAAAGCTGCTCGCCAAGATCGCGGAGGAGCGCTATCAGACCGCCAGCGGCGTCGAGCGCGACCTTCGGCGCTGCCTCCACGAATGGGAAGCCGGGGGCCATATCCGCGATTTCCCGCTCGCCCGTGAAGACACACCGGACCGCCTGCTCATCCCCGAGCGCCTTTACGGCCGGGACCGAGAGGTCGAGGCCCTGATGTTAGCCTTCGACCGCGTGGTCGGCTGTGGCGAGCCGGAGTTGGTGCTGGTCTCGGGCTATTCTGGCATCGGCAAGTCTTCGGTCATCAACGAGTTGCACAAGCTACTGGTGCCGCCACGGGGCTTGTTCGCGGCCGGCAAATTCGATCAGTACAAGCGCGACATCCCCTACTCGACCCTGGCGCAGGCTTTGCAGGGACTAGTGCGACCACTGCTTGGCAAGACTGATGCGGAACTGGCCCGCTGGCGCCGCTCCTTCCTTGAGGCGTTCGAGCAGAACGGCCAACTGATGGTGGATCTCGTGCCCGACCTCCGGCTTATCATCGGCGATCAGCCCGACGTGCCGGAAATGCCGCCGCAGCAGGCGCAGGCGAGATTCCAGCGGGTGTTCAGGAACTTCATCGGTGTTTTCGCACGCCCCGAGCACCCGTTGGCACTTTTCCTAGACGACCTTCAGTGGCTCGACGCCGCGACCCTCGACCTGATCGAGGACGTGCTGACCCGATCGGATCTTCGCCACTTGATCCTGATCGGCGCCTATCGCGACAACGAGGTCGACACCGCTCACCCACTGGTGCGCAAGCTCTTCATCATCAAGGCGACCGGCGTGAAGGTGCAGGAGATCACGCTCGCGCCGCTGGGGCGGGAACACATTGCGCAGTTGATCGCCGACACGCTGCACTGTGCACCGATCGCAGTCGCCCCCCTAGCCCAACTGGTATTGGACAAGACCGGCGGCAACCCATTCTTCGCGATTCAGTTTATCTCCGCGCTCGCCGACGAGGGAATGCTGTATGTCGACCACGTGACCGGCCGGTGGTCATGGGACTTCAGCCGTATTACCGCCAAGGGCTTCACTGATAACATCGTGCACCTCATGATCGGCAAGCTCGCCCGTCTGCCGGAGAAGACACGGCGAGCGGTGCAGAATCTGGCTTGCGTCGGCAACGTGGCCGACCTGTCCCTACTCGCGACCGCCTTCGGCGTGTCCCGAGCCCAGGTCGAGGCGGATCTGTGGGAAGCGGTTCGGCTCGAACTTGTGGAACGGCGCAAAGACGCCTACGCCTTTGTCCATGACCGGATATATGAAGCCAGTTACTCGCTGATACCGGAAAATGCGAGGGCGCCAATCCATCTTAGGATAGGCCGCCTCCTAGTCGACCGGACGACGCCGGAACAGCGGCAGGAGACGATATTCGAGATCGTGAACCAGTTGAATCGTGGCTCGGCATTGATCGAGGAAGACGACGAGCGGGCACGGCTTGCTGAGCTGAATTTGATCGCCGCCCGGCGCGCCAAGACGTCGACTGCCTATGTCTCGGCCTGCGCCTATCTGCGTTTTGGCATGGCGCTGCTCGGGGACGAGGCATGGAAGTTTCGACGAGAGCTCGCTTCCACCCTGTGGCTGGAACGGGCCGAATGCGAATATCTGAGCGGTGACTTCGACGAGGCCGAGCGGCGTATCGCCGAGTTGCTAACTCAGGCTGGATCAAAGATCGACAAGGCGGCCGCATATCGCATCAGGATCGACCTTCAGGTGATGAGGTCGGAACATGTGGAGGCGATCGACACTGCCATAGAGTGCCTTCGTCTGTTTGACATCGAGCTCTCGCCCCATCCCCCGCGCGCGGAGATGGACGCGGCCTATGCGCAGGTCCTGCACAAGCTCGACGGCCGTCGGATCGAGTCGCTGGTCTCGTTGCCGAGGCTGACGGATCCGAACGCGGAAGCGGCGATGACGATACTAGCGACGATGTGCGGCCCGGCCATGTGGACCGATTCGACACTCTCGGTACTCCAGCTCTGTCACATGGTGGTGCTCGCACTGGATCACGGCGTGACGGGAGCCTCCGCGCCAGGCTTCGCGGCGTTCGGCATCATGCTCGGGCACGTCTATGGGCGCTACGAGGAGGGTTATCGCTTCGCGCAGTTGGCGCGCGCGCTGGTCGCTCGGCACGGCCTGGCAGCGAACGAGGCGATGGCTCTCTGGGCACTCGAACTCGTAAGCCTCTGGACCCAGCCGGTCTCCACCGCCGTGGAGGCGATAAGGGCGGCTTTCGAGAGCGGCGTGAAGTCCGGCGACATCCCCGTGGCCTGTTATTGTTGCAACCACATCGTCTCCAATCTCCTGCTCCGCGGGGACCGGCTGGAGGAGGTTTGGACGGAATCAGAGCGCAGCCTCGCCTTCGCTCGGCGTGCCGGCTACCGTGACGTGGTGGATGTGATCACCGCGCAGCGGCGCTTCATGCTCACGATGCGCGGCCTCACAGAGAGCTTTGGGAGCTTCGGCGCCGGAGATTTCGACGAGAGCGAATACGAACGCTCGCTGACATCCGACCGCGCGACGATCATGATCTGCTGGTACTGGATTATCAAGGGGCAGGCCAGATTTCTGGCGGGCGACCTAGCGGTCGCGCATGACTGCTTCGAGCGCGCTGCGCCTCTACTGTGGGCCTCTCCGGGGCACATCCAGCTGCTCGACTATGAGCTCTACGCGGGATTGACCTTGGCGTGCCTAGAACCAGAGCTGCCGGACGTGGGAGCCGATGTCAGGCGCGCACGTCTCCTTGGCCATTGCGGTCGTTTGGCAACGTGGGCGGAAAGCTGTCCGTCGACCTTCGCCGACAAACACGCCCTTCTCCGCGCCGAGATCGCCCGCCTGGACGGCCACGATACCGATGCGATGCGCTTTTACGAGGTGGCCGTCCGCTCCGCACGGGCCAACGGATTTCCCCATTACGAGGGTCTCGCATACGAGCTTGCCGCCCGATTCTATCGCGCGCGGGGATATGAGGAGATCGCCGATCTCTACCTGCGCAATGCTCGTCGCTGCTACGCCCTCTGGGGAGCAGACGGCAAGGTGCGCCAACTCGACGAGACCAATCCGCATTTTCGCCCCCTTGAAACCGCTTCCGCCTCCTCCAACACGATCGGGACACCGGTCGAGCACCTCGACCTCGCCACCGTGATGAAGGTGTTGCAGTCGATCGCCGGCGAAATGGTGCTAGAGAAACTCCTCGACACGCTGATGCGAACCGCGCTCGAGCAGGCCGGTGCCGAGCGCGGCCTGCTCATCCTCGCCCGCGCCGCCGAGCCGCGAATCGCGGCGCGGGCGGCGGTCGCCGGCCCCGTCATCCGCGTGGACCTGCCGGACGAGTCCGTCGACCCCGCCGCGCTGCCGCAGTCGGTGCTTCAATATGTCCTGCGTACCCATGACGCCGTTATCCTGAGCGACGCTGCGCTGGAGGCTCCCTTCGCCGGGGACGCCTATGTCCGCGAGCACAGGCTGCGCTCGGCGCTGTGCGTGCCCTTGATCAATCAGGGTAAGCTCATCGGCGCGCTGTATCTGGAGAACAACCTCGCGCCGCGGGCCTTCGTGGCCGCGCGGATTGCGGTGCTAAAGCTGATCGCCTCGCAGGCCGCGATCTCGCTGGAGAACACGCAGCTCTATCGCGACCTCGAACAACGTGAGGCGCGGATCAGAAGCCTGGTGGACGCCAACATCATCGGCGTCTTCTTTTGGGATTTCGAAGGCCGGATCCTCGATGCCAACAATGAGTTTCTACGCATCGTCGGGCGTGATCGCACCGATCTCGCCTCCGGTTCGCTGCGCTGGACCGACATCACGCCTTCCGAATGGCTCACGCGCGATCAGGAGTTGTGGGTACCAGAGCTCCGAAGGATCGGCACCACCCCACCCTTCGAGAAGGAGTTCTTGCATAAGGGTGGGACGCGAGTTCCGGTGCTAATGGGCGTTGCGTTGCTTGAGGGTAACCAGGAGCAGGGCACGGCCTTTGTGCTCGACCTTAGCGAATACAAGCGCGCAGAGGCCGAGGCGATCGAAAGCGACCGTCGCTACCGTGAAGCGCAGACCGACCTGGCGCGCGCCAATCGTATCTCGACGATGGGCCACCTCACCGCCTCGATCGCCCATGAGGTGCGCCAACCGCTCACCGCGACGATCGGCAACGCCCAAGCCGGCATGCGTTGGCTCGACCGTGCACCTCCCGACATAAAGGAGGTCCGCAAAGCCTTCACCGCCATCGTGAAAGACGCGGCGCGCGCTAACGACATTGTAAATCGAATCCACGACATGGTGCGGAAGGCGCCGCCCCGTGTGACGCAGGTCAACGTTAATACGGTCGTGCGGGAAGTCATCGAGCTGACCCGCAGCGAGACGAACCGCCATAGGGCACTGGTCGAGGCCCGCTTTGCCGAGCAGCTCCCTCTTGTCACAACCGATCGGATCCAGTTGCAGCAAGTGATGCTCAACTTGATACTCAATGCCGTTGAGGCCATCGGCAGCGTCGAAGACGACCCCAGGGAAGTCCTGATCCGCACTGCAGTAGAGGGCGCCGGTGTCATCGTGACGGTGTGCGACACCGGGCCTGGGCTGCAGGTGGCCGAGCCCGAGCAGGTTTTCGAGGCTTTCTATACGACCAAGTCGGGCGGATTCGGACTCGGCCTGTCCATCTGCCGCTCTATTGTCGAATCTTACGGCGGCAGACTGTGGGCGATGGCTAACCAACCCCGCGGCACCACCTTCCTGTTCACGCTCCCAGCGTCGATATCGGTCGGGTGAACTAAAACGCCCTCCATAGCGCGACCGGACATGGTCATGGGCCGCCTCAAGCTCGGTCTGGCCGGTGGACCGCCACGCATTCCACACGTCCGAAAAAATGACGCTTCAACCAAGCCGATGTCGTCTACCAGCAGGGTAAAGGCGATAGTCGATGCGATCTGTGAAAATGCAGCCGATCGTCCTGCTGATTCGTTGATTGTCATGACTGAGTCTTGCGTTGTTTCTTGCATGCCACTGATGTGCGACGAACTCTCTTCAGTGGCTCTGGCGGTTTGACTGGCCAATGACTGGACTTATGAGGCGACCACCGCAAAACCTGGCGCCGCGCGCCGGCGCGGCTCGACCTGACTTCGCAATGCGTGTCGTCAAGCTTCTTTTGAGCGCCAAATCCGACCAGCAAATCGCCCTGGTAACCGTTCAAACGGCATGGAATTGGCTAGAAGGCCACCCACATCTCATGCTTGAGCGCGTCGCGAGCATTGTCATGAGAGATGCTTTTGGACGACGTTGCGGCGTGTGGCGCTCCTCCGTAACTTGGATGACCAAGATGCGTCTCCATTAGTGGCCCGTTCCTCGGCAGACGACGGATCATGATGGCCTGATCCTCGCTTGTCATGTTATTCGCGATTTTTCCGCAGTTTCGCGAAGGCCCGGTCTGTCGCCATGAAGCGCGCGACCATCGCGGTCACGAGTTTTCCCAGATCACTGGCCGGCTGCCCCGATTGACGCGACACCAGCTCCGAATAAGCCAGGAGATCTCGGTGCACCGCGGCGGGCAGCTCGACGGAGACCTTGACGGGCTTGTCATCCGGCAAATTTGTAATCCTGAGTTTTGTCATTGCTCACCCTCGATACGGCTCGAGCACAAGATCGCGATTGACCATCACGCGCACCGGAAATCCGGGACGGATCGTCAATGTCGGCTGGATGTTCATCTGCTGCCGCACGAGCTGCTGCCCTGTCTGGCTCATCGCGTTGCCGAAGCCTTGCCGCAGCGCCTGAACGAGGGCCGCATTATTGGCATTGCCATTGGCTCCCGCATTCACCTCGCTGCCAACGGATAGCAACGTCGACAGCAGGGCTGACCCGATCAGCTGCTTCCAATGATTGTCGACCTCATCCTCGAGACCCGAATAGCCACCAGAATCCGCTCCTTGCTGCCGCTCTAGGACGATCGAGCGGCCATTCGGCAGGATCAGCCGCGTCCAGACCAGAAGCACGCGCGACTGGCCGGTTGCCACCTGGCTGTCATAGGCTCCGATCAGCCGGGCTCCTTGAGGAATGAGCAGCAACCGACCTGTCGGCGTATCGAACACATTCTCTGTCACTTGGGCCGTAGCTTGACCGGGCAAATCCGAGCGGAGCCCCGTGATCAGGGCGCCCGGAATGACCGTGCCAGCCTGTACGACGTAAGGTGACGCCGGCCGCGTGATGCGATCTGGGCTCGTTGTACGCCGATCCACCGGGCCATTCACGAAGGCGAGCTTGCGGTCCTGGCCGTTCTGCGCGAAGGCGTCGTCCGTGGCCGGCGGCATCCCTCCAAGCCCGGCGCCCTGAGCCACATTTAGCGACGGCTGCGTCGCCGTCGTTGCGGTCGACGCAAACAAACGGCTGACGCGCGCGGCCTCCTGCTCCTGTTCGCGGCGCTGCTGGTCCTGGTCTTGACTTGAACCAGGTGTTTGCCCTTGGGAGGCCAGGATTGGCCGTCCGAGATCGCCGGGCAACGGCGGCCCGAGCACCGGGACATCTTTGGCAACCTGCGTGTAGTCACGCGGCAGGCTGGAGACGCTATCCGCGACCTCGCGATGCCCCGAACTGGCGAGCTCGGATTGGGCCGCCGGCTTATGCGCGCCAGGGCTTTGCAGCGCCCACAGAGCCGCGCCTGCGATCAGCGCGAGCGCCACGGCGCTGCCGCTGGCCAGAATTTTGCGCGACAACCGAGTGATCCGTGGCGGCTCTCCGCCGAGGCGGAAGGGCGCCGCAGGATCGGCAGCCCGTTCCGGATCATTCGACCCTGCGCTCGTGCCTTTGCCCTCCGCGCTCATGGCCGAACCTGTCCGTCGGTGCGAACGATCCGCACGGTCTGCTGCGGGTCGCCGCCCAAGCGCAGCTCCGCTGCCGCGAACAGCCGGTCGACGATCAAGACGTTGCCATAAGCTCGATAGTTGACGATCTCCGGCTTGCCGTCTGAGCCGGTCACGAACAATGGCGGCATCTCGCCTTGAACGATGCCGGGAGAGAATTCGACATAGACCTTGCGGCCGTCGTCATAAGCGGTCACCGGCCGCCAGGGCGGATCATCACCCTCGATGCGATAGCGAAAGCGACGCTGCGCGGGATCTGGCAGGACGGGTTTCAGAGCCGCGAGCGCCGCATGCGTCTCTGGATAATACCAGGCCACGGCTGGCATATAGGGCTTCTCGCGGGCGCGCAGCTCGATCAGATAGGTTCGGCGGTCGGTGTTGACGACGAGATTGGTCTCGATGCCTGCGCGCGTCGGCTTGACCAGAATGTGCACGCGACGGGTATCGCCCGCGCCGCTCTCGGTATCGCCGACCACCCACCGCACGGTGTCGCCGGCCGCGACCGGACCTGATCCCGTGAGCTGTTCACCCGGCTCAAGCGCGATATCCGTTATCTGTCCCGGCGCTGCGTAGACCTGATAGATCGCGCCTGGACTGTAAGCATAGATCTGCGCCGCGTTGTAATAGCCCCGCTTGCGCGGCTCGACGCGGGCCGCACCATTGGCCGCTTCGATCCGATCGACAGGATCGCCCTCCTCCTTCGCGCCAGCCTTGCCACCAAACGTCACCTTCCATGGCGGCGGCACATGGAGCGCCCGCGGCCTGTCATCAACCGTGACAGGCGCTGCCGGCAACGGTGGCACCTCAGCGTCGTAGCGGATCTCAGGCGGCTTCGACGTGGCGCAGCCGCTCAGCAAGAGCGCAAGCACCGTGCCGGTGAGGACGCGGCCGTTCATTGCGACAGCTCCTTCGACCAGTTGATGGCGTGGACATAAACGCCGAGAGGGTTCTTGCGCAGCCGGTCGGCATCGTCAGGCATCGCGAGCACGATGGTGAGAATGGCGGTCCAGCGTTCGGTCGCGCTCAGCGCGCCGTTGTCATAGTGCCGCTCTGTCCAGGCCACGCGAAAGCTCTCGGACGAGGCCCGGATGACGCTGGAGACCTCCACCGAGACCTGGGCTTTGCCGAGCCTCGCGAACGGATCGTTCGTCCGGGCATAGTCATTGAGCGCGGCTGCCCCGCGATCGCTCGTGAAGTCATAGGCGCGCAGCCAGCTCTGGCGCAGGACGATTGGGTCCGCGGGGAGGCTTCTCACGTCCTCGATGAAGCGCGCGAGATGAAAGGCGATCTGCGGATCGGTCGGTTGATACTCGGCAATCGCGGGGGCCACCCGCTGGACGTCGCCGAGATGGCCGACCTCCACCACCCAGGGCGTCACACTGCCCCGTGCCGATTGCCAGACGAGGGCCGCGGCCAGGCCGCTCGCCAGCATCAGGCACCCGAACGCCATTAGCCGCCAGTTCCTGGCTTGCATACGCGCCGAGCCGATGCGCTCATCCCAGACCTGCGCAGCCTTCTGATACGGCGTGACCGGTTGCGGCGTGCGGCCATAATGGACAGCGGGACGTTTGAACATCGTCATGGTTTGTCCTCCGAGAGATCGACGGAGCTGCCCTGCCCGCCCTGTCCAGCGCCGCGGACGGCCTGCGTCGCCGCCGAGGTGCCCTGACCGATGGTCCGCCCTGCCTTCAGCTGTTCGGCCCATCGCGGCGAGCCCGATGGGGACCCTCCGCCGTCAGCCGACCCTGCGGACGAAGTGCCGCCCGCGTTGGCCGCAGCGGCTTGTCGCAATGGACTGGCGGCCGAAGCCTCCGACGGGGATGGCTCTCCGCCACCTCGCAGCGCTCGGACCACTCCGCCGCCCAGCGCCGACGCGCCTCGACCGCTACCGGTCGCCGCCGCGCTGGCAAGACCGGCACCGCCCGCAATGAGCCCCGCGCCGGCAACAGCGAGACCGCCAGCCGCAAGGCCTGCGCCGGCCGCCGCTGCAGCGCCGAGCTGCGGTCCGCCGGAGACGAGCCCGTTGGCGATGCCAGGACCGAAAATGCCGAGGCCGAGCAACGCCAATGCGCCGAGCACGAGCGTCATTGCGCTTTCGATGGTCGGCGGATCACCGTTGCCGGCGGAGATCAGCTGCGAGAACTGGGTCGAGCCGATGCCGACGATCACGGCGAGCACGAGGACCTTGATGCCGGAGGACATGACATTGCCGAGCACGCGCTCCGCGGCAAAGGCCGTCTTGCCGAACAGTCCAAACGGGATCAGCACAAATCCTGCAAGCGTCGTCAGTTTGAACTCGATCAGTGTGACGAAGAGCTGGATAGCCAGGATGAAGAAGGCGAGCAGCACCACGATCCAGGCGAACAGCAGAACCGCGATCTGGACGAAGTTCTCGAAGAAGCTCACATAGCCCATGAGATTGGCGGTGGCCTGCATCATCGGTCGCCCGGCATCAAGGCCGACTTGGGCGATCTTGCCCGGACGCAGGAAGTCGGCGACCGAGAGCGCCGAGCCCGACGCCTTCAGACCGAGACCAGCAAAGCTCTCGAAGACGATCCGGGCGAGGCTGTTCCAGTTGCCGATCAAATAGGCGAAGACGCCGACGAACAACGTCTTCTTGACGAGCCGCGCAATGACATCGTCCTCGCGGCCCCAGACCCAGAACGAGGCAGCGAGGGTGAGATCGATCGCAGCCAGCGTCGTCGCCAGCGTGCCGACATCGCCGCTGACGAGGCCGAAGCCGGAGTCGATGGTGCGGGTGAACGTCTCCAGAAACTGATCGATGATTCCGGTCCCGGTCATCGCGTCCGCTCCACAGGATCGAGCGCCGGCGAAGGCGAGCCACTGCTCGGTGTGGCCGGCAAGATCGTGCCGAAGAAGCGGCGGCGGCCCTCCGACCACAACCGACGGCATTGCGCGAAGGCGTCAGCCTGCTCGGGACGCACCGCGCGGCAGCGCGTAAGCGTCTCATCGAGCGCATTGGACTTTGGCGCCGGCTGCCGCGTCTCCGTATCCTGCCCACCCCGCAACGGAATGGTGCAGGCGGAGAGAGTGGCGAGCGTGGCGGCCGCCACGGCGAAAAGCCTTAGCCATTTGACAGGACTTCTCTGCATCAATGGAACATCTGTACGTTGGAGGGCTGGTAGCCTTGACCTGGCGTCAGGAAGCGCTTGAGCTGCTCGCGGCCCTGATCCTGAGCAGCGGCACGCTGCGCAGCGTCCAACATCACGGCGCGGCCCTGCGCGGCCACACTCGCGGTGAGATCGGCTAATTGCTGAGCCTGCAGCGCAAGGATCTGGTTGCCAGCCTGGGTGACCTGTAGCGCCCCACTCGCACCTTGGCTCGCTGCAATCAGCGCGGACGACTGGGTCTTGACCGCGTCGAGATTGCCGACGACGCCGGCCTGCACCTTCAAGGCATCCTGCAGCGAGGCCACGGAGGTCTGCCAGCGCGCCTGCGCATTGTCCACCAGCGCCTGACTCGATTGGCTGCTGCTCGCCGGCGCATAGGTGGTCGCGAACGCCTTGTCGATCTGCTGCACATCATAGGCCAGGCGCTGGGCCTCCTTGAGCAGCTGCTGCGTGCGCTGGATCGACTGCTGCAGCTGCGCCAGTGACGAATACGGCAGACTCGCAAGGTTCTTCGCCTGGTTGATCAGCATCTGCGCCTGGTTCTGCAGCGAGATGATTTGATTGTTGATCTGCTGCAGCTCGCGCGCGGCGGTCAGGACATTCTGGGCGTAATTGTTTGGGTCGAACACGACCAGCTGCGCCGACGAAATAGAGGCCGACGCTGCCCAGATGGCGACGGCTGCCGCCGCTCTACGGACGAGACGACGAGGACCCGTCATGCGAGGACCTCCCGGCCATTGAGATGGAGAATGAGGTCAATCGCCCAGGACACGCCTCGGTGGGTGAGCCAGCCGGCAAGGAAGCCGTCTCGGCCGTGCTCGGCAAGCACGCGCGTCATGTCGGCATGGTCGGTCTTGGAGGACGCCGCGATCAGCGCCAGCGCAACTTCGCCGAGACCGAGCTCGAACAGCCTGTTACCGCGGCGCGACTGGCAGTAATAGTCCCGCTTCGGCGTGGCCCGGGACAGGATCTCGATCTGGCGGTCGTTCAGGCCGAACCGTCGATAGATGGCTGTGATCTGCGGCTCGAGCGCGCGCTCGTTCGGCAGCAACAACCGGGTCGGGCAGCTCTCGATGATGGCGGGGGCAATCTTTGATCCATCGATGTCGGACAGCGACTGCGTGGCGAAGACAACGGACGCGTTCTTCTTGCGCAGCGTCTTCAGCCACTCCCGGAGCTGGCCGGCAAAGCCATCGTCGTCGAGCGCGAGCCAGCCTTCGTCGACGATCAGGAGCGTCGGGCGGCCGTCGAGCTGGCCTTCGATGCGGTGAAAAAGATAGGCGAGCACGGCTGGCGCTGCCGCCGTGCCGATCAGACCTTCGGTCTCGAATGCCTGCACGGACGCACCACCGAGCCGTTCGGCGTCGGCATCGAGCAGCCGGCCATAAGGGCCGCCACCGAGGCAAAAGGGTTGTAGCGCCCGCTTCAGCGCATTGGACTGCAGCAGGATCGATAGTCCCGTCAGCGTTCGCTCAGACACCGGCGCCGACGCTAGCGAGGTCAGCGCCGACCACAGATGATCCCTCACCTCAGGGGTGATGCTGATCTGCTCGCGCGCGAGCATGGCCGCGACCCAGTCGGCCGCCCAGCCGCGCTCCGTCGCATCCTCAATCGCCGCAAGCGGCTGTAGCGCGACCGCGTCCGCTGCGCCCTCCGACAAGGCCCCGCCGAGATCATGCCAGTCGCCGCCCATGGCGAGCGCGGCCGCGCGGATCGAGCCGCCGAAATCGAAGGCGAACACCTGGGAGCCGGGATAACGGCGGAACTGCATCGCCATCAACGCCAGGAGCACGGACTTGCCGGCACCGGTCGGCCCCACCACGAGCGTATGCCCGACGTCTCCGACATGCAGCGAGAAGCGGAACGGCGTCGAGCCCTCGGTCCGCGCCACGAACAGCGGCGGCGCACCGAGATGCTGATCGCGCTGCAGGCCGGCCCAGACCGCTGACAACGGGATCATATGGGCCATGTTCAGGGTCGAGACCGGCGGCTGGCGCACATTGGCGTAGACGTGGCCAGGCAGCGACCCGAGCCAGGCCTCGACAGCGTTGACCGTCTCGACCATGCAGGTGAAGTCGCGACCCTGAATCACCTTCTCGGCAAGCCGCAAGCGCTCGTCGGCAATGCGCGGATCCTCATCCCAGACCGTGATGGTCGCGGTGACCAGGGCCTCCCCGATCAGATCGGAGCCAAGGTCCTGAAGCGCCGCATCGGCGTCGAGAGCCTTGTTGTGGGCATCGGTGTCGACCAGCGCGGCGGCCTCGTTGGTCACGACTTCCTTGACGAGCGCGGCAATCGACTTGCGCTTGGCGAACCACTGCCGCCTGATCCTGGTCAGCAGCCTGGTCGCGTCGCTCTTGTCGAGCATGATCGCCCGGGTCGACCATCGATAGGGAAACGCCAGCGCGTTGAGTTCATCGAGAATGCCGGGTGTCGTGGCGGTCGGGAAACCGACGATCGTCAGCACCCGCAGGTGAGCGTCGCCCAGCCGCGGCTCGAGTCCACCGGTTAAAGGCTGGTCGGCCAGCAGCGCGTCGAGATGGACCGGGATTTCGGGGACGCGGACACGCTGCAGCTTGGTCGAGATGGTCGCGTGCAGATAGGTCAGAGTCTCCTCGTCATCGAGCCAGCGACACTCCGGCATGAAGCCATCGAGCAGCTGCAGGACGCGATCTGTGCGGTCGGCAAAACCACGCAGGATCTCTTGCGCATCACTGCCCTCACCTTGCGCGCGTCCCTCATACAGCCAGCGCTCGGCGCGCGAGGCATCTTCGGGCGGCGGCAGATAGACGAAGGTCAGAAAATAGTTCGACTCGAAATGCGCGCCCTGCGCCTGGAACTGCGCCCGGCGCTCGGCCTCCACCAGTGCGGAGGCGGGATCAGGGAATTGGCTCGCGGGATAAAGCTGCGACGGATACCTGAACGCCTCGACGAAGACGGCCCATCCGGAGCCGAGCCTGCGCAGGGCATTATTGAGCCGACCGGCCACAGCCACGAGCTCGGCCGGCACCGCCGAGTCCAGATCCGGCCCCCGAAACCGCGCGCTCCGCTGCAGCGAGCCATCCTTGTTGAGAACGATGCCGTGATCGACCAGAGCGGCCCACGGCAGATAATCGGACAGGTGCGCATTGCTGTTGCGATATTCACGCAAGTTCATCATGGCTTGCTCCTCACACAATGAGATGACCGGGAATGCGCAGGTGCCGGCGCACGACCTCGACGAAGTCTGGATCGCGTTTGGCAGCCCACACCGCCACGCCGTGGCCGATCGCCCAGAACAGAAGCCCCGCGATCCAGAGCCGCAGCCCCAAGCCAAGCGCAGCAGCGAGCGTACCGTTGAGGATCGCGATCGCGCGCGGCGCACCGCCGAGCAGGATCGGCTCGGTCAACGAGCGGCGCACGGCGATTGCAAAGCCAGGAAACGGCTGATCGGCATGGAGCGGAGCCTCCATCAGATCACTGCCCCGCCACCGAACGAGAAGAACGCGAGGAAGAAGCTCGAGGCCGCAAAGGCGATCGAGAGCCCGAAGACGATCTGGATCAGCCGGCGGAATCCTCCCGACGTATCGCCGAAGGCGAGCGTCAGGCCCGTGCTTATGATGATGATCACCGCCAGGATCTTTGCGACCGGTCCCTGGACTGACAGCAGGATCTGATTGAGCGGCTGTTCCCACGGCATGTTGGAGCCCGCGGCCCAGACCGGACTCATCGCAAAGCTAGCGAACGTCACAGCCGCGGACGCCACCGCCCAAAGAGCCGAAGGACCAGAGCGTTGCTTCATGGCTGTTCTCCTGACGCGGGTGCGAGCTGGGTGAGCTGATAGTCGCCGCCGGCATTCAGCCCTTCGACATGGGCGAGCTCGACCAAGCGACGGTCGGCGCCGCGGCCGGCGAGAACGGCGATCAGCTGGATGGTCTCGGCGATCAGAGCACGCGGCACGGTGACCACGGCTTCCTGGATCAGTTGCTCCAGGCGCCTGAGCGCACCGATCGCGGAGCCCGCATGGATGGTGCCGATGCCCCCGGGATGACCGGTGCCCCAAGCCTTGAGGAGATCCAGCGCCTCGGGGCCTCTGACTTCGCCGATCGGGATGCGATCGGGCCGCAGCCGCAACGCGGACCGCACGAGGTCCGTCAGGGCAGCAACACCGTCCTTCGTCCGAAGCGACACCAGATTGGGCGCCGCGCATTGCAGCTCGCGCGTATCCTCGATCAGCACCACTCGATCGTCCGTTTTTGCAACTTCCGCCAACAGCGCATTCGTCAGCGTGGTCTTGCCGGTCGAGGTGCCCCCTGCGACGAGGATGTTGCTGCGCGCAACCACCGCCGTTCGCAACAAATCGGCCTGCGCGTCCGTGAGGATTGCGGCTGCGACGTAGTCCGCGAGCGTGAACACGGCGACCGCTGGCTTGCGGATGGCAAATACCGGTGCGGTCACGACCGGCGGCAGGAGACCTTCGAAACGCTCGCCGGTCTCCGGCAGTTCGGCCGAGACGCGGGGCGCTCCGGCATGAACCTCGCTGCCGACATGATGCGCGACCAAACGCACGATGCGCTCGCCGTCGGCGGGCGAGAGCGTCTCACCCGTTGCAGTCAGACCCGAAGCGAGCCGATCGACCCAGAGCCGGCCATCCGGGTTGAGCATCACCTCGACGATGGTGGGATCATCGAGCCATGTTGCGATCGCAGGCCCCAAGGCCGTCCGCAACATGCGCGCGCCGCGCGAGCTCGCCTCGGTCCGCCATGAATGAACCGCCATGATCACCCCCGTGACCGGCGACGGCGCTTCGCGCGTCGCTCACAGGGACGATTAGAAGCGGCAGCCCTTCGTACGGCGCAACGCGCTCATTGGAGCAGTCGCGTTATGGCGTAGAAAGAGAAACGATTGGCGGGGACGGATGGAGAGATTTCGACGCACATATCGAGCGCGAGCAATTTCCCAGGTAATTGCCAATCGAATGCCTGGGGAAATTCAGATACAGTCGCCGTCCCGAGCTTCAAATCGCGCGTAGAGAGCGGCCACCTTCGACCGTCCGACGATGACTGCCGCCTCGATCTGGCGCAGCTTAGAATTTGAACGAGGTCTCGATTTCGTACGTCCGCGGCGCGCCGAGGAAGATCTGATCAGGATAGTTCGGATCGCTCCAGGCGGCGTACTTCTTGTCGGTCACGTTACGAACGCGGAACGTCACTCGCGTATTGTCGACGGTCGGGAAGACTCGTGATTTTGGAATGTCGACGAATGCGAAGACATCCGCAGTGGTATAGGCCCGCATCGTGACCACGTTGGCGTCGGTCGTGAAGCGGTCGCCGACATGGCGGACTGAGAAGCCGAGTTCAACGGGCAGCCAGCCCGGATTGAGGAAGCGATAGGACGCGCCGCCGTTGACCACCAGCGACGGAATGTTCGGGGGCGTGTTGCCGGAATAGGTGCCACCCGTAAAGTCGTAGTCGGCGTAGCGGGCGTTGACATAGGCGACGTTCGCCCAGACCTTGCTCTCGGGGGTCGGGCGGACCGCTCCCGACAGTTCAACGCCCTGCGATTTGACCTTACCTGCAAGATTGAGGCGCTGCCCGGCCTGCGCCGAGTAGACATTGCTCCGCTCGATGTCGAACAGCGACAGCGTCCATTCGGCGCGTCCGTCCCAAAGGAGGTTCTTGACGCCAGTCTCATAGCTGCGCGCCGAGGTCAGGGTCAGCTTCTGCGTCGGGCTCAACAGAAACAGGCTGCCGACCGAAAGATCGCTCGCCGTCGCATATTGACTGTAGAATGTCAGACCAGGAACGGCCTCCCAGGTGTAGCCGATCCGTCCCGTCACCGGATCCCAGCTCGCCGAATACGGAAATCCGCTCTTCGTCGCGCCGAACTTGTCGACCGACGTGCGGTCCAACGTGAACGGATTGTAGCGCAGTCCGCCGATCAGCGCGAAGGTGTTGGTAATCTTCAGCCGATCTTCCAGGTTGATCGCGAAGCTGTCGATGACCGCCGTCTGACGCTGCGTTTGCAGCGTGCCGTAATAGCCACGTACGGGATCGACGAGCGAGACCTGATCGGGAGGAGCGATCGACGCCGCCCCGGGCCTGGCAAAATCCAGGTGATAGACTTCAAAGGCCGTCACCAGCCGGTTGTCCATACCGAAGATGTTCGAATTCCAGGTCACGTCGGTGTTGTTGCCGACCATGTTCTGGTTGTGATGGACATAGAAGCGTTCGCGATCCACCTGGTTCGTGTCGGCGTTGAACGCGATCACCTCGTTGTTGTACCAGTCGCGACTGGCATTGTAGTTGTAGAACTGGCTCCGCACCGTGACGTCGTTTGTCGCGGCCCATTCGAAGCCGCCGCGCACCCAGGATTCCTTGATGGTCTTGTGACCGTCCAGAACGTTGTAATTGGTCGATAATGTCCGGCTGTCGATCGTGACATTATTGAGCGCGCTGCCGTTGTAATCCGAAATCTTGTTGCCGGCTACGATCCCCGAAGTGGCGAACGCGCCACTGTAGGCAGACGGCACCAGTGGCGTACCCTCGTACAGCTTCGCCTGATAATCCTTGAATTCGGTGGCCGCAAACACCTTGAACGTGTCCGTGAGACGATAGTTCAGCTGTCCGGACACGTGCAGATTCTTGGTGTCGGTATCGTCTATGAAGCCGACCTCCCTGGACTTGCTGATGTCGAAACGATAGTCGAGACCATCGATCTTGGTGCTCCCGCCCGAACCATAGCCGCTGCGGATGCTGCCTCGGTTGTCGAAGCCGAAGAACGCCTCCTGCGTGATCGGCCCGGTGTGAGGCGCCTTGGTCACGAAGTTGATGGCCCCGCCGACGGCGCCCTGGCCCGAGACCAGCGATGACGGCCCCTTGAGGAATTCAACCCGGTCGAGGTTGAACGTTTCCATCGTCAACGCGGTGAAACCCGTCGGACCGATATTGATGCCGTTATAGGTGACGTTGATCTGATTGCCCTGGAAGCCGCGCATGGCATAAGCGACATCGTTCGGCGCGTCTCCCGCCGTCACGCCCGTAGCGCCCCTCACAGTGTCGACGGTCGTATGATAGCCCTGCTCGCGGATGGTTTCGGCGCCGACGACCTCGACGCTTGCAGGCGTTTCGCGCGGCGTCAGCCCGAGCCGGCTCGCGCTCGCGGCGACGCCGCTGGAGTTCAGCGGCGTTACAACTCCGCGCTGATCTCCCTGTCCCTGACGATCTGCGACTGCAGCCGCAGGAGCGGCAACAGGCCGCCGCGTATTCGAACGGGTGGATTGGCGCTTCTGGGTCTCGGACGAGCGAGCGGCGGCAGAGCTCCGCGGCTTTGGCGCAGTCACATCGACCTGTGGGAGCTCGGATGGCGTCCTTGTCGCTGACGCCGGCGGGGAAGATGTTTGTGCAGCGGCATCGACCGTCAGAAGCAGGCATGAGCCGAGCGCGACCGACAAGCTCAACGCAGAAACCGAGCAACGAAGATCACGCACAACCACCCCCAGCAGCCGGCCGGTGAACGACTGCCCCATTGCGCTCGTTCACCGCGACACTCACGGCTTCTTGATTAATCAGACGCACCGAGTATGATGTCAAGACTGAAAGATCATACTGCGATCTGGAAAACCGAATAGGTCATTCGAAGCTCTCGGGTCACACACCGATCCTTGTTGTCCGGAATACCTTGATCTGCAATGGAAAGAGCATCGATGCTCGACGCGATCGACGTGACGAAGCAATTCGGTGACAAGACCGCCTTGGACGGCGTAACGCTCAGCGTCTCCCCCGGAGACATCTACTGCCTGCTGGGCGCCAATGGCGCGGGCAAGACGACGCTGATCAATCTTTTCCTGAACTTCATCCAACCGTCATCTGGACGTCTCACGATCGGCAGCCTCGATGTCGCGCAATCTCCACTCGAGACCAAGCGTCTGCTGGCCTACATCCCCGAGCAGGTGACGCTCTATGCGACGCTGACCGGGGTCGAGAACCTGGCCTTCTTCTCGTCGCTTGCGACCGGGGATCGCCTGCCACGGTCGGAGTTGCTCGCCTTGCTCGAAGCTGCCGGACTGCCTCGCCAGTCCGTCGACGACCGGGTCTCGACCTATTCCAAGGGCATGCGCCAGAAGGTCGGCATCGCGATTGCGCTCGCCAAGCAGGCCAAGGCCCTGCTACTCGACGAGCCGACCTCCGGCCTCGATCCGTCCGCGGCCAACGAGTTCTCGGAACTGCTGATCAATGCAAGCAAGTCGGGGGTCGCGGTGCTGACCACCACACACGATCTCTTCCATGCCAAGCAGACGGGCACACGCATCGGCATCATGAAGCGCGGGCGCCTCGTAGAGGAGCTCAAGAGCGAGGACGTCAGCCATGCCGATCTCGAAGCGCTTTATCTCAAGCATATGAAGAACTGACGTGTTTGCATTCATTGCTGCAAAGGATGCGCGCGAGATCCTGCGTGACGGTCGACTGGTATGGGCAGGCGGGTTGGTCTTTCTGCTGCTCGCGGTTGCTCTCGCAGCAGGCTGGCAGCGCCACGCTCAGATCAACAGCGAGCGAAGCGCGGGGCAGGCGCTCGATTATGACGCCTGGCTCCAGCAGGGCCGCCGTCACCCTCACGACGCCGCCGAACAGGGCATGCATGTCTTCAAGCCCGAACCGCCGTTGTCCATCCTGGACCCCGGCATCGAGCCCTATGTCGGATCCACGGTGTGGCTGCAGGCTCATCGGCAGAGCGAGCTGAAATTCCGACCGGCGCAGGATGCCACCGGGCTGCAGCGGTTCGGCGAGTTGTCGCCGGCCTGGGTGCTCCAGGTGCTGCTGCCGCTGCTAATCATTGTGATCGGGTTCAACGCGATCAGCGGCGAATATGAACGCGGCACGCTGCGGCAGCTTCTGAGCCTCGGTGTCTCCGCCCGCAGTCTGCTGTTGGGTAAGGCGGCCGCGCTCGGCGGGTGCATCGCTCTCCTCGTTCTCCCGGCCGCCGCGATCCTGTCGCTCATTCTGCTCGCGGGCACCGCCACCGCCGACCGCCTCGACGTGCTGTACCGCACCGCCTGGCTTTTTGCCGCTTACGGTCTGTACCTCGGCTTCTATATCTTCCTTACGCTTGCCGTATCCGCCCTGGTGCGTTCGTCACGCGCGGCTCTCGTGCTGTTGCTGGCCTTTTGGGTCGCAACGACGTTGATCGCGCCCCGTGCCGCCTCTGAAGCCGCGAGCCTGCTCTATCCGACGCCGTCACGCCTCGACTTCGACGAGCACCTGTCGCACGAGATTGGCCAAGCGGCTGATCAGGCGTGGGCCGCCAATTTTGGCGTCCGCACCCAATGGGACGCCGCGCTCCCGCTGAGCAAGTGGGGTGCTGCGCTGCAGGTGGACGACCATGCCGGATACGGCGTCCTCGATCAGACCTTCAGCAAGTTATGGGATACGTTCGAGCGCCAGGAGCGGATGCAACGCTGGGTCGGCATCGTGGCCCCCGTGACTGCCCTTCGCAGCTTTTCGATGGGCCTGGCCGGCACGGACTTCACACAGCACCGCGATTTCTCCTCGGCTGCGGAGGCGCACCGCCGGCTGATCCAGGACATCGTCAGCGAAGACCTGATCAAGCATGCCGATCCGTTGGGGAATGCACATTTCACCTATAAGGCCGGCCCGGAGCTGTGGGCCAGCGTGCCACAGTTTCATTACTCACTTCCGCGCGCGTCCTTTGCCTTGGCACATCATTGGCAAAGCCTCGTTCTGTTGGCGGTTCTGCTCGGCGGGACGATCGCACTGGCGCATGCCGCTGTCTCCCGTCCCCTAATGCGATAGCGCGAACCATCGATGATGATCTCTCCATCCTCTCGCTCGATTGCAAACTTCTGGCTCATCGTCCGCCACGAGACACGCACGCTCCTCAGAGACCGGACTCTGCCCTTGGTGTGCACGGCTCTGGTTCTGATGATCGGCTGCGGCCTGCTCGTCGGTATCGCGCAAGCCTCGCTGCGCGAGCGGATGATCGCCGAGGTGACGGCACATGAGCGCGAAGCGCAGCAGAAGAACCGCGATAGGTTGCAATCCGTCCTGGCCGGCAAGGACGCCCTGGTTCCATTCTCCAATCCGGCCAATCCCGCTGCGATGGCGGGCACGCTCGCGGGCCGGCATACCGTGCTGCCAAATGCGCCGCTGGCGGCACTCGCAGTCGGTCAGTCCGACATGATGCCGAACTACTACCGCATCTCGTATCTCAGCAAGGTGCAGTTCATGTACGACTCGGAAATCGAGAACCCGTGGAACCTTCTCAGCGGGCATTTCGATCTGGCCTTCGTCGTGGTGTTCGTGCTGCCCCTTCTCGTCGTCGGCCTCGGCTACAACCTGCTCTCGGCCGAGCGAGAGCAGGGCACGCTGCGCATGCTTTGCTCGCAGCCATTGTCTCTTACGACCTTACTGGCTGCCAAGGTGACCGTGCGGCTGATCGCGCTTCTGGCCGTGGTGATCCCCTTGCCGTTGATCGTCCTTCTCGCAATCTTTCCCGAGACACGTACGATCGCATCGATGGCTCTGATGCTGTCGTGGGCCCTGCTCATCGCCGGCTATACGCTGTTCTGGTTTACGGTCGCGGCCTTCGTCAACGTTCTCGGACGTCCGTCGTCGCAGAACGCACTGATCATGGTCGCGCTCTGGACGGTCCTCGTGCTCATCCTGCCGGTTGCAATGAATCTGGCCGTGAACGCGGTCAGCCCGGCCCCGTCTCGCACCGAGTTGGCAAGCCGGACGCGGGTGGTCACCGCCGACGCCCTGCGCGAGTACGAGACTCTCTACAGCGCCGACTACCGCTACGCCTCTGACCCCGAAGCCCTGGCGGTGAAAAACGGACAGATCGAGGTGCCGTCGCGCATGCGCGCCTTCTTCCTCGCCAAACAGCGCGTTGATGAACAGATCGAACCACTGCTCAAGCGCTTCGACAGCCAACTCCTGGCGCAGCAGCGTCTCGTGGACATCATTGGCTTTCTCTCGCCCGCCATTCTCGTCAACGAGGCGCTGAACTCCGTTGCCGGCAACGACTCGCGCCGTTTCGTTGCCTTCAAGACTCAGACGGAAGCATTTCACGACGGTTGGCGCCGCTTCTTCGCCCCCAAAATTCAAGACAACCGTGCGACGACGCTGGATGATCTGGTTCTGTTGCCGCAATGGCGATGGACTGAGGTGACCCGAGCAGAGACATACCGGCGGATTTGGACGCGCGTCGCCCTGATCCTGACCCTCGTGATCTCGATCGGATTGCTCGCGGTCGCCAAAGCGGCCCGCCAGCCGATTGTCTAGATCACCACTTCTTAAAGCCTGCGTATCCGAACGCCTGCGGCTGAGAGATGATCACGATCCACAAAGCCCCGTCCGGAAACGGCGCGCGCCGTGCGAAGATGGACGAATTGCGCGCTCTGGCGTGAGACTCAGGGGCGACTGCTTCCCACGATGAGCCATCGCTCACGCGATGCGTTTCCGGACGAGGCTTGCCGCGATCACCCGAAGTCTGTCGCCGGCCTCTACACCGGTCAGCAAACCCTACACGCGCAACGATAGTATGACAATCATTGACATTCGTCATACTCGGGGAGCAACATGACAGATGGATGAACGACACTGTCTCGGAGACGTGTGGGGGTGTGCGGCGCGGCTCCCATCGGCCTGGCGCGGTGGAGCAGGACTGCACGATTGATACTTCCCATTCGACACACCTTCGACGATCGTCCACAAAATCAGACCCGCAAGATCGTCCTCATCTACGCGGCGCTCATCACCACGAATGTTGCGGCGTGGACATGGGCCCTCGTACAGTACGCGGGCCAGCCGGTCCTGCTCGGCATGGCATCATTGGCCTACAGCTTCGGGCTCAGGCATGCTGTCGATCCTGATCACATCGCGGCGATCGACAACGTCACGCGAAAGCTGATGCAGGAGGAAAAACGTCCCATCTCAACCGGGCTCTTCTTTGCGCTCGGCCACTCCACAGTCGTCATCATCGCGTCGCTTCTGGTCGCGTGCTCGATTGCGGCGCTCGACGCCAAGTTCAGCTGGTTCAAGGAGATTGGCGGACTGGTCGGAATCGGCGTTTCTGCAGCGTTCCTGATTGTCATCGCGCTCGCCAATCTGGTGATATTGCTTTCGATCTACCGCGCCTTCTCTGCGACCCGACGCGGCCAGCAGGTGACAGACGATGCTCTCAATGATCTGCTTTTACGTCGAGGACCAATCTCACGGACATTGCGGTCGCTCTTTGCCATCGTGACAAAGAGCTGGCACATGTATCCTCTCGGATTCCTGTTCGGGCTGGGCTTCGATACTGCGACAGAGGTGAGCCTCCTGGGTTTGTCGGCAACACAGGCGTCATCCGGACTGCCGGTCTGGTCGACACTCGTTCTTCCGGCGCTTTTTACTGCAGGCATGTCGCTCGTCGATACGACGGACGGGGTCGTCATGGTCCAGGCCTATGGGTGGGCGTTCACGAACCCGATCCGCAAGCTGTACTACAATCTCACCATGACTTCGATTTCGGTCGTGGTCGCGCTGCTGATCGGTGGAATTGAGCTGATCAGCCTCGTTGCCGACAAATGGGACCTCCATGGCGGGGGGTGGAGCCTTGTCGATCAGATCAGCCAGCACTTCGGGATCATGGGCTATTTCATCATCGGCATCTTCGTCATCGGCTGGCTGATGTCCGTCCTGATCTTCCGCCTCGGACATCTGGATCAAACGGCCTAGCCTTGAACCTCGTCTGATTTCACGTCCCTAGCCGCGACGTCCTGGGAGATTTCCGCGGCCAGCGTCTGTCCTTTGGCCAACCGCCGTCCGAGCGCTTCAACGAACCCTTCGTAGCGCTCACGGCCCTTGGCTTGCGCCCCGGCTTGGACTGCATCCGGCAGCGGTGGCGTGACGGTCAGCCAGAACCGCACGAACAGAGCCAGCGCTTCATTGGAGATCGTCACGTGACGTTCCAAACGTTCCACCTGCCTCGTCAGTCGGTCGAGACGCCGCCCTAGCGCTGCCTCCATTCGCTCGGCATTGTCAGGCGACAGATAGGACGTCAGCGCGGTCTCGACGACGAGCGCCTGCGGCACACGCTTGCGGCTGGCGTAATCAGCGAGCTGGCCCGCCAGGTTTGGCGGCAGTCGAAAGGTGTGCTTGGTCCGCACGGTCGAACTCCTTCACAGGCCAAGGCCGTCGTCCGGGTCCAGCGCCGCCTGCTGCGGCAAGCCACGCAGCTGGTCACGCAGCGCGCTGATGCGCACCGTCTCGTCATCCGCTTCCCGGTCTTCAAAGTTGAATTCCTGAACAGGCTGCGTTGGCGCCGGGACGATCTCCTCGTGTTGGGGAAGCTCGGCCTCCCTCCGGATCCCGGCATTCGCGGCATCACCGGCGTTGCTGAACGCAGACGGCGCGCCCTGATCTGCGGCTGAGATCCTGCGCGAGATTGGCGCCAGCTTGCTCCAGTCGTCCGTCAACACATCGCCGTCTTGATGTGTCAAGACGGGATTGGGAGGTGGCAATAACCGGTCGACCAGCCGCGCATCCGCGAAGTATCGGGCTTTCTTGCCGCGGATCGGCGGAACACCGGAGACCAGCACCAGCTCATCATCAGCCGGCAGCTGCATCACCTCTCCCGGCGTGAGCAAGGGACGTGCCGTTTCCTGGCGCGAGACCATGAGATGGCCGAGCCAGGGGCTGAGCCTGTGGCCGGCATAGTTCTTCATCGCCCGCATCTCGGTGGCGGTGCCCAGCGCATCGGACACCCGCTTGGCGGTGCGCTCGTCATTGGTCGCAAACGACACCCGGACATGACAATTGTCGAGGATCGCGTTGTTCGCACCATATGCCTTCTCGATCTGATTGAGCGATTGTGCGATCAGAAAACTCTTCAGGCCATAGCCAGCCATGAAGGCGAGCGCGGACTCGAAGAAATCGAGCCGCCCAAGTGCGGGGAATTCGTCGAGCATCAGAAGCAGCCGGTGGCGCCGCTCGCGGGCCTGCAGATCTTCGGTCAGGCGGCGTCCGATCTGGTTCAGAATGAGCCGGACCAGCGGCTTGGTCCGGCTGATGTCGGAGGGCGGGACGACGAGATAGAGCGTGGTTGGCCGCTCGCCCGCGACGAGATCACGGATCCGCCAGTCGCAACGGCGCGTCACCTGCGCCACGACAGGGTCGCGATACAATCCGAGAAACGACATCGCGGTCGAGAGCACGCCCGAGCGCTCGTTCTCGCTCTTGTTCAGGAGCTCGCGGGCGGCGGATGCGATCACAGGGTGCGGTCCGGCGTCCCCCAGATGCGCCGTTGTCATCATCGCGCGCAGAGTGACATCGATCGGCCGCTTTGGATCCGACAAGAAGTTGGCCACCCCCGCCAGAGTCTTGTCCGGCTCTGCGTAGAGCACGTGGAGGATGGCGCCGACAAGCAGCGCGTGGCTTGTCTTCTCCCAATGATTGCGCCGCTCCAGCGACCCTTCGGGATCGACCAGGACGTCGGCGACATTCTGGACGTCGCGGACCTCCCACTCCCCTCGCCTCACCTCGAGCAGCGGATTGTAAGCCGCCGATCGCGCATTGGTCGGATCGAACAGCAGCACCCGGCCATGCCGCGCTCGAAAGCCCGCCGTCAGTTGCCAATTCTCGCCCTTGATGTCGTGGACGATGCAGCTGCCCGACCACGTCAGCAGGGTCGGCACCACCAGGCCAACGCCCTTGCCCGAGCGAGTCGGCGCGAAACACAGCACATGCTCTGGACCGTCATGACGAAGGTACTGATCCGCGTACCGTCCCAGCACCACGCCGTCCGCTCCCAGCAGTCCGGCCGCGGAGATCTCCTTCAGCGTCCCCCATCGCGCAGACCCATAAGTGAAGACATCCGCCGGCTCACGCGCCCGCCAGACCGACATGCTGAACGCGACCACGATCGAGGCCACACCACCGAACGCCGCAATCAGACCTCCCTCGGCGAACACATCGGGCGCATACGCGTCATAAGCAAACCACCACCAGAAGAATGCGGGCGGGAGATAGACAGGCATGCCCCGCGCCAGCTCGAACCAGGGCGGCCCAAGCTGCGGTTGATACCCCAGCCGCCACGCCGTCCACTGCGTCGCGGCCCACATCGTGACAAGCACGATCGCGACGACCGCTGTGATCTGCCCCCAGAGGATTCTCGTGCCAGGCATGAGGGCAGGTCAGAGGCCCAGAACGCCGGGCGAGAGCGGCCCCGAACAGTCAGCGAACGGCCGCCTCGTTCGACGCACAACTCGACGCTCGGCAGGCGATGACTGCAGCAGACCGGCCCTTGGCAAGACCTCGTGCAGAATGTCACTCCCGATGCTGTCAAGCACGCCGCAGATCCCGCTCAACGAATTGTTGGTACTCCTCCCCGCTCTCAGCGCTCGCCCGGGACGGAAGCGCGAACCAGATCGCAGCCGCAATCTGGAGAGCGACGTTCACGCCGAAAGCTGCCTGGTACGCAATTGCTGGATAGTGACCGCCGACCGCCGGCCAGAGCTGGACCACGAGTCCCGTCAAGCATTGCAGGGCGAACGCGCCTCCGATGTGGAACACGTTGAGTGCCGCATTCGCTCGTCCAGCGACCTCTTTCGGAAAGTACTCTGCCAAGACGGCGTAGCTCAGCACGGTCGCTGCACCGACGGACGCAATGAACACCCAGGAGATGCACGATGGCAGCGGCAGGCGTACGATCAGCGCCGATTGCGCGGCGATGAACAGAATCGCGACTGACAACAGCAACTGACCGGGCCCGATGCCCCGCCGGCGCAATCGATCCGCAACGACACCAAGCAACAGCGCGCCGAGACTCAAGGCAATCGCCATCATTAAGAGGTTCTGCAGCAAGGCCGGCCGGCCGAGGCTATCGACATCGCTGAACCATGATGCAGCCCAAAGCCCCTGGAGCGACCAGGCCGTCCCGATGCAGGTGGCCGAGAGCGGCGCCAGCCGCCAGAAGCGGGGGTCGGCGTAAATGGTCTTCAGGCCGATCTTGGCCACACCTGAAGCAGATGGCGACGCCGGCACGACCTTGGGCACGATCAGAAAGATCAGCAGCGAGCAGCCCAGCGATCCGAGCGCAAGCAGGTTGAACAATCCACGCCAGCCGATCGAGGCGACCAGCCAGTCCGCCGGCAGCGTCGCGGTGACCGCTCCCGAGGCCGCCATCATGATCATGAGGCCATTGAGCAACGGCACCCGCTCGCCCGGAAACCAGAGCAGCAGTGCCTTCAGGCCTGACGTCAATGCGGCGGCGACGCCGAGGCCTATCAGAGCGCGGCCGGCAAGGAGAAGCAGGAAGTGATCCGAGACCGCAAACAGTACCGCACCAGCAGCCGCGGCCAACAGCATCGCGCTCTGAACGAGCCGTGGACCATGTCGATCCAGGAGAATGCCAATCGGGATCTGGGCAGCCGCGAAGGTCAGGAAGTAGACCGACGTCAACAGACCGAGATTGCCGGCGCTGAGGCCGAATTCGGCGGCGAGCGAGCCTGCTATCGTCGCATTGATGGTCCGGAACAGAAACGACAGGTAGTAGGCACCAACGAACGGCAGGAACACTCTAACGATCAGCTGCCACATGGACATTTGGCCTGTGCCCGCCTGGCGCGGCATCGCATGAGCCTGCAAATCGTCTACCGAAGCCGTGACATCGCGATCAGCGGCAGCCGATCCCGCGCTGGTTTGCGAGCGCGCCGTCTCCTCGGGATCGTCGTCCGGCGCGCTCTGGACCGCCGCGCTGAGCCGGTCCAGCGTCTCCCGGAGCAAAGAGCGCCCCTGATGAACGCGGGCGGAGACCTGCGCCGCAAATTCGTCGAAGCGTTCGGCCCCCCGCTGGCAGGCTTCGTGCAAGGCAGCAGCCGGGAGGCGTGGAGCCATGGCAAACTGAAAGCGCGCCTGCAGCGCGACAGCCTCGCTGACGAGCCTGACATCGGCCGCCAGTTGCTCCAGCTGCCGGTTCATGAGGCCGATACAATCGCGCACGGACTCGCCGTCGTCTTCGTCGGGGCCCAGATAGCGATCAAGAGCGGCTTCCACGAGCGCGGACCTCGATTGGCCCGGGCGTTGAACCGCGACCGCGACCGCCAAGCGTGCTGCGACGTCCTGGGAGAGATAAACGCCGATCCTGGATTTCATATTGCCACGCGGAGAGGATGAGTGGGATCGAAGGATGAGCAGCGGCGTCGACAGATTGCGGTGAGCCGATCGAGGACTCAGCGCATTCGGCGCTGAGCCAAGGAGATCGCTGGGCCTGCCTGCTCGGCGTCGAGATTCCGGGGACGCGGTTTGGATGTGGGATAGCCGTGACGCCAGCAGCCGCGCTCGACGGCATCGAAGAATCCTTCAACTTGCGCATTGAAGGCAGCCGGCTCTTCCATATTGATGGTGTGACCCGTGTTCGGAGAGATCCAAAGGCCAGCGTCGGGCAGGCATGCCTTCAGCATCAGGTTGGCATCGAGACAGGGCGTGTCCTCGTCACCGACAGCGAGAAACACCGGGATCGCCAATGTGGCCAAGCTGTCCCGGAAGTCGTACAGCGACGGGCGCAACATCTGATATCGGACCATGGTTGTCGACAGTCCCTGTACAGACAGCCGCCCAAGCCGGTCCGCGAACTCCCGCCACGCCCGGGGATTTTTGTGCTTGAGCTGAATGCGCGTCGGACTGTGCGCGATTTTGTCCGCCGTCACATCCAGACCGCGATCGATGAACAACCGCGCCAGCGTCGATGTCTGCTTCAGCCATTGCTCGCGCTGCGACGGCGAACAGCCCGATCCCGCGGCTGCGGCAACGATGGCGCTGGCCCGTCCTGGGTAGCGTAGTCCGAACTGCAGGGCGGCATAGGCGCCCATGCTGGCCCCGACCAGATGCGCTCGGTCGAGCCCAAGTCCGCGCATCACCGCATCGATATCGCCGACGGCATGCTCCCAGCCGTACAGCGCGGCATCCTCGGGAACATCGCTGGGCGGGTAGCCCCTTGCGTTGTAGACGATGCAGCGGTGGCTTTTCGCGAAGTGACGGACCTGCAGATCCCAGCTTCGCAAGTCAGAGCCGAACTCGTGAGCGAAGATGATCGGATGGCCCTGGCCGGTTTCCTCGACATAGAGCTTGACCCCGCCAGCATCGATATACGGCATCGTGATCGTCCCCCGTTACATATCTGCGCTCGTGGGACGAAGGAGCCGACGAGATACAAGGGAGGCAATGCCTCAACGATGCTCGTCGTAGTCTTGCGCAGAATCTCGCAGAATAACCGGGGTGTCCAAGCCTCCCTGGTGGTCAGCCCCATGCCATTTCGATGTTTCAGGGACGATCAGAGTCCGAGGCCGAGCTTGCGTCCAAAGCTCCAGCTCACTGCGCCGCCGCTGATGGCGATCCCGCGCACCTCGCGCCCGAGCTGCTGTTCAAGTGCCGGACGCCAAGGCACGAGCTGAAAGCCGAGCCCGTCGTCGATCATGGCGAAGCGACCGGACGCCAAGGTCACACGTTGACGGTAGATGCCCGCGATCGGATCGCCTTCGCCGATCGGCCGGTAGGCCAGCGCCGTCTCTGCCGAAAGCCTGGATGCGACGGCATTCAGCTCGCGCTGACGCAGGGTGGTGAGCAGATCGCGCGCGAACACGACCCGCTGCCCTTGCCGGCGAGCGAGACCCTCAGCGGACAGATGATCGATCCGGCGCTCCATGGCGGCCCGGACGTCCGCTCCAAATCCTCCGCGGGCGGCAACAGGCTCCCGCGCCAGCAACTGACGATCGAGCCATGTCGCACCATCCGCGGTCACCTGGGCGTCGAGGGCGAGGTCCGATCGTGTCGCGAGCGACAGCCGCTTGCGACCCTGCGCATCGTCATACATGCGCGCCTCGACGATCGCTCCCAGCTGAGCATCGCCGGCCAGCTCGAGATCAGCGAATCTGAGATGATGGGTTCGGCCATCGACGCCGTCGACGATGGCATAGGCCAAGCCCTTGAGCTCGTCGTGGAGACCACGCGCCACGAGGCGGCCGAGCACCGGATCGGCCGGCTGATCACCATGCAGCGCAAAGCCCGCGATGTCGGGCTCCCGGCCGAAGCCGGCGATGGCCCGGTGCATGGTTTTGATGATATCGCCGCGGAGCGCAAGATCGCGCAACGTCTCCTCGAGACCCGGCTTCAGCGTCCAACGCCCTGGCGCAATCTGCTCGGCCAGACCAAGACGTTCCAGCCGGGCCGCCCTGCCGGTCATCAGCCTTCGCAGTTCCGGATCTTCGCCGCGCGTCACCGGGCGAAGATCGGCGACGCCAGCTCCTTCGTCGGCAACAGCGCGAAGCGTGCGATCGAGTCCGGTCCAGCGCTCGGCATCGACCTCGCGCTCAAGAGCCGACTTGATCTCGTGCTCGCTGCGCGGCCCGAGCTCAAGACCGATGCGCTCCGCGGCCCGCTCGCGAAATCCGCGGCTGATATAGTCGCGGCTGATGACGAGATCCCGGCCGTCATCGCTCCGGCCGCGCACGAGAACATGGACGTGCGGATTGTCCGTGTTCCAATGATCTACTGCGATCCACTCCAGCCGCGTCCCGAGATCGCGCTCGGCATCGCGCATCAGCTCGCGCGTGAAGGCACGCAAATCCTGCATATCAGCGGCATCCTCCGGCGAGACAATGAAGCGGAAATGATGGCGGTCGCTCTCGACGCTGGCAGCGAACGCCCGCTCCTCGGCCTGGTCCGATCGCGCATCGAACATTGTGGCATCCGCGCCGTTGCGCGTGACGCCCTCACGCTTGAGATAACTCACATGCTTGGCAAGCGGCGCCGACCGGAACTTCGTCCCCCTATGCCGGACCACGCGCGCCTTGATCACGACCCGCCGCGTCGGCGAGCGCAGCGACAGGGCCAGGGCAGCAGACCGCCCGCGCCCGAACCGCGCACCGGCCCGTCGTCCCTCCCGGCCAAAACCCTTGCCGGTGTGGCCAGCTTTCCTCGCAGCCCGCATGACCTGGCCAACAAAGCTCTTCGGCTTGGCTGGGCCACGGCCGGCGTTCCTGATCCGACCGGGACGAACGCGGAAGTCGCTCTCGTCCCGGCTCATGTCAACCTCGGCGACAGGCCGGCTTGGCCGACGGCGCTCGCTTGATTGATTTGCCGATGCTTTCGCCGTAGACCGCCAGCCGGCCCGATCTGGATCACGTCTGAAACACGAATCCAAACAACCACATGCGCCCGACGGCCGTCGGCGCTTTTATCTCGCAATCCGTGGCAGACGTATTCCAACGTCAACTCACTTCCACCCAGACATGCGATGATCTGCGACAGACCACGACGAGGTATGATCCCAATCATTGCGAGAGATCATCGACCGCCCGACGGACAAAGAGCGCGCCCGAGCGCTGCGCCAGTGCAGATGGATCGGCCGTCGCATGCGCCCCCGATGAACCGTTTGAACGATTGCTGGGTGCTCGTCGATCGTTACCCCAACGACGCCGGCTGCGCGGGATGAAGAGCGTCGCGCGCGACTCGACCGGCGCAAACGCGTTCGCCTTGGCTGCGCGCTCGGCCGGCCTGCCACCGATGATCGGTGCGAGCCTCGCCACATAGTCGCGTGTCTCCATAGGCAGCGGCCAGCCGGTCGCCAGATGGCGCTCATAACGTCTAGGGCCGGCATTGTAGGCGGCAAGGAACCCCGGCATTCCATAGCGGTCGTGCATCTCGCGCAGATAGGCTACCCCCGCCAGGATGTTGTCGCGGGGATCATAGGGATCAGCCCCCAGACCCAATCGGGCGCGCATATCTCGCCAGGTCTCCGGCATGATCTGCATCAAACCCATGGCGCCCTTGGGCGATCGCATGCGCCGTTCTCCGCCACTTTCGGCGCGCATGACCGCATAAATCCAGCGCTCGGGAATACCGAAACGTTGCGCGGCTTCGGTCACGAAGCTTGTGAAGGATGAGACCGCCGGCCCTGTTCGCTGGTGCGCTTCGAATGCCGGCTGACTGGCGCATGCCGCAGCATCCGCGGACACGATCCACCGTGTGGACCACACGACGACAGTAGCAACCAACGTGATCGTCCGCACGAGCCGAATGCAGGCCAGAGGACGAGTGGCCGTCACGATAAAGCCGCCGAGATTCCATTCCAACGGCTGCCCCGCGGTCAGGCCGGACGCGGCTTTTGGACACCTGCGCGGCTGAGCCGTGCTGCTAGATTTGGCCGGGGCGAGTGAAGGATCTGAGCGCAGATCGAACAGCGAGATTTGGGAAGGCCGGCGAGCATGTTGCAACATCAGCCCTCCCCGCTCACCCAGACAGGCTCCGCTCGGCCGATGATCGCCGCCGCCGGCAGCACCCCGAAATATCGCCCATCCAGCGAGACCGCCGAGTGCGGATTCATGAGGAAGGCTTCGCCATCGACGATAACGTGACAGCCCTGCCAGACCGGCAATGGCAGGCCCTTGCCGTCACGCTCACGCGCCTGCCCGACTTCGACATTGTCGACGCTGAGAGCAAGACCGCTTCTACAAACAGTTTGACCGGGCAATGCCGCCACCCGCTTCAGCATCGGCACGCCGCGCGGCAGGAAGTTGCGGTCGGCAAGAAATATTGCGAGCCGCTCAGGCGGCTGGACTGCGACAAGCTCACCACGGACAAGCCCGTCGATTGGGCGCAGCCGGTACAAGCCAAGGGGCACGCTTGCAGACACGTTCCAGATATACCGGACGGCTGGCCGCGCGACGGTCGCGGCCATCATGAGCACGGCGGCCCCAACCGCGACGGAACAGACTGCGATATGGCGGCTCATGGTACGATCCTCCGTCGCCGCAGCCACGCTTGATGGCGCAACCGCGTGTACGGCCGCGGCGCCTCATCGACCAGCAGACGGTTGTGAACGTGCCGCCAATAGTCGGGAGCTGCCTCGGTCGGATCGATGCCGAGCGCTTCGACCATGTCGATCTGCTGCAGCACGCGTTCGACCTTTGGCCAGCCCGCGAGGTGCAGCATGATGTCGCCACCGGGACGTACATGCGGAATGGTTGTGCAGCCTTGCTCAGGCGCGACGGTCCGGATGATGTCGATGCGCGAAAAGACAGTCCCGAAATCGTTCGCGGCCCAGCGCACGAAGGCGAAGATGCTGCCAGGCGCAAACGACAGAATCCGGCGCCTCTTGTCTAAAATCGTCTCTCGCGCCGCATGACCGAAGCGAATCCAGTTTTCGACCCGCTTCTCGAGCCAGATCAGCTCGACATCGGTGAGCTCGCTCATTCGGCTGCTCCATGACGAGAGCCACGCCGAACATCGAATTCTCGCGTCTGTTGCCGCGGCGAAATGAGCGACAGACATGCGCAGTCCGTTAGAAGGAATCCGAAGGATTCCAGGTTAGTAAAGTTACGAGCCCGCCAAACTGTTGAAAGGTTGGCCGTTTCGTTCGATTCTGGTCCCCGTTGGCACGGGAATCGGGTCCCTGACGGCACGATCCTGCGCGTCCTCGATGGCACGAATTGATTCACAGGTTGTCCCCAGATGCGCCGATGAAGCCGCGCTTGCGTAGACGTGCGGCGAAAGGATCCTCGGGAGCGGGCGCGAAGGAGAGACGCTCCGCGCCGCGCAGACCGGCCTCGATGGTGAGCCGGTAGCCGGGGAGCGTCTGACGGCGGACGATGTCGCGCAGATCGTAGGCAAAGTGTTTTAGGGGCGACAGGCAGCCGGACTTGGCGTGGAGATGCGCGAAATCAAAACTCCAGCCGCCTTTCTGATGGCCACCATGCTTGCGCACGATGCGATAGAGCCAGCGCTCGAGCCCGCCTTTCAGATCGAAATACGCACGGTCGATGGTGAGCACGAGGGCGTCGTCGAGCACGCCGGCATAGAACCAGTCCGGCAAGATCAGTTCCAGCCCCCGCGGACGGCCGTGCACATCCGCGGTCTCCTTCCATTCATTGATCCAGGAGAACCGATGCCGCCGACGCTCAGGCTGTCTGATCGACGTCATGATCGTGGTCGACTGTAATCGATCGAGCGCTGCCTTGAGACGATCGTAGTCGCGCACACTGGTCCCGCGGCCAACGAAGGTCAGAATCTCGTAAGGCGTGGCCGCCATCAGCCGTGAGGTCTTCAATCCGGCGTCACGCGCTTCAACGATCTGTGAGGCTGCCCAGATCAGAACATCGGCATCCCAGATCGTGGCCATGCCGTGCTCCGGCACCGCTTCGACACGGATGCTGATCTTGCCCGCATGGAAGTCGATCGGGACGACGCGTCTGGATTTGGCCAGCGAGAAGAACGGATAGGCCATGAGATCCTGCGCATCACGGGCGGCGAGATCGCCGGGCAACGCGCGGAACAGTTCGAGTTGGCCGCGTTCAGACGGCCGCGGGCCATGGGCTTGCCGATCATACCGCTGGTGCATCAGCGGCGCCCCTTGCCAGCATAGGGAACGAGCGCCGGATGCCGCTTGGCGGGGAGCACGGTGCTCTTTCCCGGATCGGACGTCGATGTCTTGACACCGCCATCCGCCCACGCCCTGAGATCCTCGAGCGCGTAGACCACCCTGCCGCCGAGCTTTCTGTAGGCCGGGCCGGTGCCGTAGGTGCGGTGCTTTTCGAGGGTTCGTCCTGACAGGCTCAGGAGGCGGGCAGCTTCTGGCGTGCGAAGGTATCGTGGCGGCAAGCCGGCGTTCGGATCGGGCATTGTCGAGGCTCCGTGTGCTCAGAGCGCGCTTGTGAGGTCAGCGGCGCGTCGGAGGTCACGATGGCGGAGCAGACGAGCGAAGGGGGATGCCGAAGATCGGGGGGTGAATGTTCGGCACCCCACGCGGTCACCATGACGATCGCCAACGATCGGCAGAGATCGAGCAGCAACCCAACCGTCGCAGACCCTTGGGCGTACGGGTAGACCGCGGCGCTCGCCGCGACTGCAATCAGCGCCATCTCTTGCGATGGCGCGGACGCAGCAGATCGCGATAGCCGCCACGCATCAGCCGCAGGCCCAATTGCACCAAGCGAATGGTACGGCTGCGGAGGTCGTGAGTTTTCCAGGCGCGAGCGGGAATGCGTGCGGATCCAAACAGCACTTCGGCGATCGTTCGATACGAAGCGCCCTCCAGGTGGCCGTCGAGCGCGCGAAGCGCCGTCGCAAGACGCGCGCGTTGCTGCAGCGTAAGGCCGTCCGGGGACGGCCCTAGCGGCCGATTGTTCAGGGCCCGCCAAAGCCTCTGGGCCGCACGGGCGCGTGCCTCGAAATCCTCATCAAGCGGCAGCTTGACGCTGTATGTGACGCGTTTGACCGGCTCGTCCGGCAGCCACAGACGGTGTGTACCGCCGCCGAGCGGCAACACAACATGCCAGCCGTCCGAAGCCGCACGCAGTCGGTCTCCCAACAGCTCGGTCAGATCCAACGGTGCGGTGAAATTCGGTTGTGCCGCCCGGTCCATCGACAAGACGGTGGGCAACGTCTCTGGCGCCCAAAAGATCGGCTGGGCATCAAACGCGTGGCGGGGATCAGCTGCGAAAGACGAGCCCCCATTCGTTGCGGAATTCGGACGGAGCGCATACTTCCGGGTCTGCTACTGATTGGTAGTCCTGCTGATAGGCTGGATTGCGGCGAAGACATTCCCAGGCAACGTTTGGATCTGCTGCATGGTCCAGATCGTAAGCCCGAGACGAACGCCACTCGAATTTCGACATTTCGTAGTCCTCATCTGCAGCCGCACCAAGATTGCAACCACACAATGAGGACTCTTTGTGATTGCGGCGCCCGAGAGACCGCATGGCAGGTATCCCGATACGGAACTGCCTTAACGAAGACTGAACACCTCAACCACTGCGTTCAGCGTATCGAAAACCATCGGCATCAATCGGCCGCACGCCGCAACAGATGACGATAGCCTTTGCTCGACATCCATCTGGCTCGGGCAAGATGACTGTCGTAAGCGCGGCGGGCCCGTTCGGGTTCGTGATCGGGGTCGATATGAAGAACGATTCGAGCCACCTCGCGCCAATCGGCGTCCTCAGCCGCGGCATCGAGCATGCGCAGGTACGTGGAAATGTGCTCATCGTCATAGGCCGTCAGCGCGTCTTCGGTCGGCGCGAGATCATCGACATCGGGATCCGGCGGGTGCGACGGCATGACATTTGTTTCCAACGTAGTCCAAGTCAAAGATTAGACGTATTTCACGCCGCCGCCAGCACAAGCATTCCGTGTGGCTTCGCATCGAGTGCTCCAGCACCTTTGTCTGGCGACTCCGAGTAAGCTCAACGCCCAGTCGAGATACATCATGGCAAGGTCGGCTACCGCGCACGCGTTGGAGATCAGCTCCGAGACATTCCGGCGGTCGACTTGAAAGAGCATCCGCCTGCGAAAATGACTTCGCGGGAGGGACTCGCTCATCCCGACAAAATCGACCGTATTCACATCCGTTTAGTTGCGCGAGCGGCAGACGCCGCCAACATCAATATCGCCAATCATCCTGCTCATCAGCTCAATTGAACAGCCGCCGAGCTTCTCAAGACGTCAATTGCCCGGGGCAGAAGAAGAGAAAGCTCACATCACAGATTTCTTTTAAGTATCAAGCAAGCCAACAATTAGGCAACAACAAAGGATACACGCAGCCAACCTATGGACACGAAGTACGACCGACGGCTCCCACGCTGCCGGTTCACACGTATTGATCGCAACTTTGGACGCCAACAACAACAGTCGGCGCACCACGTACGATCAACGCGGAAGCAAGGCCGAAAAACAGCCCTGAGCCCGGGGCGACCACTGAGCGCAACGACAGGCCATCGACGCATTGAATTCGTCCAGACGTGCTCATGCCGACCACCTTCGGCCGGCGACCTTATCGGAGCATTCCGGTGTGGATAGCACGCGGCTTAGGCGGTCTGTCTTTCCGAGGCTCACAACCGGAAGCTGAGAGGACACTGGCCAGCAACAAAAGTCATTCGGCCCAAGCGCCAGGTCAATCGCGCAGCGGCTATTGCGCTACTCAGCAGTCCGATAATCGTGATCTCCGAACGGCGAGCCCTTAGCTAGTCAGCTTCAGTAGATCGGAGGGCTCGACACCAAGCGCTACAGCCAGAGCCTGGACATTATCAAGTGTGAGATTGATCAGTCCGGCCTCGATCTCGCTGATATGCGGCTGGTCGAGACCGGTTAGCTCGGCCAACCGCTCTTGGCTGAACCGCTGTGCCTTGCGCAGGCGCTTGACATTCGCTCCCAGAATGACGCGCGCCGCCTTTGGTTCCGACCAATCCATCTGGACGGTAGGACCAAAACAGGACTGGAAATTCTATAGGTTATAACCTATAATGCGAAAATACTCAACTGACTGGCATTCGGAGCGCGTTCTCCGAATATCGGCACGCCAGTCGAGGATCATCGACCAAGTTGATGGAACCTAGATGTGAAACTCGGAGGGATACGTCTTCTACGAAACCGAGGACCAACGCAGAGGCCCCGGTATCAGCAATCGACGACGCGCTGATAGAGCTTGAGCATCAGTTCGAACTCCTCTTGCGCGAATCTTCGCTGCTATTGGAGGCGTTTCGAGCGTGAAGCGATGGGGTAGATGCGGGGCGCGCGGCCGCGAAGCCGTGTACCGCAAACGGGTTTCCGGCTATTGGGGCTCATATGGACACGCAAGCATCTCTTGGCGGTTGCGATTCTCCCACGTCAGCAGACCTGGATGCCGGTCTCTCGGCACTCGAGAGACAATTTTTGGCGCTCACAGCAGAACTCGATCGCGCGCCCGCCGATCCAGGCGAGCGAATCGGCGAATACCTCACCGCAGAGGATGAGGCGGTGCTGGCCCGTCTTGATCCCATCGAACGAGCAATCATGGAGACGCCCGCTCGTACGGTAAAGGGCCTGAGCGTAAAGGCCCGCCACTTGGCCTACGTCCTGTCGGAGTATTGGGAAGCTCCGATTGATCAAATCGAGTGGCAAGGACGAGCGATACGTCTCCTCATTGAAGCGATCTGCAAGACTGCGGACGCGCCTCTGCACATTCGAGAGCCGAGGTTCGGGAAATAGCGCTGTCCTCCCCCTGGCCTGTCGGCGTCCCGCCTCGCAGGAGGTCACGCAGGAATAGAGAACGTCCGGTCTGAGGGCCGAGCCAACGTAGCGCGATGCGACCGATTGTGACCTATTGCTTGCTTCCTGGGACCGTCGTCAGGGCCCATGATTTCGAGTGTTGCTCGTCGCCAGTGGAGTGATCTCAACAATCAAAGTACGATGGCGAAATGAGAACGCATCTTGAATTTGTCTCCACGGCTTTTCCGCCCGAGCCTGGCGAGGATAAACTCGTCAATCCGGGGCTGTACGGAAAACGGTTTGCAGAATTTCTATGCGAGCAGCTGCCACATCACGGCTTTGCAGTTGTGAATATGAAACCCGAAGATTGGGGGTGGCGTATCGACCTCGCAAATTCGGAATTTCCCCTTTGGCTCGGATGCGGTCATTATCAGGAGTTCGAGAACGGCTTTCTATGTTTCATCAAACCTTCCCGTCCCTTCGTCCGACGACTCCTAAAGAAGACTTCGACGACCGACACAGTCGACCGTCTCGCTCGAGCCCTGACCGAAATCCTGGAGCAGAGCGGGAAGGCGCAGCATATGCGTTGGTGGACCGAAGATGAAAGCGATTCGCTGATCGGATAACGTTGGAGAGACATTTCGCACCGAGAGTCCCCGAAAGGGTCCATCGTGGACATCCGGTCTGAGCGAACAGCGTCAGTTGTTCGGCTTGACGGACGGAAAACTTGAGAAGGCAAAACACGCTCATCGAAAGATTCGCTGGCGATGGCCGCGGCTAGACAGATTGATATCAGGCCTAGCGCAGTCAGCCCGGTCTGGGTTCGAACCGTGCCCCGCCCGGACAATTCGGGCGGAGCCGGCTCGTGCCCTTACTCCGCGGTCTTGCGCGGCCGCGACTAGAGGAGCGTGTAGCCTTCGCCGCCCTCGTCATCGAACAGGTTGGCGTAGATCGGGGCGTTGAAGGAAGGGTCGTCGAGCTTGAGCGAGAGATAGTCGCGTCCCTCCTC
>NZ_JAUEXY010000022.1:0-73204 GCF_032489375.1 Bradyrhizobium sp. SZCCHNR1098
GTCGGGATGTGCGGCGGCGTCGTCATGCCCATCGCGGTCTTGCCGTTGTGGCAGGTCGCGCAGTTGGTGTCGGTCGCCGCATGCTTGAACGCCGCGCCACCGAAGCTGGCCGTGCTGGTGTGACAGGACTCGCACGGCAGATTGGTCTGGAGATGATTGCTGGACTTGCCGCGCGCCGTCGTCCCGTTGTGGCAGTTGGCGCAACCGGCGACGATGCCGGCGTGGTCCATCTTCATTCTGATGCGGAAACTCGCCGTCGACCTGTGGCACACATCGCATGGCGCCGCCGTCGTGATGTGGTTCTTCGACTTGCCCCGTGCCATCACGCCGTTGTGGCAGGTCGTACACGACGCTTTCGCCTGGGTATGATCGATCGCCCGAACGTCCTTCCATGTCGAAGTCTGATGGCAGCTCTCACAGCGCCTCGTGGTCATCGGATGGTTGACCGACATGCCGGCCGTCTGAGCGCCGTTGTGGCAACTGGCGCACTGCGTCTGCGTGCCCTTGAACCGCCCACCGACGTGGCAGGACGAGCACTCCACTCCAACATGGCTTCCGGTCAGCGGAAACCCGGTCGAGACATGATCGAATGAACTCTGCGCAGCAGCGTGCCCTGCCAGCGCCAGAGCGAGCAGCATACCGGCAAGCAACCACCGCGCCACATAGTGCGATGCTTGCGCCAACAGCCCCCGCTTGCTGTAGCAGCTGCTCAACTCAAACTCCCGATCTTTACTCTCGACTCGATCGCCATCCGAATATTCAACGGAGACCGGTCACCCCGAATCCAGCCGAAACCCTTGAGCGGCCCGCTGCTCGCCGGTCGCCCCAACAAACCCAAGACACTCCTGCGGATTTCCTCCCCAAACGGCCCAGCAGCATGCCTTCCCAGCTACCGAACACTCGGAACGCCCCCGGTCCCTTCAATCGAGCGCTACGTTGATCGGCGGCGACCAAGTCATCAGCCGGATCACGCAGCGTCACGCCCAACACAGGGCTTCATAGACCGGCAAAGCTGGCCCAAAACTGGGCCAAGCTGAACTCAAGCTGAATGGGTGGTAATGTTTCTGGTGTCCTTCGCTCACGAGGTTCTCGCAAGCGCATCGCGCAAACCGTTGATCTGCAGGCGAACTGATAACTGTTGCGAGCTGATGTCAGCTCGACACGATGTCGGACGACCGATGCGCCAGCGCAGCCGTCCGAATCAGTTCCTGATCTGAACGTTGCGCCATCCCGTTGCGACATGGCAGCGCTCGCACGTCTGACCGAAAGTGCCATTGTGCACGTCCGAGCTGCGATGACAGCTGAAGCAATCCATCGGCAACTTCAGATCCGGCGGCGACTTGGCCTTGTGGCAGGCCTCGCATGTGATCTTCTGGTGGACACCAACCAGCGGGAATCGTGTCTGCCGCGCGTGATCAAAGCGCCACAGCCGCCACCCATTCGGATTGTGACAACTGGCGCACCGTCCTCCGAGCTTCCCCTGGTGGAAATCCTTGTGGCAGCTCTCACAGGCCATCGGCGTATTCTTGTAGGTCGGCGTCCGGTGGCACTCCTCGCAAGGCACCGACTTGTGCAGACCTATCAACGGAAAACGCGTAATCTCGTGATCGAAGGAGAGCCTCTTCCGCCAGCCCGCATCGCTATGGCAGGTCTCGCAACGTTCGCCGAGCTTACCCTGATGCGGGTCCTGCTTGCGGTGACAGGACACGCATGACGTCGCGAGCTTGTCCCGATAGAGATCACCCGTATGGCAGCTCTCACACTTCACCTTGGCATGCGCATTTCGCAACGGGAAGCGGGTCTTGTCGTGATTGAAGCGGACCGTCTTCCACTTCTCCTGATCGTGACACGTCTCGCACTTGTCGCCGAAGCGGCCGGCATGGACGTCTTGAAGACGGTGGCATGAGCCGCACGACGTCTGCAGATCCTTGTACTGCTGGCCGGAGTGGCACGTTGCACAAGCGACCGACTTGTGGGCGCCCACGAGGGGAAACCTGGTCTTCGTGTGATCGAATTCCTTGGTCGCGCGCCATTTCACCGCCGTGTGGCAGTTCTCGCAGCGCTCACCGAGCCGGCCGCGATGAGGATCGAGCGCCTTGTGACACTCGAAGCAGGTCGAGGGCGTGTTGCGGAACTTCACCTTCGCGACATGACATCCAGCACAAGGAACGTTCTTGTGCGCATCGACCAGCCTGTAGTTCGTCATGTCGTGGTTGAATGTTTCCTTGTCGAGCTGGACGATGTCGGTTCCACGCCCCTTGTGGTCGGTGTGACACTGCCTGCACTCCTGGGTCAGCGCCGCCTGCTCGCGTCCATGCAGGCGCTCATGCTGCCTGCGATCGACTGCAATCTCCTTGTGGCAATCGAGGCAGAGGCCCGACTGCGCCTTCCGCGTGAAGGCTTCGTGGCACTTTCCGCATTCGCTTTCGAGCTTGGCATGCTTCTCGGCCAGCGGGCCCGGCATGACCATTTTTTCAAGCAACGTCTGCGCTCGAAGCCCGGCCGACAGCAGCGCAACACCGACCATGACAGCGACAACCGCCGCTAGGCGCCACCTCATCACGAAACTCCGTCAATAGTGATGGACGGCCCAGACATGAACGAAACCCGCCAGCAGCATGAGAAAAAACAGCGGCAGATGCAGAACGTGCCACAGCGAAAATAGCCGTTCGAAAAATGTCAGTTCTGCGGCCTTCCGCACCGCAGCGGTGTACCTCCGCACGACTTCTTCGATTCGCTTCTCGCGCCGTCGCCGCTCGAACCACGACCATCGCGCACGCTTGGCTTCGGCGCGAATGAGCCGGCGCGCTTCCGCAACCACGTTGGCACGCAGCCGCCTCGTCCGCGCCGCGATGATCGCCCCCGTCCGCAGGCTCCCCAGCGCAGTTCGCGGCACCCTGTTGTCGAGCCCCTTGCTGAAGGCAGCCAACTCCCGCGACACGAATGACGCTGCCTGCATCTCCTGACCGAGCTCCATCCTCATCGCCTCGGCTTCCGCAAGCAGCTCCTTGATGCGCGCCCTTCCACCATGAAGACCGATGTGGATCTTGCCGTAGATATACCGGCCGATCACGCCGCTGATCGCAACGATCAACATGGCAAAGAATGCCACGTTGCTGTTGAGTGCTCCCAGCTTGAAGTTGGCATGAAACAGGATCAGCACGGGGCCAACGACGCCCAGCAGCATGTGCGTTTTGAACCAGAATGGCACCGAGCCGATCCCGCGGAGCGACTTGAAGCGCTTGCGCATCGAATAGGCCAGCAACGATAGCATCGCGACGCTGCCGTATATTCCGAGCCAGTAGCCGGTCCCCGATCCCGGCGTAATATACTCCTCCTCCTTCTGCAGCCATCCGATGCCGATCGCTGCGACAACGAGAAGTGTGACGATGACCGGGATGGTTCCTCGAAGAGGATCGCCGTTCGCGCGAACGACTGCTGTTCTGCTCATGTTCTCGACGCTTCCTGTGAAACCCAAATGCCGGATGGGCGAATGTCCGGCTTGCCTGCGGATCTCCGGATCTCAGTCGAGAGATTCCTTCCTGATAACCACTTGCAAATAACTGTTGCGTCCTCCGGCACTGACATCATTCGTGTGAGATCAGTGCGAGCCATATTTCCGCCGACGGCATCTGTTCAACGAATGAACTACTCCTTGTCCGCAAAACTACAAATCATTCTGGAATTTCTATGTCGGCATCTGTTGAGACGAATTTGCATCTAGCGATGCGGCCGACCTTTCCGGGCGGCCACCACGGCCGGCACCTGCTGCCGCCTACTGTCAGGACTTAAGAAGGGGAAAGAGAGGACATGGCGCTCGATCTCCTGATCGTCTACGCCGCGCCGATGCTCGGCGTCTGGGCCACCTACATGGCCGTGCGCAAGCGTAAAGAAATAAAGAGCGTCGCAAAGCTCTCCGCCGCCAAGGACGCCGGTCTCCTCGAACCGGCATCGCTCCACCCCATCATCGATCCTGCCTTGTGCATCGGCTGTGGCTCATGCGTCAGGGCGTGTCCGGAGGGCGACATTCTCGGCCTGATCGGCGGCAAGGCGGCGCTCGTCGAGCCTTCGCATTGCATTGGACACGGCGCCTGCAAGGCGGTGTGTCCCGTGAATGCCATCACGCTGGTGTTTGGCACCGAAACGCGCGGCATTGACATTCCAAACGTGGACGAGGCGTTTCAGACCAATGTGCCCGGCATCTTCATCGCGGGGGAGCTCGGCGGGATGGGGCTGGTGCGAAACGCCATCGAGCAGGGACGCCAGGCAATCGACTCCGTCCGCAAGATCAAGAACATCGGCAAGTCGGACATGCTCGACGTCGTGATCGTCGGCTGCGGTCCGGCCGGACTCTCCGCCAGTCTCGCCTGCCTGCAGCATCGGCTGCGCTTCGTCACCCTCGAACAGGACTCGCTCGGCGGCACCGTCGCGCACTTCCCCCGCGGCAAGCTGGTGATGACCGCTCCCTTCACGCTGCCGCTCGCAGGTAAATTCAACTTCAGAGAGCTCAGCAAGGAGCAGCTGATCGCCTTCTTCATGAGCATCGTGCACAAGTCCCGCCTCAAGGTGAACGTCGGCGAGCGCGTCGAAGCGGTCGCCCGCGTCGGCGATGGCTTCGACGTCAAGACGAACTGCAGCAGCTACAGAACGCATGCGGTGCTCTTGGCAATCGGACGACGCGGAACACCGCGCAAGCTGGACGTCCCGGGCGAAGAGCAGACCAAGGTCGTCTATCGACTGATCGACCCCGAACAGTATCGCGGCCAGCACGTGCTCGTCGTCGGTGGCGGCGACGCCGCGCTGGAAGCCGCCTGCTCCATCGCCGACGAGCCCGGAACGACGGTGACTCTCTCCCATCGCAGCGACTCGTTCAGTCGCGCCAAACTGAAGAACCGTCAACGGACGGAAGCAGCCGCCCAATCGGGACGGCTCCACGTCATGTACAATTCGTCAGTCAAACGAGTTGGCGGTGACGACGTCGAGATCGATGCCGATGGTAGGACGAGCACGATCCGAAACGATGCCGTCATCGTGTGCGTCGGCGGCATTCTGCCGACGGCGTTCCTGAAGAGCATGGGTATCGAGGTCGAGACGAAGTATGGCACGGCATAAATCCTCTCCTGTCATCCTCCCGCTGATCTGTCTCGTCAGCTTGACCGTACCATCGGTCGCCCTGGCCGGCGACACGGCGGTGCTGGGCGGCAATCCAGCGGGCGCGAGCTCCGAAGTCCCCGGCACGAGCCAGGCTGCGGACGCGGCAATCCGGGCCGGACGTCCCGAGGAAGCACTGAAGCTGCTCGAGCGCGCGGCCGTCGCCGGGGATCCAGAGGCGCAGTACCGCCTTGCATCACTCTACCGCGCCGGCCTCGGCACCAAATCAGACGACGCGCTCGCGTTCAAATGGATGGAGGCAAGTGCAAGGAAAGGACACGTCAAGGCACAGTACAATGTCGCAGCGATGTGGCTCGCAGGACGCGGAACGCCCGCCGATCCCGACCGGGCGCGGGATTGGCTGCGTAAATCGGCTGCGGCCGGTTATCAGCCCGCCGAGCAGTTGCTGGCCGATACGGCCAATCGAAACGCGCGCCCGCGCGCCAGGGAGCCGGAGCGGGAAACTGCGCGCAGGCCCGCGCCGACGCTCGATGCGCAGGCCGCAATGCGAAACGGCCATCCGGCCATCATCGACGCTGCCCTGCGCGGCCAGCTCGATCCGATGCGCCAGCTCATCGCTGCGAAGGCTGACGTCAACGCGGTCAACCAGGACGGCGATACGCCTCTGGCGATCGCCGCGGCCGCCGGGCATCTTCGGCTGGTGGAGCTCCTGCTCGCCTCGGGAGCCAACCCGAACACCGGCAACCGGCGCGGCGACACGCCGTTGATGCTGGCAGCGGACAAGGATCATGGAGACATCATCAAATTGCTGCTGACAAAGGCGGCCGACCCATCTGCAGCGCGTGCGGATGGCGCGACTGCACTACTGATGGCACTCAGCCGCTGCAATGGTGCCGCTATCGCCGCGCTCCTCGACGGCGCTTCCGGCAGCCTGCCTCCGTTGGCAGACGGCCGGACCCCACTCATGATCGCGGTCGCGTCGTGCACCAATGGCCCGCTCGATCGGCAACTCGTTCAGAGATCCGACCTCAACGCCGCCGATGGGCAGGGCCGCACCGCACTTTGGCACGCGGCCGGCAATGGCAATACGCAAGCGATCGGACAACTGATCCGCGCAGGTGCGGACGTCAACCGCGCTGACGCCGACGACAAGACGCCGTTGCTGAATGCAATCGAAGGCCGCAGCGCCGCGGCCTCGCTGCTTCTGTTGGACCACGGCGCCGATCCGAAACGCGCGACAAGAGGCGGAAATACCGCTCTCATCCTCGCTGCGCGCGCCGGCCTTGCCGATGTCGTCGGTGAACTTCTCAGGCGCAAGGCCGATCCGAACGCGCGCAACGGCCAGGGCATGAGCGCGTTGATGATGGCGGCCCATGAGGGAGACATCGGCATTGCGCAGAGCCTTCTCGCCGCCGGCGCCGAAAAGCAATTGAGGAACAAGCGGCGCGAACGTGCCACGGACATCGCCGCCGCCAGCGGTCACAGCGATATTGCCAAGCTTCTGGAATAGCAGCCGATCTCGTTTCACCTTCCTGCCCATCATGCGGTCGACGCAGCGTTCGCTGTTCCATGGCGCCGCAGACGATTCGACCGCTATTTACCAACGAACACAACGCTCCGTGCCGAGACGACCGGTGATACCGATCTCCGGCAGCGAGTGAGAATGAGTTGCAATTTCACGACGATGCGCGTCGATGGATCATCATCATTCCGTACGAATGATGCCTCATTCGGCGCATTGATTGTCGACGCATCACAGACACTTGATAGTTAGCTGCAGGAATATCCGCTGCAGTCGGAGATACTACATGACAGCGGAGGCCGGATCGTTTGCGCTCATTCTCGCGCTCATCGTGTCGCTGGTACAGTCGATCGTTCCGTTCGCAGCGCTGCGTCGCCAATCCGCGATGATCGCCGGCTTCGTTCGTCACGCTGCCCTGACTCAGTTTCTCTTCGTCGCGATCGCATTCGCGTGCCTGACGTCGCTGTTCGTCCACTCCGACTTTTCAGTCCAGGTCGTCGCAGCGAACTCGCACACGCTGAAGCCGCTGCTCTACAAGGTCTCCGGAGTCTGGGGAAACCATGAGGGATCCATGCTGCTGTGGGTCCTGATCCTCTCCTTGTTCGGCGCGGCAGTAGCATTGTTCGGAACGAACCTTCCCGAGCGGCTGCAGAGCAACGTTCTCGGCGTGCACGGCATGATCGGTCTCGGCTTTCTGGCGTTCATCGTCTCGACCTCGAATCCGTTCGCGCGGCTGGTCGATGCTCCCCTCGAAGGCAACGGACTGAATCCGATTCTGCAGGATCCCGGCCTCGCCTTTCATCCACCATTTCTGTACCTGGGTTACGTCGGCTTCTCGATGGCGTTCTCGTTCTCGGTCGCCGCGTTGATCGAGGGAAAGGTCGATGCCAGCTGGGCCCGCTGGGTTCGACCGTGGGTGCTCGCCGCCTGGTGCTTTCTCACGATTGGAATCACGCTGGGCAGCGCATGGGCGTACTACACGCTCGGCTGGGGCGGCTGGTGGTTCTGGGACCCCGTCGAGAACGCCTCCTTCATGCCGTGGCTTGCGGGGACTGCGCTGCTGCATTCCGCCCTTGTGGTCGAGCGTCGGAGCGCCCTCCAGAGCTGGACGATCCTGCTGGGGATCGTGACCTTCTCATTGAGCCTGATCGGGACTTTCCTGGTGAGGTCCGGCGTGCTCACCAGCGTTCATGCCTTCGCACAGGACCCGTCGCGTGGCGCATTCATCCTGGCGCTGATCCTGGTGGCGACCGGCGGGGCATTGACGCTGTATGCGATCCGGGCGCCAAGCCTGAAGCACGGCGCGCTGTTTGCAGCGGTCAGCCGCGAGAGCGGCCTCGTCCTCAACAATGTGCTGCTCACCGCAGCCGTGGCCACCGTGTTTCTCGGCACGTTCTACCCGCTCCTCGTCGACATGCTCGGGAACGACAAGATCTCGGTCGGCCCTCCCTACTACAACTTGACGTTCGTTCCGATCATGGTTCCGCTGCTGCTTGCCATGGTGATCGGCCCGGTTCTGAAATGGAAGCGCGATCTCCTCGTTGCGGCGCTGCAACGGCTCCGCCTGGCCGGGGGGCTTGCAGCATTCGTCACCGTCGCAATCCTCGTCGCGACGTTCGGACAGCGTTTCCTGGTCGCATTCTTCTTCGGCATCGCCGTCTGGCTCGTGATCGGCTCGTTGATGGTGCTGGCTCATCGCGTCCGCCTCGGCACGACGACTCCCTTGGCGACCTCGCTCAACCTCGCGCGCACCACCCCGCTCGCGGTCTACGGCCTGGTGCTGGCCCATGCGGGAATGGGCGTCACCGTCGCAGGCATTACCGGAATGACCGCGTGGGCCTCCGAGAAGGTGCAGATGCTGCGGCCGGGCCAGAGCCTGCAGCTCGCGGGCTATGACATCAAGTTGCGCTCGATCGGAAAATTTCCGGGCCCCAACTACGAAGCCGAGCGTGGCTCCTTCGACATCACGCGGAACGGAAAGCCGTTCACGCAGCTTTCCAGCGAGCGCCGCTTCTATCCCGTCAGACAGCAGCAGACGACCGCCGCCGGCATTCGAACCAACCTGATCTGGAACGTCTATGTGACGCTCGGCGACCCCGACGACAAAGGCGCGTGGGCGGTGCGCTGCTACTATCACCCTCTGGTGCCGCTGGTCTGGATCGGCGCACTGATGATGGCTTGCGGCGGCTTCATCTCGCTGGCCGACCGGAGATTTCGTGTCGGTGCTCCACGACGGGCGATGCTGGCCGTACCGACTGCCGTTCCTGCTGAATAGGACGAGATATGCCGCGCCTACCCTATCTCATACCTCTCGTGGCCTTCGCCGCACTGGCCGCTGGATTGGCTTTCAGCCTGACCAACGATCCGCGGCGAATGCCCTCGACCCTGATCGACAAGCCGACGCCGCGCTTCCAGCTCGCGTCGCTCGACGGCAAGGGCGGCGGTCTTGCCAGTACCGATCTGCAGGGCGATGTGGTCCTGCTCAACGTGTTCGCATCCTGGTGTCCCGGATGCCGCGTCGAGCACCCGATGCTGCTCAAGCTCGCGGAGAGCTCCGCCATCCCGATCTACGGACTGAACTGGAAGGACGATCGGAACGACGGCAAACGCTGGCTTGCCAAGCATGGCAGTCCCTATGCCCGTGTCGGCTCCGATGAGTCCGGCCGGGCCGGCATCGACCTCGGCGTGACCGGCGTTCCCGAAACCTTCGTGATCGATCGGGCCGGCCGCATCCGCTACCGCTATCCCGGCCCGCTGACCGAAGATGTATGGCGTGACGATTTCGAACCTCTGCTGAAGGCACTCAGGAGCGAGTCATGAGCTGCCGGCGGATGAAGGGATTAACCGGAGCGCTGCTCGTCAGCTCGCTCGTGCTGACGGCGACCTTGTCGCCGTCCCGTGCGGTGCTTCCGGACGAAATGCTACGGGATGAGGGGCTGGAGGCCCGTGCGCGCGCGCTGGGCCAGGAGTTGCGCTGCGTCGTTTGTCAGAATCAAAGCATCGACGATTCGAACGCTCCATTGGCGCATGATCTGAGGGTTCTGTTGCGCGACCGCCTGCAGGCCGGCGACAGCGACCGGCAGGCGGTGGACTTCCTGGTCGCACGCTACGGCAACTTCGTCCTGCTCAAGCCTCCCTTGCAGTGGAATACGATCCCGCTGTGGATCGGCCCGCTCCTGGCGCTGCTGGCGGCCATCGTCGGCTTCGGCCGCTACGTGCGCCGCGCGGCAGCCAATGCGACCGCGCTCGGAGCGGAGCACGTCGCTCCGCTCAGCGCCGACGAACTCAAAGCCATCGAGGCGATCCTCGATCGACGGAGCCCTTCATGATGCTATGGCTGATCCTGACGGCGATGATTTCCGTGGCCGCCGTGCTGATATCGACGCCCTTCATCCGCAACTACGAGCGGAGACGGTTGGCTTCGGCCCAGGGACTCGCCGTCCACCACGATCAGCTCCGCGAGATCGAGAACGAAACCGCACGGGGCTTGATCGACAAGTCGGATGGCGAGAACGCGGCCAGCGAGATCAAGCGGCGCATTCTCGCCGCAGCCGCCGCCGAACAGCCGCCGGCACCCTCCCTCACCAGCTCCGAACGAAAATTTGCGCTCGCCGTCGTCACGATGACGGTGGTGTTCGGCTCCGTCATCCTGTACGCGGTCATCGGAAATCCGGATGTCCCCGCAGCCGCGCCGGGCCAGACCGCCAGCAGCACGACGGCGAGGTCGGTTGGCGAGGCGCGATCCGACGCCGGCACCCGGGCCATTGCCTCGCTGGAGCAGATGACCAGCCAGGACGGTCGCGACCGACCGCAGCAGGGCAGCGGACTGCCGCCGGTCGAAGAGATGATCCAGCGTGTGCAGACCAGACTGGAGCGGAATCCCAAGGACGCCGACGGATGGCGGCTGCTGGGCTGGTCGCTGTTCAACATCGAGCGCTTTGCCGAGGCGGCACAGGCCTATGCGCGCGCAATGGAGCTGCGGCCGGGCTCGGCCGAATACCGCAGCGCACGCGGCGAAGCGCTGGTGCGGGCCGCGGACGGCACCGTCACGTCCGAAGCCCGCGCGGATTTCGACGAAGCACTCAAACTGGATCCCAAGGACGCGCGCGCCCGCTTCTTCATCGGCGTCGTGAAAGAGCAGGAGGGCGACAAACGGGGTGCGATGGCCGACTGGACGGCGATCGTATCGGAGGCCGATCCGAACGAGCCGTGGCTGCCCGATCTCAAGCAGCGGCTCGGCGCGCTTCGTCGCGAGCTCGGGGAGGATGACGGCTCGCCATCGCCTGCCCGACCGAACCTGTCCGCCGAGCGCATGCAGGAGCTCCTGCGCTCCGGCAAGACCGCCGCGACCGAGCCGGCGGAGCCGCGCGGCCCCCGCGCCGAGGACATCCGCAAGGCCGAAAGCATGTCCACACAGGACCGCAACCTCATGATCCGCGGCATGGTGGATGGCCTTGCAAGCCGCCTCGAACAATCACCGCGCGATGTAGAAGGCTGGATCAAGTTGATCCGCTCGCGGGTCGTGCTGGGCGAGGTCGAAGCGGCGAAACAGTCGCTGCAACGCGCACTGTCGGTCTTCGCGGAGGACGTCCCGGAGCGCACGCGCATAGCTGACGCAGCCAGAGAGCTCGGAATCAATCCATAACGTTCGAGGGCCCGATCCGCGTGTCATCATCGTCGGAACCCGTTCGGCAACCGGAGGAATGGCAATGCGCATTCTGCTCATAGAGGACGAGCCCGTCTACGCGGAGCGCATCAGGGAAAGCTTGGCCGATGCCGGTTTCGAGGCGGATCTCGCCACCGATGGCAAGCAGGGCTGGATGCTGGGCAACAGCCAGCCCTATGATGCCGCGGTCCTCGACCTCGGCCTGCCGTGCATTTCGGGCCTCGACGTGCTGCAACGCTGGCGTCATACCGGGCACACGCTGCCGGTGCTGATCCTGTCGGCCCGCAGCGGCTGGGCCGAGCGTGTCAACGGCCTGAACGCTGGCGCGGACGACTATCTCGAAAAGCCCTTCAAGGCGCAGGAGCTGGTCGCGCGGGTCAAATCGCTGCTCCGTCGGGTCTCCAGCAGACCGGAGGCCGTGCTCCGCCTCCGGCAGATCGAATTCAACGCGGCGGCTGGCCTGGTCAAGAAGGACGGGCAGATCGTCGACCTGACTGCACTCGAGTTGCGCGTCCTCGAGCTCCTCATGCGCCGCGCCGATCATATCGTGTCGCAGACCGAGCTACTGGAGCACATCTATCCGAGCAGCGACCATCGCGACTCCAATACGGTCGAAGTCTACATTGCCCGGCTCAGGAGAAAGCTGGGGCGTGATTGCATTCGCACCGTCAGAGGCATGGGATATCGCTTCGGATAGAGCAATGTTCAGCCGCAACTTCCGAGCCCGCATGATCGTGGTCGCCGCGATCTGGATTTCCATCGTCTTGTTCGCCAGCGGGCTCGGACTCTCGATCGTCATTCGCCGTGTCGTCGTGGCCCACTTCGATCATGACCTCCTGGATCACGCCCGCGAGCTCGCCGACCTCGTGGAAATCGACGCAACGCAGCGGCTATTCATCGCCCGCAATCTGAGCGATCCGCGTTTCTCCCCTGCCAGGTCCGGAATGTATTGGCAGGTCATCCTGCAGAACGGCGAAACCGCGCGTTCGCCGTCGCTACAGGATGACCTTTCTCTTTCATTCACGCCCGATCAGACTCGCGAGGGTTCCCTGCCTCCCTCCACGGCGCTTACGAATGTGGAGGGACCGACTGGGCCGATGCGCATGGTCCGAAACATCAGCGAGCCGTCTCGGCTCGGGCAACCCGTCGAAATCCGTGTCGGTGCCGACGAGCGACTGATCAGTGACGAGATGCAGCACCTCAATCTGACGCTGATCGCGACGCTGGGTATCATGGCCCTCGCCATGGTTGGCACCGCCTACGCTCAAGTCGTTTACGGCCTGCGGCCACTCCAGCGCATGAGTCGCGCCATCGTGGACGTGCGCAGCGGCAAGACCACGCGGCTGCCCGAGGACCTGCCGGAGGAAATCATGCCGCTCGTCACCGAGTTGAACGGAATGATTGCGGCAAATCTCATTATGGTCGATCGCGCTCGCGTGCTCGCAGGAAGTTTTGCACACGCGCTGAAGACGCCTCTGGCAATTCTCGACGAGGAGGCAGCACGGCTGAAAGCATCCGGCCAGGAGAGCCACGCTCAGATTCTGTCGGAGCAGTGCTCGCGAATGGCGCTGCTCATCAACTACCAGACGGCGCGCGCAAAGGCCTCCACGATCGCGAATGCAGGTGCGTTTGCGGTCGTCGCAGACGTCTTGAGGAGCGTCATCAATACCTACTCGCGATTCAGCCCGGGGCACGACCGGCGGTTCGAAGTCGAAGGAGCAGCCGACGTCGTCGTTGCCTGCGATACGAACGATCTGACCGAACTCATCGGCAACCTGCTCGACAATGCGGCAAAATGGGCACATGACCGCGTCGTGATTTCGATCGAGGATCTCGACAGCACCGTCTTGATCACGGTGGAGGACGACGGGCCCGGCATTCCAGTCGAAGAGCGAATGCGCGTATTCGACGTGGGCACGAGACTTGACGACGCGAAGCCGGGCACTGGGCTCGGTCTGGCGATTGCCCGCGACCTGACCAGTCTCTATGATGGCCGACTATGGATCGAGGATTCGAGAATTGGGGGCGTCGCCCTGAAGCTCGCACTTCGAAAGAAGGGTGATCCAAGCTCATCGTGACATGACTTGTGCCCGCAGCGCCACACGAAGCCGCCCTGGTCGATGCGTTTGGTGAACAGACGCCCCCCATTGCCGTCACAGAACCGGACCTTCAGCACCAACGCCTTCTTGCCGCGGAAAGCAAACGGGTAGCCGAAGAACGGCCCTTCGTCGGCGCGTCGTGTACCAGCATCGAGACCCCGAAATGCCGGCTCACGACATCGCCCAAGCCAACCGTGAGAAGCCTGGCATCAGCGGAATGGACGAGGTGGTCGCGTTCGACCAGAGCCTGTCATCGGAGGATTTTCTCAAGCCCGTCGCAGAAAACAGGACAGCAACGCCCCGCGGGAACGATCGGCAACATTCCCGAGCAACAGACAGAAAAAAGTTCAAGGATTTCAAGGATTAAACGAGGATTTATGGTGCGCTCGGAGGGACTCGAACCCCCACGGTGTTACCCACTGCCACCTCAAGGCAGCGCGTCTACCAATTCCGCCACGAGCGCGAAGAAGAAGCCGGGGCCAGAGGAAGGGCGGCACCGGATCAGTGGCGCCCGTGTATCAAATCGATGTCGGGGGGACAAGGCCCGCCCTGCCCTAAAATACCGGATTGTGGATGGTTTTCGCGCCGCCCGGGGCTGCTATCGCGACGTCGGCGTCGGCGAGCGCGGCAGCATCTGCTTGACCTCGACCGCGATGCGGTTGCGGTCGACCAGCACGACCCCGTTGGCGATCGGCAGGTTGTTGGCGAGCACCTTGACGTCGTCGGCCTCGGTGGCGTCCAGCTCGATGATGGCGCCGCGGGACAGGCGCAGAACCTGGTGGATGGGCATGGAGCAGGTGCCGAGAACGACCATCAGGTCGACTGTCACTTTATCGAGGGTTGACACTGCAGGACCACCGAAGTCACGACTGGATTTTCGTTGCCCAGACATCACCATGTTGTGGTTAGCCAATGGTTAACAGCCGCCAAACACTCGACCTGACCACCTTTGCGGGCCCCCCCGGCAACGCCGTGGCGTGGTGCATCTCCGATTCGCTGGTCGACTACGCCCAGGCCACCGAATTCATGGAGGCGCGGGCGGCGGCGATCGCCGCCAACGAGGCCGCGGAGATGGTCTGGCTGCTCGAACACCCGCCGGTCTACACCTCCGGTACGTCGGGCAAGGCGGAAGACCTGCGCGATCCGCGCTTTCCGCTGGTGCCGACCGGCCGTGGCGGCCAGGTCACCTATCATGGGCCCGGCCAGCGGGTGGCCTATGTCATGCTCGACCTGAAGCGGCGGCGCCCCGACGTACGCGCCTATGTCGCCGCGCTCGAGGAGACGATCATCCGCACCCTCGACGCCTTCAACGTGCGCGGCGAGCGGCGCGAGGATCGCGTCGGCGTCTGGGTCAAACGGCCCGACAAGGGCGAGGGCCATGAGGACAAGATCGCCGCGATCGGCGTGCGGCTGAAGCGCTGGGTCACCTTTCACGGCGTCGCCATCAATGTCGAGCCGGACCTGTCGCACTTTCAGGCCATCGTGCCCTGCGGCGTGACCGATCCGCGCTACGGCGTCACCAGCCTGGTCGATCTCGGCCTGCCGGTGACGCTCGCCGATGTCGACATCGCGTTCCGGCAGGCGTTCGAGAGCGTGTTCGGCGCCGTCAGCGTCGCCCAGCCGGAGACGGCATGAGCTCACGCAGCGCCCTGCTGCGGCGGCACCCCGAGCTTCGCCGCGACATAGCGGCGCTCCTGGCTCAAGCCACCGAAGCCGTAGGCATCCGCCTTGACCTCGTCGACATGAAGGTAGGTCTCGTGATGCAGCGGTCCGATCAGCTCGGCCATGCGCGCGAACACCGCGGCGAGATAGGCGGCCTTCTCGTCCTTGGTATTGGTGCCCTCGCTGACGTGAACGTCGATCCAATAGCTTGAAAGCCCCTGCTCCGCCAGCGCGGCGCCGCCGGCGAACCAGTCCGCGGCATCCGCTTCCGAGACGATGACGGCGGTGACCTTGGGATCCTTGCGCAGGATGCGTGCGGTCAGTTCGGTGACGGCGTCCGCAATGTCCTTCTTCAGCGCGGGCGAGCGACGCTGGCTGGCATAGATGATGTTGATCAATGGCATTTTTGGCTCCCGGTCTCGAGCGCGTGACTGCGCTTCGAGAGCAAAGCTAGCCCCACGCCGCCCATTTTTGTACGTTATCGATATGGATATCAATGATAACAGACGCATATGACCGCCACGCTCGACATCGCGACCGTCCGCGCCTTTCTGCTGGTGAGCGAGCTGCACAGCTTCACGCGGGCGGCCGAGACGCTCGGCACCACCCAGGCCGCGGTCAGCCTGAAGCTGCAGCGACTGGAAGCGCTGCTCGGAAAGCGGCTGGTCGAGCGTTCGCCGCGCGCGGTCCGGCTCACCGCCGACGGCGCGGCTTTCGCCGAAAACGCCCGCGCGCTGGTTGCCGCTCATGACCTTGCGCTCACCGGAGCCCCCAGCATCCGGCCGCTGCTGTCGTTGGGGATCAGCGATCACGTCGCCGGCCCCGAGCTGGTGCCGATGCTCGAGCAGCTCCATGCTGCCACGGCGGACCTCGTCCTGTCGGTCAGCATCGGCTTCTCGCGCGACCTGCTCGACCGCTACGATGCCGGCAAGCTCGACGCCGTGATCGTCCGCCAGGAGGCGAGCCGCCGCGGTGGCGAGGCGTTGATCACGGACGAGTTCGGCTGGTTCGCAGCTCCCAGATTTCGTCTGCCGGCGGGCGGCACGCTGCCGCTCGCCACGCTCGCGCCGCCCTGCGGCGTGCGCAGCATCGCGGTCCGCGCTCTCGAGCGCGCCCGAATCAGCTTCAGCGAGACGTTCGTCGGCGGCGGGGTGACGGCCGTTGCGGCGGCCGCGCGCGCCGGTCTTGCGGTTGCGCCGCTGGCCCGCCGGATCGCGCCGAGCGGACTGATCGATGTCGGACCGGATCTCGGCCTGCCCAAGCTCGGCCGTTCCAAGGTGATGCTGCATGCAAAGGCAGGAGACGCGGCCAAGCGCGCGGCCTTGCGCACGCTGGCCGCGGCCTTCCGAAGCGCCGCGATGTCGAAGTAATTGACGCCCGCGGAGCCTGATGTAGCATGGGTTGATGATCGGAGCTCAGGAGCAGCGGCTTGAACCGTCTCTTGACCGCAGCTGACCTCGTCAGCGCCCCAGCAAAGCCGAGCCCGGCCTCGACCGGCCTTGAACCGTTACATCGCCACGCGCTGATCCGAACCTCCAACGCCGACGTACTGCGCGACCTCGCGGGGCGCCGGCTCGGCGCCGAGCGCGTCGACTTCAGGAACGCCGAGCGCTTCGAGGCGATCGTCAACCTGATCGAACTCGAGACCATCGGCCTCGCCTTTGGCACCACGACCTGCGACATGGTCTGCGACCATCGTGCGGCCGACTTCATCAGGGTGCAGATCGCCCTGAAGGGACGCGCGGTCAGTTGCGCCCGCGGCGAGGCGACCGACGTCAACGAGCATCAGTTCGCAGTCGCGCCGGCCGGCGTGCCATGGCAGATGGCGTGCCAGGGTGGCCATCGACGCCTCACTTTGCGGCTCGATCCGCAAGCGCTGCGGCGGCGCCTGACGGCGCTGGTCGGCGTGCAGCCGCGCGCCGACTTTGCGGTCGCCCCCGCCATTCCGGCCGCCGATCCGCAGGCCCGCAGCCTGATGCGGCTGCTCGATTTCCTGACGACCCAGCTGAACGAGCAGGATGCGGCGTTCCCCGCTGCGGTCTATCGCGAGCTGGAGGATGCGGTGCATGTCGCCTTCCTCTGCGCGAGCCGTCATCGTTTCCGCGACACGCTCCTGGATCCCTCTCCGATGCCGGATTTCGGCCTGGTCAAGCGGCTCGAAGATTACATCGAGGCCAACTGGCGCGAGCCGATCACGATCGAGCGCCTTGCGCGCGAAGCCGGCGTCAGCGCCCGCTCGATCTTCCGTCTGTTCGAGCGCGTGCGCGGCTATTCGCCGATGGCCTTTGCCAAGTCGGTGCGCCTGCGGCGCGCCCACGAGATGCTGCGGTCCGGCGATCCGGCCGTCACGGTTGCGGCGGCGGCCGCCGCCTGCAACTTTGCCAATGCCGGACACTTCGCCCGCTACTATCGCGCCACGTTCGGCGAGTTGCCATCGGCGACGATGACGCGCGCCGAGCAATCGTGACGGCTTTCGGCCGCTCACAGGATGGCTTCGAGCGCGCTGCGCAGGCTCTGATGGCGGAACACGAAACCGCTCGACAACGCCTTGTTCGGCACCACGCGCTGGCCGCCGAGCAAAAGCTCCTCGGCGAGGTCGCCGCCGATCCGGCGCAGTAGGCCGGCGGGAACGCGCAGCAGCGCCGGTCGCCGCAGGCAGCGCGCGAGCTCGGCGGTGAAGGCGAGATTGCGCACCGGTAGCGGCGCTGTCGCATTGACCGGCCCGGTGATGGTCTCGGTCGCAATCACGTGCGCGATCAGCCGGACGAGATCGTCGCGCTCGATCCAGGACATCCATTGCAGGCCGGAGCCGAATGGCCCGCCCAGGCCGAATTCGAACGGCGTCAGCATCCGCGCCAGGAAGCCGCCGTCGCGGCCGACGACGAGACCGATCCGCAGCAATGCGACGCGGACGCCATGTGCTTCGGCACCGCGAGCCGCCTGCTCCCAGGCGTCGCAGAGGTCATGACTGAAGCAGGCATGCGACCCGGCGGATTCGGTCAGCGGCTGGTCCTGCCACAGGCCGTACCAGCCGATCGCCGAGCCGTTGACCAATACACTCGGCTTGCGGTCGAGCCGAGCAATCAGAGAGACGACGGCTTCCGTCGTAGCCAGCCGCGACTGCAGGATCGTGGCGCGCTTGGCCGCGGTCCATGGCGCGTTGCCGATCGGCTCGCCGGCGAGATTGACGATCGCGTCGATGCGGGTGTCGGAGGCGAGCTGATCGAGACCGGTGATCAAGGTCAGTGGCGCCGGCAACGCGGCGGCCTTGGCCGGGTCGCGCACCAAAGCGACGACGTGATGGCCGGCCGCGGTGAGACTCGCCGCCAGCCGCGTGCCGATGAAGCCGGTCGCACCGGTGACGAGAATGGTCTGCGCCGGCGGCAGCGCCGCGACCAGCGCGGCGGCATCGGGCTGTGACATCCGCGCCAGGCGCCGTGCCGCGGCGAAGTCGCGCAGACCGCACAGGCCAGCGCCAACCGCGGCCGCGGCAGCAATCCAGCTCAGCACGCCCGCATAGGCCGGCACGATCGCAGAAGGCCGCGTCGCCCAGCCGATCAGCAGCGGCACCAGCAGCATCAGGATCGCGCCGTAGTTGATGGCGAGCAGAGTGTGATTGATACGCTCGCTCGGTGGCAGCCTGCGCGTCAGATCCTCCTCGACGAAATCGGTCAAGGTGATGGCGATCTCGGCCACGAGCACCGCGAGCAGGAGGATTGCGAACAGGCCATGCACCTCGCACCAGCCGAGGACGGCGAACAGCAGCGCATAGAGCACGTTGCGGATACCGTGCAGCTTGAGCTCGCCCTGCTGCGACGGCCGCCACGCCAGGCGCTCGGTGAACTCATGGTGATAGAAGGTGTCGAACACGCCCATCACGATCTGCAGCGCGATCAGGGACCAGAGCAGCGGCGTCATGGTGTGGACTCCCGGAACACGGCGCTCTGGCGGATGATGCGCCCGAAGCGCGGGTGGGTGATCTCGAGCGAGAAGCGAAAGACGCCGCTGCCGAGATCGGAATGGGTGACGGTGAGGTCGCCGGGCGCGAGCCATGCCGGCAACGCCCAGCGCCGGCCGGCGAAGTCGAACGTGTAGCCGGCGCCATGGAAATGAAGCGCGCCATCGGCGACGCCGACGCGCAGGCTCATGCTGAGGCCCCAGCCGAGATACTCCTCGAGTCCCGTCGGACCGGCGAAGCGCTTGGCGGAATGGATCACCTGCGGGAAGCCATGCGGGCGCCCGCAAATGCGTGTCCAGATCTGACCGCCTCTCGCCGCGTCCTCCGTCACCGCGACGATCATCGGCACACCGATGTCCGCGCGCGTCGGCAGCGGCCCGCCGATCAGCCGTGCCAGATGCGCGAACCAGAATCCGGCACGGCTGATCTCGGCCTGATCGACCTCGCCGACATAGACGACGGTGGCGCCGTCGGCGAGTTTCTTGGAGAAGCGGCGCCAGATCGACACCGGCAGTCGTCCCCAGTCTTCGGCGGACAGCAGCGCACGGAACCTGTGATCATCATGGAGCCGGGCGCTGGAGGGCGTTGAAAGTCCGAGATGTCGCATGGTGACCATGACGCCCTCCACTCTCCTCAAGCGCTGCCGGACCTGGACCTTCCCGACGGCAACAGATTTGCAATCTTCTCGCCGAGCTTGATCAGCGCGACGAGACGCGGCCGCGGCACCTTCAGCATCTGCACGTACCAGCGGTCGATCAGCTCGGTGAACGCCAGCATGTCTTTCAGACGCTTGGCTGCGACCGCGCTGATCGTGGGATCGCCGGTCGCTTCCGCGACGCAGGCGCGCAGCGCCGCGATGGCCGGATCGATCTCGCGTTCCTTGCGGCCGGCCGCGATCCGCTGCGCCACCTCCCAGATGTCGGTCTCGGCCTCGAAATGATCGCGGCGGTCGCCGAGGATCGGCACGCGCCGGATCAAGCCCCAGGCGAGCAGCTCCTTCAGCGAGTTCGAGACATTGGAGCGGGCCATGCCGAGCGTGTCGGCGATGTCCTCCGCCGTCACCGGCTTCTCGGCGAGATACAGCAGCCCGTGGATCTGGCTCACCGAGCGGTTCACGCCCCACTGGTCGCCCATGTCGCCCCAGTTGAGAATGAAGCGCTCGACGGCGGGCGGAAGCTTCCGATTGCCTGGTGTTTCTGTCATGACAGAAATATCTGACCATAGAGAGTGAATGTCAAGAGCGTCTTATTTGAACCGGGCGGGTGGCCGGCAAGACGGATGTTACAGCGCCCCTCTTGCGCGCGCCGAGACCGCCTGATCCCCGCCTGCCCCATCTGCAACAGGAGCAAGCCATGACGGCATCCGACAAGGCTTTCACCGGATCGATCCCGCAGATCTACGATCAACTGCTGGTGCCCTTGATCTTCGTGCCCTACGCGCAGGATCTTGCGCGGCGCATCGCGGCCTGCCTGCCGCGCGACGTGCTCGAGACGGCGGCGGGCACCGGCGTGGTCACGAGGGCGCTGCACGCGCAACTGCCGCCGGAGGTCCGGATCACCGCCACCGACCTCAACGAGCCGATGCTCGCACAGGCGAAGACGCATCTCGCCACCGAGAGCCGCATCGCATTTCGTCAAGCGGATGCGCTGGCCCTGCCCTTTGCCGACGCGAGCTTCGATGCCGTCGCATGTCAGTTCGGCGCGATGTTCTTCCCCGATCGCGTCAAGGGTTATGCTGAGGCCCGCCGCGTGCTCAGGCCCGGAGGACGTTTCGTCTTCAATGTCTGGGACCGGATCGAGGAGAACGAAATCCCTCACGTCGTTCACGAGACGTTGCAGCAGGTGTTCCCCGAAAACCCGCCGCAGTTCTTCACCCGGACTCCGCACGGCTATTTCGATTCCAGTCGGATCAAGGCCGATCTGACAGCAGCTGGCTTCACCGATATCGTGATCGAGACGGTTGCACATCGCAGCCGCGCCGCCTCGCCACATCAGTCGGCAATGGCGTTCTGCCAGGGCACGCCGATGCGCGGCGAGATCGAAGCGCGCGGCACGCCCGGCCTCGCAGCCGTCACGCAGGCGGCCGCGAACGCGCTGGCGCGCCGGTTCGGCGACGGACCGATCGAGGGCCGCATACAGGCGCTGGTGATCTCGGCTGGGTGAGCGACAGCGGCCGCTCTACGGTGCACCGCGGGTGAAATGCACCTGCAGCAGGACCAAAGCCGTCCAGAACAGAAAGCCGACAAATGTGCACGATCGGTAGTCGGCAACGGAAGACAACTACGCCGTCTGCAGCACCGAGAACGATTCGCCGGGCCGACGCAATGCGAGCTGATCGACCGTCCCGGCGACGTCGATCACGTCGTCGACACGCGCAGCCGGCGGCCCTTTGCGGCAGGCCGTGACCATCGCCGCGACGTCATCGGCGGGACCGGCGAAGACCGCCTCGACGCTGCGGTCGCTGCGGTTGCGGACCCAGCCTTCGAGCCCGTTGAGGATGGCCTGGTCCTCGACCCAGGCGCGGTAGCCGACGCCCTGGACGCGGCCGCGGACCGTGACGTGGACGATGGCGCGACCGATCATGAACCAAGCCCCAGGAACTCGCGAAGTCTCTTCTTCACGTCGCCATCGCGCATGACGCGCGCGGTCAGTTCGGCCGACGGCAGCCCCTTGAGCTGCTTCGGCGAGGCGCCCTCGCGCAGCGCCTTCAGCGTCTCATACACCGCCTGCGTCGCGGCCGCGATCGGCGCATGGCCCTGCAGCGCGACGCGGACGCGGCGCGAGGCGAGATAGCCGAGATCGGACATCTCCTCCGGCGCGCCACCGAGCACGATCGGCAATGTGGCGACTGCCGCAATTGCATCGAGCTGATGGCGCGAGGTGATGCCGGTGAAGAACAGGCCGTCGACGCCGCAGGCCTCGTAGGCCTTGGCGCGCGCGATGGCGTCGTCGAGCGAGGCGATGGAGACGGCCCCCGTTCGTCCCAGAATGACCAGCGCGGGATCGCCTCGGCCGTCGAGCGCCGCCTTCACCTTGCCGACCCCTTCGGCAAGCGAGATCAACTGCGGCTTCGCCTCGCCAAAAGCCTGCGGCAGCAGCGTATCCTCGATGGTGAGACCCGCGGCACCGGCCGCCTCCAGCTCCTGCACCGTGCGGCGCACGTTCATCGCATTGCCATAGCCGTGATCGGCATCGACCAGCACCGGCAGCGCGGCGGCGCGCGACATCCGCCGCATCTGCTCCGCCAACTCGGTCAACGTGATCAGCGCGATGTCGGGATCGCCGAGGACGGCGAGCGAGGCAGCCGAACCGCCGAACATGCCGAGCTCAAAGCCGAGATCTTCGGCGATGCGGATCGAGATCGCGTCGTACACCGAGCCCGGGTGGATGCAGCGATCGCCGGCGAGGATCGCACGGAGCGCCTCTCTGCGTGCACGGAAGGTCATCCTCGCCTCCTCTCTCCCGTCATTGCGAGGAGCGCAGCGACGAAGCAATCCAGAGCTATCTGTCGAGCTCTGGATTGCGTCGCTGCGCTCGCAATGACGATGACTGCTGCTTACGCAAACTCCAAGATCAGCGCGTCCACCGCAAGCGTAGCGCCGGCTGTCGCATGGATCTTCTTCACCGTACCGTCCTGCTCGGCGCGCAGCACGTTCTGCATCTTCATGGCTTCGACCACGGCGAGCGTCTCGCCTGCCTTGACCTCCTGCCCTTCGGTCACGGCGATCGAGACCACGAGGCCGGGCATCGGGCACAACAGCTTCTTGCCGCTGTCGCCGGCGGCGACGACCGGCATCAGCCGCGCCGCGGTCGCCTCGGCTTCCGTGTAGACGTAGACCGGCGCTTCAACGCCCTGATGCGCGAGCCGCACGCCGTTCGCAATGAGGCGCGTCTGCACCGCGATGGCCGCGCCATCGATGGTGCCGTGCCAGACCGCATCGCCCGGTTTCCAGTCCGACACCAACTGATGCGCCGGGCCGACCTTGCCGTCGGCCCCGACGAAGCGAACCGTGATCGCGCCGTTCTCCCTGGTGATGTCGAGCAGGATCTCGTCGCGTCCGAGCCACACCGCGCGGCGGCCCTGCCGCCTCACGGGCCGGCCGATCATCTGCTGCGAGATCTGCCGCTTGCGCTCGCCGAGCACGTGGTCGATCGCGGCGCCCACCGCCGCAAGCCGGCGCGCGATCTCGCCTTCCGGCGCACGCGCGGCGAAGCCCTTGGGAAACTCTTCGGCGATGAAACCGGTCGACAGCCTTCCCTCGCGCCAGCGCGGATGGTTCATCAGCGCCGACAGGAACGGGATGTTGTGGCGGATGCCGTCAACATAGAACGCATCGAGCGCGGTCGACTGCGCCTCGATCGCGGCAGCCCGCGACGGCGCATGGGTGACCAGCTTGGCGATCATCGGATCGTAGTAGATCGAGATCTCGCCGCCCTCCTGCACGCCGGTGTCGTTGCGCACGGTGATGCCGTCCGCCTTGCTCTCGGCCGGCGGGCGATACTTCACGAGGCGCCCGATCGAGGGCAGGAAGCTGCGGAACGGATCTTCCGCATAGACGCGCGACTCCACCGCCCAGCCGGTCAGCGCGACGTCCTTCTGCGCAAGCGCGAGCTTCTCGCCGGCGGCGACGCGGATCATCTGCTCGACGAGATCGATGCCGGTGACGAGCTCGGTGACGGGATGCTCGACCTGCAGGCGGGTGTTCATCTCCAGGAAGTAGAAGCTCTTGTCCTGGCCGGCGACGAACTCCACGGTGCCGGCGGAGTCGTAGTTCACGGCCTTGGCGAGCGCGACCGCCTGCTCGCCCATCTTGCGCCTTGTCTCCTCGTCGAGCAGCGGCGACGGCGCCTCCTCGATGACCTTCTGGTTGCGGCGCTGGATCGAGCATTCGCGCTCGCCGAGATAGATCACGTTGCCATGCTTGTCACCGAGCACCTGGATCTCGATGTGGCGGGGATCGACGATGAACTTCTCGATGAAGACGCGGTCGTCGCCGAACGAGGCCTTGGCCTCGGCCTTGGCGAGGTTGAAGCCCTCGGCCACCTCGGCGGTCGAATGCGCGATGCGCATGCCCTTGCCGCCGCCGCCGGCGGAGGCCTTGATCATGACGGGATAGCCGATCTCGTCGGCGATGCGCACGGCATGCTTGTCGTCCTCGATGACGCCGAGGAAGCCTGGCACGGTCGAGACCTTGGCCTTGGCGGCCGCCTTCTTCGATTCGATCTTGTCGCCCATCGCGGCGATGGCGCCGGGGTTGGGGCCGATGAAGACGATGCCAGCCTCGGCCAGCGCCCGCGGAAACGCCTCGCGCTCGGACAGGAAGCCGTAGCCCGGATGCACCGCCTCGGCGCCGGTCTTGCGGCAGGCCTCGACGATGCGGTCGATCAGGAGATAGCTCTCGGCGGCGGCGGGCGGGCCGATCAGCACGGCATCATCGGCCATCTCGACATGAAGCGCATCGCGGTCGGCTTCCGAATAGACCGCAACGGTCCGGATTCCCATGCGGCGGGCGGTCTTGATGACCCGGCAGGCGATCTCGCCGCGGTTCGCGATCAGAATGGTTTTGAACATTTCTTGCTTGATACCTTTGGGCGGGCTCCCCGCTCGTGGCACAGGCGTAACACCGCGAGCTTGACCGGTTCGTCTATACCAAAATCGCCCGCGCGCAACCCGCCTCTCGTTCCGCCCCTGCCGTCCGGCGAGGCATGCCAGCTGCGTCCCTTGCCGTCAGCCGGAATAGCTGTGGAAACGTCCGCGGGCATAGGCGTGCGACACCGCCTTCATCAGTTCGCCGACCTCGGTCTCGAGAAAATCGTTCGCAACGATCAGGGCACGAATGGCCGCCCGCGGATCGCCCCCGCAGGCAGCAATGGCCTGGTCCACGGCGGCGTCCAGCGCGAGGTCTTCGGTGTCCGCGGCATCGGTCTTGGATTGCGATCTGGGCATGCGCGATGACGGTCCTCGCTCCGGTCACGCCGCCATGTTCACTTTATGTTCGAAGGAGTCAAGGCGGATCACGCCGCCCCGATCTCTTCCTGCTGCGGCTCGGCCTGTGGCTTTTCGGGCGCCAGAGCGACAGACTCTTGCTGTGCGCCCTGCCGCACCAGATGGTGGACGAAGCCGAGCTTGCCGATCACCGGCGGCGTCAGGATGAACGGATAGAGATCGCGCGCGCCCATCGCCCGTGCGACGCTGTTCATGGCGAAGGTGAATGGCAGCCAGGCGTTGACGATGGTGTCGAAATCCTCCGCGACATACGGATCGAAGGTGACACGCGCCGTCAGCCCGCCGATCTGGTCCGCGGGCGGATCGATCTCGATGCCGAACTCGGAGGCCATCTCCAGCGTGTCGACGATGTGGAGGTAGTGCGCCCAGGTCTCGGCAAAATCCTCCCACGGATGCGTGGTGGCGTAGGCCGAAACGAAATTGTCCTGCCAGTCCACCGGAGGCCCCTGATCGTAATGCCGCCTCAGCGCCTCGCCGTAGTCCTGGGTATCGTCGCCGAACACGGCCCGGCATTCCTCGAGCCTGCCGGCATCGCGCACCAGCACGTCCCAGAAATAGTGCCCGACCTCGTGGCGGAAATGACCGAGCAAGGTCCGGTACGGCTCGTCCATTTCGAGCCGCCGTCGCTCGCGCTCGAAATCGTCGGCCTCGGCCAGCGCGATGGTGACGAGGCCGTTGTCGTGGCCCGTCATGACCTTCTGCTGGCCGACGGGGTCATCGGCGAGGAAGTTGAAGATCAGCCCGTGCTCGGGGTCCTCGATCCGCGTCTTCACAGGGAGTTTCCATCGGATCAGCGAGTAGAACAGTCGGTGCTTGGCCACCTCCAGCTCGCGCCATCCCGCAAGCTGCGCGGGATCGGACAGATTGGGAATGGTGCCGTTGTGCCGGCAGGCTCGGCAGAAGCCTGCGGTCTCGCCGGTCTCGAGCAGCCAGTTGCAGGCGTCGTGCTCGGCATTGGCGCAGAAGAAGCGCCCCGTCCCGTGGTCGGTGAGCGTCCGAAAGCCCTCCTCCGTCGGCTCGATCGCCGACAGGATCTGGCGCTCCGGCATGAAGGCGAGCTGATGGCCACAGCGCCCGCAGCTCCGATTCTCGAAGTACAGGATGTTCGTGCAGACCTGACAGACGAAGAGCTTCACGGCGTGGACCTACGTGTTGCGGTGTTCAGGGCCTGACGACGCACGACAGTAACAGTCCGTTCCGGGAGCGCGGAACTTTTTGTCTGCCCCGACGTTCTCGTCATGCCGGCGTTTGCCCGCCTTAATCTCTGGTCAGTTTGCTTTCCTTGGTCCCAATGTCGCCAAGCTTCCGAACACCCGCGATGGAATTCTCGGGCGACTGCTCGCCACATCAGTGCAGGTCAGCATGAACAGCGCGGATGCGCCCAGAGACGACGTGAGGCCGGAGGCTGCCGCCGACGCGCTGCGCCAGCATATCGAGGAGATTGCGCGCGATCGCGATGAGGCCTATCGCGCGCTGCAGGAACGCGAGGCGGAGCTCGCGCGCATCCAGCGGATCGCCCGGGTCGGCGGCGTCGAGGTCGACCTGCGCGAAGGCTACCGCAACCGCCGCTCCCCCGAATACCTGATCATTCACGGCCTGCCGCCGGAAGCCGTTCACGAGACTCACGAAGACTGGGTCAGGCGCGTCCATCCCGACGACCGCGTCAAGGCCGAGCAGGAGTTCATCGCCGCGGTCAAGAGCAAGCAGGAGGACTACACCACCGAATACCGCATCATCCGTCCCAGCGATGGCGAGATCCGGTGGGTCCGCGTCATCGCCCGCATCGAGCGCGACTGGAACGGCCGCGCCATCCGCCTGGTCGGCGCGCATATCGATGTCACCGACCAGATGCTGGCGCAGGCCAAGCTGCGCGAGAGCGAGGAGCGCTTCCGGCTGATCGCCGACAGCGCCCCGGTGCCGATCTGGGTGACGAAGCTCGACCGCACCCGCTCCTTCGTCAATCGCGCCTATGTCGATTTCCTCGGCCTGCCCCATGACGAGACGCTGGCCTTCGACTGGCGCAAGGTGCTGCATCCCGAGGATCTTCCGCGCATCCTGGAGCAGCAGCAATCGGGAGAGCGCTCGCTGAAGCCGTTCTTCCTCGAGGCGCGCTACCGCCGCGCCGACGGCGAATGGCGCTGGCTGCGCTCGGAATCGCAGCCGCGCTGGGACGCGAACGGCAAACATGTCGGATTCATCGGCGTCGCTCACGACGTCACGGCCGCCAAGCAGGCCGAGATCGAGCTGCGCCGCATCAACGAGACCCTCGAAGAGCGGATCAAGGAGCGCACCGCCCAACTCGAGGCCAATGAAGCGCGCATGCGCGCGATCTTCGACACCAGCAATCAGTATCAGGCCATCCTCGACGTCGAGGGCCGCGTGCTGCATGCCAACCGCATCGCGGTCGCCGGCATGCGCGCCGGTGAAGTGAACGTCATCGGCCAGCCGCTCTGGGATGCGCCCTGGTTCACCCATACGCCGGGCGTGACCGAGATGCTGCGCAAGGCGTTCGCCCGCGTTCTCGCCGGCGAGAGCTTTCGGACCGAGATGCGGCTCGATTTCGCCAGCGGCCAGCGACATTTCGAGCTTTCGATGCGACCTCTGTTCGACCAGCATGATGTGGTCACCGGCGCGGTCGCCGAGGCGGTCGACGTCACCGAACGCATCCAGGGCGAGGAGCTGTTGCGGCAGTCGCAGAAGATGGAGGCGATCGGCCAGCTCACCGGCGGCGTCGCGCACGATTTCAACAACCTGCTCACCATCATCCGCTCGGCCACCGACTTCCTGCGCCGCCGCGATCTCCCCGAGGAGCGGCGCAGGCGCTATGTCGATGCGATCTCCGAGACGGTGGAGCGCGCCTCGAAGCTGACCGCGCAACTGCTGGCCTTCGCGCGGCGGCAACCCTTGACGCCGCAGGTGTTCAATGTTGGCGAGCAGGTCGAGAACGTCGTGCAGCTGATCCGTCCTCTCGTCGGCGGCCGCATCCAGATCGAGCTCGCGGTCACGAACAGCGGACTGTTCACCCTCGCCGACGTCGCGCAATTCCAGACCGCGCTGATCAACCTCGCCGTCAATGCGCGCGACGCCATGAACGGTGAAGGACATCTGAAAATCGGCGTGCAGCGGACCGAGAGCATCCCGGCCTTGCGTGGCCAGGGCCCCCGGCCCGGTGCCTTCATCGCGATTTCGGTCGCCGACACCGGGGGCGGCATCGCGCCTCAGCACCTCAACGCCATCTTCGAACCCTTCTTCACCACCAAGGAGGTCGGCAAGGGCACGGGTCTCGGCCTCAGCCAGGCGTTCGGCTTCGCCAAGCAGTCCGAAGGCGACATCGCGGTCGACAGCCGCATCGGCCACGGCGCGACCTTCACGATCTACCTGCCGCAGGCCACGGCACCGCAATCCGGCACGGAAGCCGGCTCCGCGCGCATCGAGCCGGCGACCATCGGGCGCGGCTACCGCGTGCTCGTGGTCGAGGACAATGACGAGGTGGGGCAGTTCTCGACCGAGCTGCTCGAGGACCTCGGCTATGTGACGCGCCGCGTCGCCAATGCCGCCGATGCACTGGCAATCCTGGCGAACGACGAATTCGCGGTCGACCTCGTATTCTCCGACGTCATCATGCCCGGCATCAACGGCCTGGAGCTCGCCGGCATCATCCGCGACCGCTATCCCGGCCTGCCGGTGGTGCTGACATCCGGCTACAGCCACGTGCTCGCGGAGAACGCCCATCACGGCTTCGAGCTGATCAAGAAGCCCTATTCGGTGGAGTCGCTGTCGCGCATCCTGCGCAAGGCGATGGCCGAGAAGGCGCCGCTGCCGCGCTGAGTAGGTAGTGCGCGCTTCGCGCGCCCCGGCGCCGGCATCTTCGGCGCGATCATGCCGGTGATCGTCGCGGACCTGATGCGCGGCACCGGCCGCTTCAACATTGCTCAGGGCGCCGTGATTACAGCGCAGAGCATTGGCGCGGCGCTGTCGACCGCGCTGGCGGGCCCGGTCGTCGTCCATGGCGGCTACATCGCCGCATTCCTGGCCCTCGGCGCGGCCGCCGCGCTCGCCGTGATCGTATGCTGGCGGCTGCTTCCCGAGACCGGTGGAACGGAGGCCGCGCATCCGGATGCGGCGTCCTCGCCCGCTATCCCCGCCGAATGATTTGCTCTATCGATCCCTGATCATGTCCCTGCAAGATACCTGGCTCGCTTACGCCATCATCATTCCCGCCACCGCCGGCGTCATCATCCGCCCGTTTCGGCTGCCCGAGGCCGTGTGGGCCGTCGCCGGCGCGATCCTGTTGGTCGCGCTCGGCCTGCTGCCTGTCGCTGATGCGCTCACCGGCATCCGCAAGGGCGTCGACGTCTATCTGTTCCTGATCGGCATGATGCTGATTGCCGAGCTGGCCCGCCGCGAGGGCTTGTTCGACTATCTCGCGGCGTATGCCGTGGAGCATGCGCGCGGCTCGCCGCAACTCCTGTTCCTGTTGGTCTATGCGGTCGGCACTCTGGTCACCGTGGTGCTCTCCAACGATGCCACTGCGATCGTGCTGACGCCGGCCGTCTATGCTGCCACGCGCGCCGCCGGCGCTTCGCCGCTGCCCTATCTCTACGTCTGCGCCTTCATCGCCAATGCCGCGAGCTTCGTGCTGCCGATCTCCAATCCGGCCAATCTGGTCGTGTTCGGTGAACGCATGCCGCATCTCACCGAATGGCTGCGCCAGTTCACTTTGCCCTCGATGGCCGCGATCGCCCTGACCTATGTCGCGCTGTGGCTGACCCAGCGCCGCGCGCTTCGTGAGGAAACGCTGCGGACCGATGTCGACAAGCCGCATCTGAGCCGCGAGGGCCGGCTCGCCGCGGTCGGAATCATGGCGATTGCCGCCGTGCTGCTGACCGCCTCGGCGCTCGACGTGCAACTGGGCTTGCCGACCTTCGTCTGTGGCGTGGTCACGGCGGCCGCGATCCTGCTGATCAGCCGGCAGTCGCCATGGCCCACGATCAAAGGCGTGTCCTGGGGCGTGCTGCCGCTGGTCGGCGGCCTGTTCGTGATGGTCGAAGGCCTGAACCGGGCCGGCGCGATCGGCCAGCTCAGCGCCTGGCTGCACCAGGGCGTTACCGGCTCACCGGCTGGCGCCGCCTGGGCCGCGGGCCTGATCACGGCGATCGCCGACAACATCGCCAACAATCTTCCCGTCGGACTGGTCGCCGGCTCGGTGGCGGCCAGCGATCACCTGCCGCATGAGGTCATCCGTGCAATTCTGATCGGCGTCGATCTCGGCCCCAACATCTCGGTGACCGGCTCGCTCGCCACCATCCTGTGGCTGACCGCCCTGCGGCGCGAAAAAATCGAGGTGTCCGCCTGGCAGTTTCTCAAGATCGGACTCGTAGCAACGCCGCCAGCGCTGATCGCGGCGCTGGCCGCAGCGATCTGACATCGATGTGATGGCGGTGGGCACGGTGACGAAGGCGGGAGCCCGCCCTACCTCTCCAGGGCACCGTTGAAGAAGTCGACGAGCCCGAATGGTGCGCTGTCGCCGAGGCAGAGCTTGAGGATTTGATGCGCGCCTGCGGCCGCCGACGAGCTGCGCGGGAATAGCGCTGCTTCGTAGATGGCGAGTGCCGCTTCGATGTCGCCGGGGTGGGCAGCGATCGCCTTGCCGAGCTCGGCGCCGTCGAACATCGCCAGGTTCGCGCCCTCGCCGGCCGGCGGCGCCAGGTGCGCGGCATCACCGAGAAGCGTCACCCCAGGCACACGGTCCCACCGATGGTCGTTCGGAAGCGTGTGGATCATGCGCGGGACCGGCGGGGTTTCGCCGTCGGTGATCAGCGCGGTGAGCGCAGGCGCCCATCCGTCGAACTCGGCCGCAATTCGCGCCGTCGCGGCGGCAGCGTCCATGAAGTCGATGCCGGCGATCCACTCGGCGGAGCGGTTCAGCGCGACGTAGGCGTGAAGAACCTGTCCTGCCTCACGGTGCGCGCAGATCCCCTGTCCCGGAGCGAGCGCGAACAATGCGCCGCCGCCGACTGCTTCGGCCGCCGCGGTGTGCCGCTCGTCGGCGTCATGCAGGTAGGTCTCAACGAACGTCGTGCCGACATATTCCGGCTTGGCGGCCGACAGCAGGGGCCGGACCTTCGACCAGGCGCCGTCGGCGCCGACCAGCAGGCTCGTGACCACGCTCGCCCCGTCCGCGAATCTCAGCTCGTGCCTGTGGTCGCCGAGGCGCACGACGCCGGTCAGCTTCTTGCCCCACTGGATCGTCTCAGCTGGCAGGGACTCGAGAAGAATCCGCCGCAGATCACCCCGCAGCACCTCGGGGCGTCGGCCGTCATCGGGCTGCGCGAGCAGCACCGTGCCATGCCGGTCAAGCACGCGCGACGCCGCGCCGCCCTCATGGATGATCGCACGGAACGCATCGATGAGGCCGGCGTCTGCGAGGGCACGTTGCCCGTCGTGCTCGTGAATATCGAGCTGGCCGCCTTGCGCCCGGGTTTCGGCGGATGGCTCCGCCTCATAGATCGTCGCCGGGATACCGTGGACATGGAGGACGCGTGCGAGCGTAAGGCCACCGAGGCCCGCACCGACGATCGTGACGGGTGTCGTCATCATCTGCCTTTCAAATTGACTGGAACGTCGTTCCATGAAAGTTGATTGGAACAACGTTCCAATCATGTCAAGATGGTCATGGCGAGCAGAACACAACGGACGGAACGGCGCGCGGATGCGCTCTCGAAGGAGAGAATCGTCGAGGCCGCGATCGAGATCCTCGACACCGAGGGCGAAAGCGCTCTGACCTTCCGCGCGCTCGCAGCTCGCCTGGCGACCGGCAGCGGGGCGATCTACTGGCACGTCGCCAACAAGAGCGATTTGCTCGCAGCGGCCACCGATGACGTCATTGCCCGTGTCATGACCGGGGTCGTGGGCGATGCAGAGCCGCGACAGGCGATCCGTGCCGTTGCCCTCGGGCTGTTCGACGCAATCGACGCCCACCCCTGGGTGGGTGCCCAGCTTTTCCGTGAACCGTGGCGGTCCGCGATGCTGCAGATCGTCGAAAGCGTCGGCGGACGGCTCCAGACGCTCGGTGTCCCCGAAAGCGCCCTGTTCGATTCCGCGTCCGCGCTCTTGAACTACATCCTTGGCGTGGCCGGGCGGAATGCCGCGAACGCCCGCCTGCTGCCACGCGAGACGGACCGCGCGGCGTTCCTCGGAGCGGTCGCCACGCGGTGGACGCAGCTCGATCCCGCGGAGTACCCGTTCGTGCATCGGGTGGCGACGGAGCTGCGCGAGCACGACGACCGCGCGCAATTTCTTGCCGGCATCGACCTCATCCTGGCCGGGATCGGGACCATCCGATAGGCAGCGGCTGACTTGCAGCCCACCTGCCTCCTCCGAACGCAAGGAGATGCGCAACCGGCGGGAGAATATCGAGGTCGGCGCCTTGGCAGGCTCCAACCAGGCCCCGAAGGTGCGACTCGTGACGCCGCCGCCAGCGCTGGTGGCACGCTGGCGGCGTTGTGATCACGATCGGCCGATGGTCATGCCGCGGCTTCGTAGTTGACCGCAGTCTCAGCGATCTTGGTCAGCGTCTCGTCGGTCTTCCGCTCTTCATTCAGCGTCTGGTCGAGCAGCTTGGCGGCCTTCGGCAGGTTGAGCTTGAGCGCCCAGGCCTTCAGGGTGCCATAGCGCGACATCTCATAGTGCTCGACCGCCTGCGCTGCCGCAAGAAGGCCGGCGTCGAGCGCCTGTGTACCCTTGTACTCGTCCATGATCTCCTTGCCCTCGTCGATGATGCCCTCGATCGCATCGCACTTCTTGCCGCGGGCGGGCTTGCCGATCAGCTCGAAGATCTGCTCGAGCCGCTCGATCTGGCCTTCGGTCTCGTCGTGGTGCTTCTCGAACGCCGCCGCCAGCTTCTCCGACTGCGCCGCCTTGGCCATTTTCGGCAGCGTCTTCAGGATCTGCTTCTCGGCGTAGTAGATGTCCTTGAGGGTATCGAGGAAGAGCTCGTTGAGGTCTTTGTCGGCAGGCATGGTGTGCTCCTGTTGATTGTGAGCCGACAACCAGAAAGCCATACCCTAGTTCCTGCCACCGATGAGCCCGCCGCAAGAAAATCCTGCCGGAGCGCTGTCGGCGGCCTCCGAGCCTCTTGTAACAAAACTGTCACCCGGCAAAACTACAGCTCTTCCCTGCGGCGAGACGCCGCGATTCCGCCGATTGCCTTCAGGAGTTTTCAATGCGCCGCCCGCTCGTGCTGCTGTGCGCCGGACTGACCTTGCTGTCGTCCGGAGCCGCATTTGCGCAGAACGCCACCCCCCATAACCTCATCCTGTTCATTCCCGACGGCCTGCGTGCGCTCAAGGTGACGCCGGAGACCGCCCCGGCCATGGCCGCCGTCCGCGACAAGGGCGTCAACTTCAAGAATTCGCACTCGCTGTTTCCGACCTTCACGATGGCCAACGGCTCGGCCATGGCGACGGGCCACTATCTCGGCGACACCGGCACGTTCTCGAACACGATCTTCACGGGCTACACCTCGGCGCCGGCCGGCGGCACCGTCGTGCCCTTCATCGAGAACGACGCCGTGCTCGGCGATATCGACGAGCATTTCAACGGCGACTACCTCAACGAGGACACCATCCTGAAGCTCGCCCGCAAGGCCGGCTATTCGACCGCCGCGATCGGCAAAGTCGGCCCGACCTACCTGTTCGACCACACCGGCTGCCCTTGCAAGCCCGGCGCGACCTCCTCGATCGTGATCGACGATTCCACGGGCAACAAGAACGGCGTGCCTGTCACCGACGAGGTCAAGGATGCCATGACCAAGGCCGGCCTGCCGCTGGCGACGCCGTCGCGCGGCGACAACGGAAAGGCGGGCGACGCCAAGACGCCGGGCACGACCTCGGCCAACGTCGCGCAGCAGGCCTACATGGTCGACGTCGCCACCAAGGCGGTGCTGCCGATGTTCAAGGCCCGCAACAAGCCGTTCGTTCTGGTGTTCTGGTCGCGCGATCCGGACGGCAGCCAGCACAATCACGGCGACAGCCTCAACACCATCACGCCGGGCATCAATGGCCCGACGTCGATGGCCGGCATCAGGAATGCCGACGACAATCTGGTGGCGTTGCGCAAGGCGCTCGACGATCTCGGGCTTGCCGCCTCGACCAACATCATGGTCCAGGCCGACCACGGCTTCTCGACCATCTCCAAGGAGAGCAAGACCAGCCCATCGGCCAAGGTCAGCTACGACGACACGCCGAAGGACTTCCTGCCGATGGGCTTCCTGGCGATCGACCTCGCCAAGGCGCTCGACCTGCCGCTGTTCGATCCGAACGACAAGAACGCGGCGGTGCCCGACGGCAAGCACCCGAAGGCCGGCAACGGCGTGCTCGGCAAGGATCCAACCAAGCCCGATCTCGTCGTCGCCACCAATGGCGGCTCCGACCTGATCTATCTGCCCAACAACGACAGGAAGCTCGCCCGCCGCACCGTCAAGGCGCTGCTGGCGCAGGACTACGTCTCCGGCATCTTCGTCGACGACAAGCTTGGCGAGATTCCCGGCACGCTGCCGCTGTCGCGGATCAACCTGCAGGGCAAGGCGGTGACGCCGCATCCGGCGATCGTGGTCAACTTCCGCTCCTATGTCGCGCCGGGCTGCGATCAGCCGAGCAACTGCCAGGTCGAGGTCGCCGACACCGTGCTGCGCCAGGGCCAGGGCATGCACGGCTCGTTCGGCCGCGGCGACACCTACAGCTTCATGGCGGCCATCGGACCCGACTTCAAGGCGGGCTTCGTCGATCCCCTGCCCGTCAGCAATGCCGATGTCGGCATCACCGCGGCGAAGCTGCTCGACCTCAAGGTCGCTCCGAAGGGCAGACTGATCGGCCGCATCATGACCGAGGCGATGCCGAACGGCACCACGCCGAAGGCGACGTCGGACGTCATCAAGTCGGATCCGGCCGCCGGAGGACTGCGCACCGTGCTGAAGCTGCAGCGCGTCGGCACCCAGCGCTACTTCGACGCCGCCGGCTTCCCCGGCCGCACCGTGGGACTCGACGACGAGGCGCCGAAGAAAACGGCGGCGGCGAAGTAGTCAGTCCGCCACCTCTACGCGATCAGCAGAGTGCCCCGCGAAAGTGGGGCATTTCTGTTTCGACTAGACGTGGTGCCGTAGCCCGGGTGAGCGCAGCGATACCCGGGGAGACCGTTCCCGCATGTCGCACCGCCGATTGATTCACCGGCCGGGCGGCGCCATCAAGAGCCGTCATGCGATCGCCGCCGGTCAAAACGAAAAGAGCGCGATGAGGTCATCGCGCTCGTCGAACTCGTGCCTTTGGATGAACGCGACGCGCTTACATGCCGATGTCGATCATCGACGGCAGTTGCGCCAGCGGCAGCACGGTGACGCCGACCAGCGTGGCCACCATCGCCATCAGCGCACGGTTGCCCTGGCGCTTGCCGCGCATCTGCCTGGCGACCCATTCCAGCGCATCGGTGCGGAGGCCCCGCGCATTGACCGGAGCCCAGCTCTCGATCGCCGTCTCCGGCGACAACGCCACGCTGCGCGGCGGCACCGGCAGGCCGGAGGCGGCCGCGGCATGATGCGCCACCGCCTTGGCGAGCAGATCCTCGAACCGGCCGTCGTCCTTGCGCTCGGTCGCGGCGGCATCGATCGCGAACAGCGCTTCGGCCTCGGCGCGGCTGACGGGCACGTCGTTGATCGCGGCAGCGCTCAGAATGCGCGCGCACCAGGCGGCGTCATCGGCATCGAGCACGCGGGAGAAATGCACGCGTCCCGCGGTGGTCGGACCCTCGCCGGTGATCACGCCGTCGCGCACGATGCCGAGCGCGAAAGCAGCGGTCTCACAGGAGGACGGTTCGAGACCATCGATGCCGATGGTTTTTGGTGCAGAGGTAGCCATGTTCTCTTCTCAGTTGCTGTGTTGACCCACCTTGTCGGCCCGCGTCTGAACGAGTGGTTAACGGTTCGAAACGGTGCTGTGGGTTTTTGTATCGGTTGCCGATTTGCCGCAGTGACCTCGATCACGGTTCAAAGCCAAGGGGCGTCAGGGGGCGGCGTGTTGCGACCAACAGATGGCGAAATCTGGGCAACCGGTCGTCTCACGGATGTTTCGCCGCAGCCCGGAAACTCAAAAGAAGTTGTTGGCCGCGTGAGCTTTGGAGCAATTATCTTCTCTTTTCCGTCAGCCAGTTCCCTTCCGCGGCGGCATTTCCTATAGTGTTTAGAAGATTTATTCCCGCCACCTGTACTGAAAGGGACTGCCATGGCTCTCCAGATCGGCTCCACTGCCCCGGACTTCGAGGCAGACACCACCGAAGGCAAGATCAAATTCCACGACTGGATCGGCGACAGCTGGGCCCTCTTGTTCTCGCATCCGAAGGATTTCACCCCGGTGTGCACCACCGAGCTCGGCGCGCTGGCGCGGCTGAAGCCGGAGTTCGACAAGCGCGGTGTCAAGCTGATGGGCCTGTCGGTCGACCCGGTGGACAACCACGCCAAATGGTCGGAGGACATCCGCGAGACGCAGGGCGCGGCGCCGAACTATCCGATGATCGGCGACACCGACTACAACGTCTCCAAGCTCTACGACATGCTGCCGGCGGCGATCTCCGGTGATCCGTCCAAGCGCACCGCGGCCGACAATCAGACCGTCCGCAACGTCTTCATCATCGGGCCCGACAGGAAGATCAAGCTGATCCTGGTCTACCCGATGACCACCGGCCGCAACTTCCAGGAAATACTGCGCGTCATCGACTCGCTGCAGCTCACGTCAAAGCACCGCGTCGCCACCCCCGCCGACTGGAAGCAGGGGGAGGACGTCATCATCGCCGGCTCGGTGTCCGACGACGAGGCCAAGACGATCTATCCGAACGGCTGGAAGGCGCCCAAGCCCTATCTGCGCGTGGTGCCGCAGCCGAAGTGACGGCGGCAAACGACGTTTAATGACGTCATCCCGGGACGCCTCGCAGAGGCGGACCCGGGATCTCGATAGACTGGGCTCGAACTCTGAGCGCTTCGGGCCGACGCCACTTCAGCCCCGTGGCGTCGCCCAGTCCGCGATCAGCAGCCCGAGTGTCGCCGACACCGCCGTCACGAATACACCCCAGCTGATGTCGACCGCCACCACCGCCCAGGTCCACTGCTTGAGCATCGCCAGCGACGTCAGCTCGAAGGTGGCGTAGCAGAACAGCCCGAACAGCGCGCCGTAGAGCAAGGTCGAGCGCCATGTCGCGTCGGCCGTCCCGCTGACGAAGATCAGCACGCCCACGACATAGAGCAGATAGAACAGCACCGCCGGCACGGGGCGGATCTCGCCCAGCATCTCGCCGACCTGCGACTGGAAGAAGCCCCTGGCGACGACACTCAGGAACGGGATGTCGAAGCCGAGCAGCACGGCCAGCGTCGCGAAATACAGAACGGCGTACCGGCTCATGCGCGGCTCCTCCCTGGTGGCTCAGCTGCCGATAACGCGGAGCGACGGCAGCCCCCGCCTGGGCCGGGCCAATCAGCCGCGGCGTTTGGCCTTGGCCTTCTTTCCACCCGGCGCCTTCGACCGCGAGGGTCTGTCTGAATACGTCTGTCCGCCGTGGCTGGACTTGTCGCGATGCTGCTTTTTGTTCGCGAACGCCGGCTGTTGGCCGGGTTTCGCCGGCCCCTCGCGATGCGGCTTGGCGCGCGGCTTGGCGTCCCTGCCCCCACGCGGCTCATCGCGCTGCAGCGGATGGTAGGCCGTCTCGTCCGCCTCGCGCCGCGGCGGCCGCTTGTCGGCGCGCGGCTTGTCCGGCGACGCCTGCCCCGAGGGCGCGCCCGCCAGCGGCTCGATCCGGATATTGTCCTCCTTGTCGGGACGGCGGATGTTCGCAGCAAATGCGTCGGCGACGCGCGCGGCGATCTCGAACTCGGTCGTCGTGTCCTGGATCTTGATGGCGCCGATGTCGTGCTTTTCGATGCCGCCGCGGCGGCAGATCATCGGCAGCAGCCAGCGCGCCTCGGCGTTCTTCCTGCGTCCGATCGCCGCCCGGAACCAGATGCTCGGCTCGCCCATGCCGTGGCGCGCCGACGGCTTCCCCGTCTTCGTTCGGGGCGCCGGTGGCCGCTCCTCGCCGCGCGCCGGCCTGACGGTATCGCGACCGCGATCCTCGCGCGCACGGCCACGATCCTGGCCTGGATCGAGAATGTCCTCGGGCGACGGCAGCCGCGCGCGATAGAGCCGTGCCAATGCGGCGGCGATGTCCTCGGCCGACCGCTCCGCCAGCAGCGCCTGCGCGAGCGCCAGATCCTCCGCCGTCGTCTCCTCGGTGAACACCTGGTCGTGGAGCATGCGCTCCTGATCGAGCTTGCGGATCTCATCCGCCTGCGGCGCGGCGCCCCACGCGGCCTCGATGCCGGCGAGGTTCAGCAGCGTTTCCGCGCGCCGTCGGCGGGCCGGCGGCACCAGGAGCACGCTGACGCCCTTGCGGCCGGCGCGGCCGGTGCGACCCGAGCGATGCTGCATCACCTCGGGATCATTCGGCAGCTCGGCGTGGACGACGAGGTCGAGCTTCGCGAGATCGATGCCGCGTGCTGCGACGTCGGTTGCCACGCACACCCGCGCGCGCCCGTCGCGCAGCGACTGCAGCGCCGTGGTCCGCTCGTTCTGGGTCAGCTCACCCGACAGCGCGACGACGGAAAAGCCGCGCTCCAGCAGCGCCGCCTGCAGATGGCGCACCTTCTCGCGGGTGTTGCAGAACACGATCGCGCTCGGCGACTCGTAGAAGCGCAGCACGTTGACGACCGCATGCTCGACATCGTCGGCGGCGATGCGGATGGCACGGTACTCGATGTCGGCATGCCCGCCTTCGTCGCCCTCGACCTCGATCCGGAAGGCGTCGTCCTGATACTGTTTGGCCAGCGCGACGATGCCGCGCGGGAAAGTCGCCGAGAACAGCAGCGTCCGGCGCGTTTCCGGCGTGGTCTCGAGGATGAACTCGAGGTCCTCGCGAAAGCCGAGATTGAGCATCTCGTCGGCCTCGTCGAGCACCACGGCCTTCAGTTCCGAGATATCGAGACGCCCGCGTCGCAGATGATCGCACAGCCGCCCGGGCGTGCCGACGACGATATGGGCCCCGGCCTCCAGCTCGCGCTGCTCGCGGCGCGGATCCATGCCGCCGACGCAGGAGACGACGCGCGCGCCCGCGTGCTGATAAAGCCATGCGAGCTCGCGCTGGACCTGCAAGGCAAGCTCGCGCGTCGGCGCCACGATCAGCGCCAGCGGCGCGGTGGCCCGCTCGAACCGCTCGGCCTCGCCCAGCAGGTTGTTCGCGAGCGCCAGCCCATAGGCCACGGTCTTGCCCGAGCCGGTCTGCGCCGAAACCAGGAGGTCACGGTCGACGGCGTCATGCGCAAGCACGGCGAGCTGTACGGGCGTCGGAGTCTCATAATTGCGCTCGGCCAGAGCGCGGGCGAGCGGCGGATTCGTCGTGGGAAAGGACAAGTGACCGGAAACCTCGTTTCGATCCGGCTGCTTTACGCCATGCCGCGCCGGAACACGAGGGCCGTGAACGGTCAAATCCTGTCCTGCTCAGTGCGCCCAGCCGGGCCGGGCGATACCGATGGTCGACGGCCGCGCGGCCCGGAAGATGCGAGACGCATGGCCACCGCTGCGCCAGATCTCGGCTACTCGTCGCTCCACGGCCAATGCCAGTGACGCCAGCCCCAGTTGCGCGGACCGCTGGCGTCCATGGCCGCCTTCTGCTTGTCATCGAGCGAGTCGTAGAGCGCCTGAAACGCCGGCCGGACGATCTTGATCGCCTGCTGCATCGTGTCGAGGCGCTGCTCCGCCAATGCGAGGCGGTCGGTCGCCTTGACCGGCGGCGTCGCCGGGCAGTCCTTCGTGATCAGCTCCGCCGCCTTGGCCGATGCCGCTTTGAGATCATCGAGCCGCGCCCGCTGCGCGTCGTTCGGCTTGATGGCGGCCTCGATCTGCGACATCCGCCATTCGGCAAATCCGGCCATGCGGGGATTGCAGAGGAAGCCGAAGCCCCGGCCGCCCATCATCCCGGGCCCCATCATCATGCCCGGGCCCCACCCTGGCCCGCCCGCGCCCGGCTGGGCAAAGCCCGGTGCGGCGGTGACGGTGACGATTGCGGCCGCGAAGACCAGCGCGCGTGGATCTAATCGCATAGCAGAACTCCTTGACGTCGTACCAATGAGTTTGCGCAAACTAAGCGAGCGGCGAGATCGCATGCTTGAGCGAGATCAACGAGCCACGGACGAGCCATGGCGAATAGAGGAGATGACAACGATCCGCAGCTATCGCTGGATATGGACGTCGGCGGTCGCATCGGGCTGCGGGACGCTGGCGCATATCGGCCTGATGGAGCTCAAGAGCCGGCTTCACCTATTGCCGCAGTTCGATCCCGCCTCGGCGCTTCTCGACACGCTCTCGCCCCTGTTCGCCCGAGCGATGCACGATGGGGCGCCGCTATGGTTGCTGTCGCAGCTCAACGGAGCCTTCCTGATCGGCCTGCTGTTCGGCCGCTTCTTCCACCGCCTGCCCGGCGGCAGCGGCGTCGCCAAAGGCTTCCTGCTCGGGCTCGCCGGCTGGGTGTTGCTCGGAATCGGTTTGTTTCCCGCCATCGGCCTTGGACCGTTCGCAACGTCGCTCGGGCTGGGCGCCGGCCCGGCGCTGTTTTCGCTGGCGATGGTCGAGGCGTACAGCGTCGTGCTGGGCGCCGTGTATGCGGCCCTGCAGAGACCGGATCCGAAGGCCGAGCTTCGCCGAGTCGGAGAAAGCGATCACGTCTGAGCGCCGCCGTCTCGTCTACTTCGAAAAGACCGAAATTTTTCGCTTTCGTTTTCTCGTAAATCATGTATGATCCGCGTCGTCCTGCCCCATGCAGAGGGACGTACGCGTCGTCACGAACGTCGGGTGCGGGATGCGGTGGCCGCAGTCATGCCGGACGCGCCTTCGGCGCAGACGACCGGCATGATTACGGACGCGAAGTCGCAGCGTCCTGACACCCCGATGCTGGTGTTACGTTCGCGACGGCGCTCGAGGCGCCGCGCGGATCATGGTGGCCAACACGCTCGGCGCACCAGGGAGACTGCGTATAAGCGTGAAGACATCGCGCAGGGAATGCCGGTTGATCGGCTTTGCCTGTGGTACCTGCCGCCTGCATTTTTTTTCGCAGGCGGGCCATGGGTGAGGCCTTCACCCGGCATTCCCTGCACCCTCTCGTTTTGCAGAGGGTAAACAGGCCGCAGAACTCGGGCTGCTCATGCCGCGGGAATGCGAACGCACGTCTTCGAGATGCTCCCCACGCGCTCCGATCTCCGCTGTCGTCCCGGACAAGCCACGGCGCGCGTCAGCGCGACGCGGCGCCGATCCGGGACCCATACTCCGCGGCGGATATGATGTGGAGGGTGTCAAACGATCGGCCTGCCCCAAACCGCTCCCTGGGGTTATGGGTGCCGGCTTTCGCCGGGACGACAGCGGAGCATGTGAGCAGCACTGAACGCGGCGTCGTATTCAATGCTGCTAGCAAACAACCGCCCCACGATCAGCAAGGTTGCGCGCCCATCGCACCGCGACCTCAAATCCGCACCGCACCAAACGCAGAGCAGCAAGCTGCATCTCCGCTGGCGCAATGGCATAGGAATTGCTGAACTCGCACATCAATTCGTCGCTTGCGGAGACCATCGAATGCTTGAAGGAGCCGAAGTCCGGCTGGCCGTCGATATCGGAGGCACGTTCACCGATATCGTTCTCGACATCGGCTGTCAGCGCCGGACACGCAAGCTGCTGACCACGCCGGCGCAGCCCGAGCAGGCCGTGCTCGACGGCGTCAGCCTCATTCTCGCCGACGCGAAGGCGCGCATCAGCGACATCGACGTCTTCATTCACGGCACCACGCTCGCGACCAACGCCATCATCGAGCGCCGCGGCGCCAAGACCGCGCTGATCGCCACTTCCGGCTTTCGCGATGTTCTGGATATTGGAACCGAGAGCCGCTACGACCAGTACGATCTCTCGATCGACAAGCCGAAACCGCTGGTGCCGCGCTCCCTGCGCTTCACCGTGCCCGAGCGCGTCGATGCCCACGGAGACGTCAGGCTGCCGCTCGACGAAGCGGCGGTGCGTGCGCTGGTGCCGCAACTGCGCACGCTCGATGTCGCCAGCATCGCCATCGCCTTCCTCCACGCCTATGCCAATCCCGCGCATGAGCGCCGCGCCGCGGAGATCCTGGCCGAGGAAATGCCGGACATGTCGATCACCTTGTCCTCGGCGGTCTGTCCCGAAATCCGGGAGTACGAACGCACCTCGACCGCCGTCGCCAACGCCTATGTGCAGCCGCTGATGGACAGCTATCTCGCGCGCATGGAGCAGGCGCTAAGGATCGAGCAGTTCCGCGGCGCGATCTATCTCGTCACGTCGGGCGGCGGCGTGACCTCGATCGCGACGGCGCGGCGCTTCCCGGTGCGCCTCGTCGAATCCGGTCCCGCAGGCGGCGCCATCTTCGCCGGCCAGATTGCGGCGCGGCTCGGCGAGCGCAAGGTGCTGTCGTTCGACATGGGCGGCACCACCGCCAAGATCTGTCTGATCGAGAACTTCGAGCCGGAGAGCTCGCGCGTGTTCGAGGTCGATCGCGCCGCGCGCTTCCTGAAAGGCTCTGGCCTGCCGGTGCGCATCCCCGTCATCGAGATGGTCGAGATCGGCGCCGGCGGCGGCTCGATCGCGCGGATCGACGCAATGAAGCGCGTCACCGTCGGCCCGGAGAGCGCCTCCTCCGAGCCCGGTCCTGCGTGCTACGGCCGCGGCGGCCAGCGTCCTGCCGTGACCGATTCCGACGTCGCACTCGGCATGATCGATCCCGATGCGTTCGCCGGCGGCACCATCAAGCTCGATCCCGAGCTGTCGAGACAGGCCCTGCTCTGCGACGTCGGCGCGCCGCTCGGCCTCGATGCCGAGACCGCGGCTTATGCGGTGCATGAAGTCGTTTGCGAGAACATGGCGAGCGCGGCGCGCGTCCACGCCGTCGAGCGCGGCGCCGTGATTGGTCAGCACACGCTGATCGCGTTCGGCGGCGCCGCGCCGCTGCACGCCGCCCGCGTCGCCGAGAAGATCGGCGTCGCCAGGGTGATCGTGCCGTCCAACGCCGGCGTCGGCTCGGCGGTCGGTTTCCTCGCGGCACCCATCGCCTACGAGCTGGTGCGCAGCCGCCATGCCCGGCTCGATGATTTCGATACGGCGCTCGTCTCCAGCCTGCTGCAGGAGATGGCGGACGAGGCGCGTGCGCTGGTCGAGCCGGGTGCGGCTGGAGCTGCGGTGCGCGAGCGCCGCGCCGCCTTCATGCGCTATGTCGGCCAAGGTCACGAGATCAATGTCGAGCTGCCGAACCGCCCGCTCACCGCGCACGACCTGCCAGCACTGCGCGCCTCGTTCGAGGCGGGCTATGCCGCTTTGTTCGAGCGCCCGATCCCCGGTGCAGCGATCGAGGTGCTGAGCTGGTCTGTGCTCGCGACCACGGATGCGCACCAACCGCCCGCCGTCGCCGAGGTGCAGCGCAAGCCCGCGGGGCAAGCCGCCGGCCACCGCAAATTCTTCGACGGCCGCGCCGGACGCTTCGTCGAGATCCCACTGTATCGCCGCGAGCAGATGGCGCCGGGCGCCGTCGTCGCCGGCCCCGCCGTGATCGCCGAGGACGAGACCTCGACCTTCATCTCCAACAGTTTTGACGCACATATCGACGGTGCCGGCAGCATCGTCATGGAACGGAAGGCGGCCTGAGATGAGCGAGTCCCAAGCGACGAGCCTGATCGACCTGCAGATCATGTGGCACCGGCTCATCGCCGTGGTCGAGGAGCAGGCCCAGGTGCTGCTGCGCACCGCCTTCAGCCCGATCGTGCGCGAATGCGGTGACCTCTCCGCCGGCGTGTTCGACCTGAAGGGCCGCATGCTGGCGCAGGCCGTCACCGGCACGCCCGGCCACGTCAACTCGATGGCCGAGTCGGTGAAGCACTTCATCACGCATTTCCCGATTGCGACGATGAAGCCGGGCGATGCCTACATCACCAACGATCCCTGGATGGGCACCGGCCATCTCAACGACTTCGTCGTCACCACGCCCTGCTTCAAGGACGGCGAGCCGGTCGCGCTGTTCTCCTGCACCAGCCATCTGATGGACATCGGCGGCATCGGCTTCGGCCCCGATGGCACCGACGTATTCATGGAAGGACTGTACATCCCGATGCTGAAGCTGATCGACCAGGGCGTCGTCAACGAGACGCTGATGGCGATGATCAGAGCGAATACACGCCTGCCGGTGGACACCGAGGGCGACACCTACTCGCTCGCCGCCTGCAACGATGTCGGCTGCCAGCGCCTGGTCGAGATGATGACCGAGTTCGGAATTGCCTCGCTCGATGAGCTCGGCGACTACATCTGCGACCGCTCGCGCGAGGCCGTCCTGGCCGAGATTGCCAAGCTGCCCAAGGGCACCTGGCGCAACGAGATGGTCGTCGACGGCTACGACGCGCCGGTGACTTTGAAGGCAGCGCTGACGATCTCGGACGACGGCATCCACGTCGATTTCGACGGCACGTCGAAGGCCTCGAAGTTCGGCATTAACGTGCCGCTGTCCTACACCACGGCCTACACCGTGTTCGGGCTCGGCTGCGTCGTGGCCTCCGCGATCCCCAACAATGCCGGCTCGCTGTCGCCGCTCACAGTGTCGGCGCCATCGGGCGCGATCCTCAATGCGCCGAAGCCCGCGCCGGTCGCCTCGCGCCATGTCATCGGCCAGATGCTGCCCGACGTGGTGTTCGGCTGCCTGCGCCAGATCATCCCGGAGCGCGTACCTGCCGAAGGCACCTCCTGCCTGTGGAATCTCAATGTGCGCGGCCAGACCCGCTCCGGCGCCGGCGGCAATTACGGATTCTCGATGGCGGTGACCTCGAACGGCGGCACCGGTGCCCGCTTCGACAAGGACGGGCTGTCGGCGACCGCCTATCCCTCGGGCGTCCGCGGCACGCCGGTCGAAATTGCCGAGACGCAGACGCCGCTGATCTTCTGGCGCAAGGAGCTGCGGCCGGATTCCGGCGGCGCCGGCCGCACCCGCGGCGGCCTCGGCCAGATCATCGAGGTCGGCAGCGGCGTCGACGCGCCGTTCGACATCCTCGCCGCCTTCGACCGCATCGATCACCCGCCGCGCGGCCGTGACGGCGGCCACAACGGCCAGGCCGGCTATGTCGGGCTCAAGTCGGGAAAGAAGCTGCGCGGCAAGGGTTTCCAGACCGTGCCGCCGGACGACCGGCTGGTGGTGCTGACACCCGGCGGTGCCGGCATCGGCGATCCCATGGAGCGGGCCGCAGAGCTGGTGCGGAGCGATGTCGAGAGCGGACTGGTATCGGCGGACAATGCTGCAAAGCTCTACGGACAGGCGCGGTGAGATCTCATGCCCGCCGGAACATTTGTGGCCTCATGGTTCGAGACGCGTCGCAAGGGCGACGCTCCTCACCATGAGGGTTTAGTACCGCGATCGATGCTGCACATTGACCATGAGAAAAGTCCTCATGGAGAGGATCAGCATCTTGCCGCGCAACGTACCCTCATCCTGAGGAGCCCGCCGCAGGCGGGCGTCTCGAAGGATGGCCGCGAGCATAGTGCTCGCCCAACCTTTTTCGATCTCATGCAAATAGCTCAGCAACGAACCCGGAGACACTCATGATCACGCGACGGACGTTCACGGCAGGTGCAGCTACCCTGCTCGCAGCCAGCCATGTCTCAACGAGGGCACGCGCCGCAACGACGACCTGGGACATGTCCACGGTCTGGCCCGACGGCAACTTCCACACCCAGAATGCGATGGCCTTTGCCGAGGAGGTGAAGAAGCAGACGGGCGGTGCGGTCAACATCACCGTGAAGGCCGGCGGTCAGCTTGGCTTCAAAGGGCCTGAGCATTTGCGCGCCGTGCGCGACGGCCTGGTGCCGCTGGCGGACGTGCTCAACATCCAGCAGGTCGGCGACGAGCCGTTCATGGGTGTCGAGAGCATCCCGTTCCTCGCCGGCTCGATGGACGAGCTCAAGGTGCTGCACAAATATGTGCGACCCGAATACGACAAGATCGCCGCGCGCAACAACCAGAAGATCCTCTACATCGTGCCGTGGCCGACGCAGTATCTGCATCTCAAGGTCAAGACGAACGACGTCGCCGGGCTGAAGAACATCAAGATCCGCGTGCCCGACAAGAACGCGGTCGACATGCTCAACGCCATCGGCATGGCCGCTGTCATGATCCCCTGGGGCGAGACGATCCCGGCGCTGGCCTCGGGCGCCGTCGCCGGCGTCTCGACCTCGTCGGTATCGGGTGTCGACGGCAAGTTCTGGGAGTTCCTCAAATACGTCTACCCGACCAACCATGTGTGGTCGTCGCAGATGCTCAACGTGAACCTGGATTCCTGGAAGGCGCTGGCGCCCGAGCAGCAGACAATCATCACCGACATCGCCGCGAAGATGGAGCCGACCTTCTGGGCCAACTCGGTCAAGGCCGACGTCGACAGCCTCAACCGCCTCAAGGAAGGCGGCATGGAAGTCGTTGCGGTCTCCGACGCCATGATGACGGAAATCCGGACCAAGACCGCGCCGCTGATGGACGCCTTCCTCAAGCGCGTGCCCGCCGCCGAAGCGCCGGTGAAGGCCTATCTCGCCGAGATGAAGCGTGGCTGAGGGTCTCGTCACGCCGTCGCCGCGCGAACAGGTGAGCCTCAACGCAGCGGCGCCGGCGCCGCTGCGCATTCTGCTCGACGTCATCGACCGGCTCGGCCGGCTCGATGGCTGGATCGGCGGCGGTTGCCTGCTGACGCTGACGTTGCTGATGCTTGCCGAGGTCACGACGCGGGCGCTGTCGAACGTGCTGCCGTTCTTCCCGCCGACGATCTCGATCGCCTGGGAATACTCGTCCTACCTGATGGCGGCCTCGTTCACCTTCGGCGCCGCCATGACCCTGCGGGTCGGCGGCCACATCCGCGTCGTGCTGCTCCTGAAGAACGTGCCGGCGCCGCTGCAGCGCGCGATGGAGGTGCTGGCGGCGGCCGCCGGCTTCGCCTTCATGGCGTTCCTGACCTGGGCGATGACGAAGTTCGCCTTTGGCTCGTTCATGCGCGGCCAGGTCTCGACCTCGAGCGACACACCGCTGTGGTTTCCGCAGGCCGTCGTCACCTTCGGCATGCTGCTGCTGACCCTGCAATTCCTCGCGCGTGCAATCCAGGCCGCGCTGGGGCTGCCCGTGGAGGATCACCGGATGAAGGCCTCGCCGGTCGAATGAAAACATCCTCCCTCCGTCATGCCCGGGCTTGTCCCGGGCAGCCACGTCCCTTCCCGCCCGCCCCACTCACCGCGGACTCCGTCGCCTCATGACCATCGAAGTCATCGCCCTGTTCGCCATCCTGTTCGCGCTGCTGGCCGGCGGCCTGTGGATCGGGCTGACGCTTGCCTTCACCGCAACCCTGCTGCTGGCGATGTTCCGGTCGATCCCGCTGGACAAGCTGCTTCCGCAATATGCCTGGAACATCCTGACCACCCAGGAGCTGCTGGCGCTGCCGCTGTTCATCCTGATGGGCGAGCTGCTATTCCGCACCCGGCTGTCGCGCTCGCTGTTCCAGGGCCTGGCGCCGTGGGCCGGCCTGCTGCCGGGCCGCCTGCTCCACGTCAATGTCATCGGCTGCACCATCTTCGCCGCGATCTCCGGCTCGTCGGCGGCGACGACGCAGGTGATCGGCCGGATGTCGCTCAACGAGCTGCTGCGCCGCGGCTATTCGCGCGACATCGCGATCGGCTCGCTGGCCGGCGCCGGCACGCTCGGCTTCCTGATCCCGCCGTCGAACATCATGATCATCTATGGCGTGCTCGGCGACGTCTCGATCTTAAAACTGTTCACCGCCGGCGTGCTGCCGGGGCTGCTGCTGGCCGGCACCTTCATGGGCTGGGTGATGCTGCACACCACGCTGAAGCCGGCGATGGTGCCGAAGGCGGAGGCGCTGCTGTCGCAGGTCCCCTGGGCCGAGCGCTTCGCGGCGCTGAAGGACCTGGCGCCGGCCCTGTTCCTGATCGCTTGCGTGCTCGGCTCGATGTATGGCGGCCTCGCCACGCCGTCGGAGGCCGCCGCCGTCGGCGTGCTCGGCGCGGCGCTGGTCGCCTATTTTCAGGGGTCGATGTCGCAGCAGGTGGTGCGCGACGTGATGATCGGCTCGGTCATCACCTGCTCGATGATCGCGCTGATCGTGCTCGGCGCGTCGATCCTCGGCAATGCCGCAGCCTTTCTCGGCATCCCGCAGGCCGTGGCCGCCTTCGTGAAGGGGCTCGGCCTGTCGCCGTTCATGCTGATCGCCGTGCTGATCGTGTTCTACCTGATCCTCGGCTGCTTTCTCGACGGCTTCTCGATGATCGTGATGACGCTCCCGATCGTGCTGCCGATCGTGAAGGGCGCCGGCTTCGACGAGGTCTGGTTCGGGATCTTCCTGGTGCTTGCCGTCGAGATGGCCCAGATCACGCCGCCGGTCGGCTTCAACCTGTTCGTGATTCAGGGACTGACGGAGGACGGTCTCGGCTACATCGCCCGCGTGACCGCCCCCTACCTCGTCATCATGATCGCCTTCGTGCTTCTGCTCACGCTGTTCCCGGGCATCGTGACGATCCTGCCACGATTGCTCTACGGGTAGCGCTTGTCAGGCCGCGCGCATCCCGTCGAGGAACTTCTGCACCTCGGCCTTCAGCCGCAGGCTCTCGCTGGACAGCGCCTGGGCGGACGCGAACATCCGGTTGGAGCTTTCGCCGGTCTCGCCTGCCCCACGTGCCGCGCTGCGGATGTTCTCGACGACCTCTGCGGTGCCGGTCGCGGCCGAGCGGACGCTCTGGGTGATGTTCTGCGTGGCGGCGCGCTGCTGTTCGACGGCGGCCGAGATCGAGGCGGCGATCCCGTTGATGCGCTCGATGGTCGAGCCGATCGCCTTGATGGCGTCGACCGACTCCTGGGTCACGGTCTGCATGTTGGCGATCTGGCTGGAGATCTCCTCCGTCGCCTTGGCGGTCTGCCCGGCCAGGGTCTTGACCTCCTGAGCGACCACCGCGAATCCGCGGCCGGCATCGCCGGCCCGGGCTGCCTCGATGGTGGCGTTGAGCGCCAGCAGGTTGGTCTGCTCGGCGATCGAGGTGATCAGCTTGACGACGTCGCCGATGCGGTTGCCGGCGTCGGACAGCTCCTTGATGCGCTGGTCGGTCGCGGTCGCCTGGTTGACCGCCTCGGCGGCGATGGCGTTGGACTCCTGCACGCGACGGATGATCTCGGCGATCGAGCCGGACAGCTCGTCCGAGGCAGCAGCCGCGGTGCGGACGTGCTCGGAGGCGGTTTCCGAAGCGCCGGCCGAATGACCGGACAGGTCGGCGGTGGTCCGCGCGGTCTGGGTGAGCTGGCGCGCCTCGCGCTCGAACTCGCCCGACGAGGTCAAGACGTTCTCGATGATGCCGCCGATGCTGGCCTGGAACGAATCGACGAAACGCTGCAGCTCGGCCTTGCGCTGCTCGACGGCCGCGGCGGCCGCAGCCGTCTGCTCCTCGCGCATCCGGCGCCGCTCGCTCGCGGCACTGCGGAACACGACCAGGCTGCGGGCGATCTCACCGATCTCGTCGCTGCGGTCATCGGACTTGATCGCAACGTCCTCGCGGCCCTCGGCGATGGCGGTGAGCGCGTCGGTCACCGCGGCGAGAGGCTTGGTGACGCGGCGTACCGCCAGCATGGTCAAGCCGAGCACCAGCAGCGCGGCGATCGCAGCCGCGACGACCATGGTCCGCATCGCCTGCGACAGCATGGCGTCGAGCTCGGCCATGGGCACGCCGACATACAGAATGCCGATCACCTTTCCAGCCGGATTGGTGACGGGAAAATAAGCGGTCATGAACGACTTGCCGAACAGCGTCGCGGGGCCCTTGTAAGCCTCGCCGCGGCGCAGCAGCGCCTGCGCCGGATGATCCGCGGCAAGCTGGGTGCCCACGGCGCGGTCGCCATTCTCCTTCTTCACGTTGGTCGAGCGGCGGACGAACTGGCCGCTGTCATCGACCACGAACAGCGTGGCGCTGCCGCCGACATAGGACACCGCGCGATCGACGATCGCGTGATCCTTGATCTCGGGAATCGCCGTAATCTCGATGCGCGTAACGACGCCGTTCTGCACGCTGACTTTCGCGTCCTTGAACGTTTCGGTGAACGTCAGCGCAAAGGTGCGAAGATTGCCTTCGATGTCGCGCTTGGCGCGGTCGGCGAAGTCAGAGGACAGCGACCAGTACGCTGCGCCGACGACCAGGGCGGTATTCAGGGCGATCACGACAACGGCACCGATCAGCGCCTTGGTGCCGAGCTTCAATTTGACGGACACGTCATAAACCTTCCAGGGGAACTGCAACTGAATCTCAAAGTGCCCGTAGTTCGTTTCAAAGCAGTTATTTTCCGGAGCGTAGAATACCGGAACTCTCTATAAAAACGGCAGTAAGATACCCTGATCATGTCCTCCTCCCCCATCATCGTGTGGTTTCGCGAGAGCCTGCGGCTCTCTGACCACCCCGCGTTGTATGAAGCAGCAAGGTCGGGCACTCGGATCGTTTGTAGTTACGTCCACGATCAGGAAAGCCCTGGGTTGCGTCCGCTCGGCGGCGCGACGCGCTGGTGGCTCGCGCAATCGTTGCGTGCACTCCAGGCCGAACTACATGCGCTCGGCGCCGGGCTCGTGATCCGCCGTGGAGCCGCGGCCGAGGTGCTCTGCGAACTGGCGCGTGAGACCAAGGCCGGCGCGGTGTACTGGAACGATGTCGCGCAGGCCGCCCCCCGCGCCGTGGCTGCCGATGTCGAAGCAGCACTCGCCGAGATCGGCGTCTCTTCACGCGTGTTTCCCGATGACCTTCTGGTCGATCCGGCCGAGTTGCGCGGCAAGGATGGACGCGGGCCGCGCGTGTTCACGCCGTTCTGGAAGCGCGTGCTCGCTCTGGGTGATCCGCCGAAGCCGCTGCCGCGGCCGGCCCGGCTGTCGCACGCCCCCGGCGGCGCGAGCTTGCCGATCGACGAGCTCGCGCTCGAGCCGCTCAAGCCCGACTGGGCGGGCGGCCTGCGCGCGTCATGGCAAGCCGGCGAGCGCGCGGCACAGGCGCGCCTCGCCAGCTTTCTCGAAACGGCCGTTCAGACCTATGCCGCCGATCGCGACCGGCCCGACATCGAGGCGACCTCCCGGCTGTCGCCGCATCTGCGCTTCGGCGAGATCAGCCCGCGCCAGGTCTGGCATGCGGCGCGATTTGCCGCCGCCGAGCGTCCGGCTTCCGCCGCCGGCATCGACAAGTTCCTGAGCGAGCTCGGCTGGCGCGAGTTCAGCCGCCACCTGCTCTACAACAATCCCGACCTCGCAACCCGCAACCTGCAGCCGTCATTCGACGCCTTTCCCTGGGCTCAGGATGATGCAGCGCTGCAGGCCTGGCAGCGCGGGCGAACCGGATATCCGATCGTCGACGCCGGCATGCGCGAGCTCTGGCATACCGGAAGCATGCACAACCGCGTCCGTATGGTGGTCGCCTCGCTGCTCGTGAAGCACCTTCTGATCGACTGGCGGCTCGGCGAACAGTGGTTCTGGGACACGCTGGTCGACGCCGACCCGGGCAGCAATCCGGCAAGTTGGCAATGGGTTGCAGGATCGGGCGCCGACGCCGCGCCGTACTTCCGCGTCTTCAATCCCGTGCTGCAGGGCGAGAAGTTCGATTCTCACGGGACCTATGTCCGCCGCTGGGTGCCGGAGCTGGCGCGCCTGCCGGCCGCGCTGGTCCACCAGCCCTGGGCGGCAAAGCCGCTCGAGCTCGCGGAGGCCGGGGTTGCACTCGGCCGCTCCTACCCGGCGCCGTTCGTGGATCACAAGTATGGGCGGGAGCGCGCGCTGGCAGCCTACGCGAGCTTGCGCACAAGTGATTAGTTGGGGTGCGCTTTGACAGCACGGAGAATCCAGCTATCGTCGCAAGGTTTCCAACAAATCGGGGGACCCGATATGGACGACACTCCACTCTCTGACCCGACCGTGACCGAGACCAGCATGCCCGCCGAGGCGCCGAAGGATCCGGTGATCACGACGGCACCTAAGGCCCGGCGAGCGGCCAAGAAGACCGCGAAGAAGACCTCCAAGAAGGCTGCACCCAAGCGGGCCGCCGCCAAGGCCAAGAAGGTCGCGACCAAGAAGTCCGCCAAGAAGGCTGTGAAGAAGACCGTGAAGAAGGCGGCCAAGAAAGCTGCGAAGAAGACGGCCAAGAAGGCCACCAAGAAAGCGGCCAAGAAGACGAAGAAGGCCAAGCGCTGATTCTGCTCGGCCCGGCCTGAAGGCAGGCGATCGGCTTGCCCCGGCCGACTCGGCGAAACAATCCAGTGCCCGGTCGTGGGGACAATCTGGCGCTGGATTGTTTCGTGTGGTGTGGTCCGGATGCCGGCCCGGAACCACGATCCGGTGTCCAGGGCATAACGCAGCAAACATGCTGCAACCCGGCGCGACGATCGGAGCCGTCGGAGAGGCCAGCGTCTCGAGGAGGAACGTCGTCCTCACCAGACGTCAGGACAGGGGTCGACGATCTTCCAGAGCTCGATGCCGTTCTTGATCCGCTTCATCTCGGTGGTGAGCCCGCCGTTGCGCCGGATCCAGTCCTTCACCGAATCGGGGTAATAGGACATCAGCTCGGACGTCCCCTCCACGCTGGTGACCTTGATGCCGAACGTGAACGCCTTGTCGTAATAGGCCTGGTGGAAGCCGAGGCTGGCCCTGGGCGTGACGCAGATCCTGTTGAGCGGCACCAAGCCGAAGACGAGCGTACAGGCCGAATTGCAGATGCCGTCGATGATGACGCGCTGATGCGTTTCCCGGATGTGCTTGTACTTGGCCTTGTACTCTTCGATGTAGCCACCATGATCGCGCGTAATGTGCAAATCCGCACGCGCCGGGCTAGCGGCGACCAGCAGGAGCACGACGCTTGGGATCAGGCGATTCATGGATCGGACGGCAAACCCGGTCTTTTCTGGCGCTGTCGCGACAACGCCTCGAGCCCAATGCACGACGGCACTGCCGGACCTTGTCATGGCTCCTTAAGCATGCGGAAAAGGCCAAAATTTTGACGAACTATCGCCTTTTGCGCACCCTTTCCGCCACTTCCGCGTTAGGCTACCGGCCAGACGGCCGGCCTTGACGTCGTTTTCCGGAGAAGAGAAAAGTCATGAGCAAGCTCGCATCCCTCGCCGCCGCCTTGATCGTGTCAACTGCCGCCCTGGTGCCCGCCACGTCCGAGGCACGCAGCCATCATCGGCATCATCGCCACCACTACGGGCTGCCCTACGCCATCAGCTTCCTGCACAATTATGGCCCCGGCCCGCTGCCCGGCACCTTTGCGTTCTATGACGGTCCTTCCACCAACCACTGCTACCAGAGCTCGGCCGCCTATATCGGCCAGGACCGACGCCGGCATCCCTGCTTCTGATGCCATCCGGGGACGCTGAGCCAGCTTCGGCGAACGACCATTCATGCGCGGCGGAGGCTGGCCTTGCCCATCCAAGTCTGGTATCCCGGTGACGCGGGAGATTTGGCCCGCACCGCGCGCTCGTAGCTCAGCTGGATAGAGCATCGGATTTCGATTCCGAGGGTCGGGAGTTCGAATCTCTCCGAGCGCGCCAGGGCTGTCTTCGCAGACCATTGCCCCTCATCGCCGACAATCATCAGAAATCCGAATAAGCGCTGATAAGTCAACACATTAACGCTTCGTTCATCATCGCCCGCCATCGCCGTTCATTGCTGACCATCATTCGCCCTACCGCCCCCTCAGCTGTCCCTCGATTTGAGTTGAGACCCTGAGTTTGATGCGGCCACTGCTCGGCGGCGACACCTGCTCTACGTGGCCAATGAGGGTTATGTTCTCCTGATGCGCAGCCTGCTGGCGGCGCGAACGGGCGGTTACCGAGGGTTCGACCGTCCGGAGGACAGAGCCGAGGTCACCCGGGCTCTTCGTGGCCTTATCGAGCGTATCGTGCTGCGCCCAGCGCCAAGCGTGGCCCAATCGACGCCACGCTTCATGAGGACTAGGGTACCGTGCTGAGCCCGACAACGGCACAAAACGGCGAAAAGGAAGCGTGAACCGAAACTCCCGGACCCCTTTGGCATTAGTGGTCGCGGCGGGCGAGCAACCATCTCAATCGAACCGTCTGCTGAGTGGCTCGGTTATCCAGCTAGCCGCGAATGAGTTCACGCCGCCTAGAGTCCGCGACCTGTGCTCGCGTGGATACAAGTGAGCATTCAGGTGTCTCGACATCGCAGCCAGCTACCGATCGAGCTTCTGCGCAAAATGCACTGCCTGCAAACAACTATCGGCCTTCACATCTGCGACCCGCTTGATCGTTGTCTCGAGATAGATTGGCGGATTGGCCGAACGAACCCAATCAGTCGCGCCCTCCACGTCGCCAACCTTCTCGAAACCGAGTCGCTGGTAGAGTTGCGCCACGAGTCTGTTCTTCTTGCTCGGCACGTAACGCCCGCGGATCACCTCGCAGCCACGCGCGAGGGCGACGCGCGCGATCTCGTTGGCAATGAACTCTTCCATCGCCCGGCCCAGCACGCGGCAGCTCATGACCCATGTATCAATGACGAGCGCAAGGCCGTCTTGTCGCATCAGCACCACCGAGATCAGGCCATTGTCACCGAAACGATCGCGCAGGGTGAAATGACGGCAGATCCAGTTGCCGTCGGCCTGAAACGCCCTCACCTCGGCTTCGCTGTAGCGCGTGCCGGTCAGATGGAACTGGTTGCTCTTGTTGATCAATTGCGTCGAGCGTGCGAGATACATTCCGTCAGCGCAGCCGACTTCGGCCTCCATCAGCAGGCTCTTCTGGAATTGGGCCTGGTCGGTAAACGATCCCTGAAGTTCGCGACGTTGCGCGTTGGCGCGATAATAGTCGGTGCGCACCGCGTCTTCTTGCGAATAGGCGACCGTCTCGAAATAGCGTTGCCGATGCACGAGCCCGACATATTCCGCGGGATCGTCCGACAATTCGGGGACGGTGACCATCGGCAGATACTGGCGCACCAGGTCACGCTCCACCGGATTATCGTCCACGAACACCATCGAATCGAGGCCTATATTCAAGTTCTCGGCGATCGTGCGGATATTGTCAGCCTTGTTGCTCCAGTTGGCCATGAACTCCGCGACGTCGTCGAGCCTAAGGCGCATATCCGGATGTTGCTCGAACGGCTCCCTTGCATTGGCGACATCGTTCTTGCTACAGACGGCGAGGATGACACCGCGCTGCTTGAGGCTCTTGAAGTAGTTCTGAATTTGGCTGAACGCCTCGCCGGTCGCGCCGTTGCCAAGTTTGATCCCCGCCAGCCCGTCGTCCCCAATCACCCCGCCCCACAACGTGTTATCGAGGTCTAGCACGACGCATTTCTTGGCTTGGCCCTTGATCGCCGCGACCAACCGCGCAAAGGTAAAGCCGACCAGACCCATCGCATCGAACGTCATCGGCTGCTTGGAATGATGCCAGTGCCGATATTCGAACCAACGCGCTTGGCCGTAAAGTGCTGACAGGTGATCATAATCGAAAATGACGACGCCACCCGAGGCGCGGTCGGCGAGCCGGCTGTTGAACTTGCGAATGACCGAGCGCCGGCTCCAGCCGACGGATCCCTCGAAATTGCCGAAAATGTCGATCGCGGGCGTGTCCGCGTTGTTCTGGATGACGAGGGCCGAACAATTCTTACGCACCTCTGCCCAAAGGCCTTCCGCCATGTCTACCTCCGCGGCGACCGCGTCCTCGACGAGGTCGACGGCGCTGCCCGGTGGCATGTCGATCCGCAAATCGCGACCGGTCGTGAAGATCCACACAATCTCCGGCTGAAACGCGTACAGCTCGCCATCTTTGTCAAGAATGGTCGGAACGATGGTATCGAACGGGGCGATGTAGAACTGCGCGGCAAAGCCTTCGCTCGCCAGCCACAAGCGGACCATCTCCGAGACATGATCGACCGTGGCGCTCGACAGAATCGCGATCCTGATCGGCTTCAGGCCGAGCGCATCGCGATCCATCGTGTCGAACACCTTGAGATATTTGCGCAAGGTGACAAAGCTGTCATTTGGATCAATAGCGCTTCGCAAGGTCGCAAAGGCCTCGTGGATATCCCCCCGCCGCGCCTGCGCACAGAAGCTGGCGAAACGGTCGTTCGATCGCGTGCTGTTCATTTCAGATCCGCTCATCGCAAACGTCTGGTCACATGTCCCAGTTCGCCGCCATGTCGCGGTAGCGCTTCCGCGGCAAGCCCGAAACTTGGCAATTCATTGGACCAGTAAGCCGGTTGATCCCAACGCCAAATCTGGCGCCGCTCCCTTAGATCCGGCGCTCCCGCAACGGATCCGCGACCAAGGCCGCTGCACCGTCCGATCCGGTCCTCACGGCCCGAAGACGCTGCTGACGAGTTCGGGGCGGTTGATCACCTGTACCCGTCCCGGCGACCGGTTCTCATGAAGTCGCTTCAGCGAGGCGATGACGTCGTCGTTGTCGCCAAAGTCGCCTGCCAATTGCCTCTTCATAATGGTGTTGATGCCTTCCTGCAATTGCCTGATCTCGCGGAAGTCGTAGCCCTGATCGTACAGATAGGCCATGTACCAGAGGCTGGTGTCGGGATCGACGAAGCAGGCGTTCTTGATCGATTGGAACATTTCGAGCTTGATGCGACCGGCGTCCTCAGAAGACATCGTGTTGTGCTTCCAATTCGCGCCCATACCAGTCAGCCCGAATTCCTCCCGCCTGTTGTGAATATCGGTGTGCTCCATGTAATAGAATTCCTTCAGCGAGTAGAACTGGACGCCGCAATTCTCGATGAAGTCCATGTTGTCACGAATGGTCTCATCGGTCTCGCCGGGGAAGCCAAGTACGAAGGCGGATAGCGAGTTGATGTCGTATTTGTTCAACAGCTCGATCCCACGCCGGAAATCGGCGCGCCGCGCCTTCTTGTTCATGTTTTCGAGCACGGTGTCATTGGCGGATTCGACGCCGAGATAGACCCCCTTGCATCCCGAGTCCTTCATCGCGCGTACGATCTCTTCGTCGACATACTGCACACGCAGGAAGGAAAACCACTCGAAATCATACTCCTGGAATATCTTGAGCAGCGCTTTGAAACGGTGCGGCGGCACGTTGAAGGTGTCGTCGATGAAGATGATCCGGTCTATGCCGCCGATGCGCTTCACCGCGTCGAGATGCATTCTGACCTTGTCGCCCGCCAGTGTCTTCCAGCCGCCGGCCGTCGTCGGATAGGAGCAGAAGGCGCAGGAGAACGGACATCCCGACGCCGTCCTGATCTGGACGGTGCGGTTCAGGAACGGCGCGTCCAGCTGGTCCCACAAGGCCGGGCAGTCATCGAGAAGTGGCGTGTTCCATTGCACCGGACCGGCAGAAAAGCTGCCGCGTTCTAAGGTGCAGAGGTTCTTGACCTCGTCAAATCCCCCGCCCTTGCCTCGGGCCAGGAGCAGATCCCGCAGGTCGAACTCCGAATTGAAGGCATGCAGCATGTGCTTGATGCCGTATTTGCGCATCGGCTCCGCCAGATCGGCCGGCGAGCCATTGATGATATAGGAATTCGCGAATGCGCCGCCGACGATGATCTCCATGTCGGGATCGAGCTTTTTGAGCCGTTTGCAGATGCGCCCGATCTCCTTGAAGGTCAGAAAGAAGGTCGATGAGATACCGACGGGGATCTTGCCACCGCTGCTCCGATAGGCCTCCTCGAACAGATCCCAGTCACTATCGATGTTGTTGATGATCTTGGTACGAATCCCGAACGACAGCAGGTAATTCGCAACATGCAGTCCGCTTGCGGATGGGAGGTTCCAGATATTCAGCGACTGCCGGCGGCCGGGATAATCGGACTCAAAATAGTTCGGGCGTCCCGAGATCGCGTTGATGAAATCAAGATGGCCAACGAACTTGCCCTCGTGCCGAACCATTCGTGGGTAGACCAGCGACCGGAACAGATCCAACCGATCGATTGGCAGCGCCGAATACGCGTCGTACTCAACGACGTTCGATTGGCAGATCAATATAAAATCCCAATCCGTCATGATCGGCTCCTGGTAAATCCAACTTGGACCTTGCCCTTGGCAACGCTCATCTGAGTACGCTGGCGAATGACATCAACATTGGCAACGAAGACCTCGGCTGCGCTCGACCATTGCGTAACCGTTGCCTGAATACGGATCGTGTCACCGATATAGAGCGGCTCGATCCATCGAAGATTGATCGATTGCAGGATGCAGTCGAGACCCGGCAGCTGAAGCCCGAACAGCCGTGAGATGAAACCGGCGATCAGCATGCCGTGGACGACACGCGCTTCGAAACCACGCTCCCTGGCCACACCATCGTCCATGTGGATCGGGGACACGTCGCCGGTAAGCGCGGCAAACTGGTCGACATGATGGCGTTCGACGAGCTGTTCGATCTCCGCCGTCAAGCCGACGAAGATATCCTCCGGTCTCAGGCACAGAACCGCGCTCGCGCCGCCGGCAAACTGAGCCATCCCCCGTCCTGTCCATCAGCATTATCAAAGTGCTCGACACTGCTTAGAATGAGGCCGAACACACCCCTAACGTTTGTAAATTACCCGCTTCCGACCAACCGGTCGAGAAGAAACGAACGCCACCTACTCGCAGGGGTCGCATACTGTGGCGCCATCGACACCCGGACAGCCGCCGATGACCGCCCCGCCCCCAATCGCGTTCAGCCAATGCACTCAAAAAGACATAGCCGCCCTACCGCAATTCGAAACGCGAACCGTTCGATCCCGCCCTCTTCCGGTGATAGACGGACCTGCACAGGCAACTAACGTGCCATCTTCTTCTCGAGCAACGCCACCATCGCCGCGACATTCTCGAGATTGCCGATTTCCGAAGCGTTGAGGCGTTGGCCGAACTCTTCCTCGACCGCCAGCACCAGCGAGATGTGAGTCACTGAATCCCACTCATCGAGGTCGTCGGCCGTCATCTCGGGGAAGATCTTGATGGTCTCATCGCCGAAGGTCTCGATGAAAACCTTGTTCAAGCGCTCGTAGATTTCAGCCGTCATTTCTGCACTCCGTCCTAAAGGCAATTACTTCACGAAAGTCGATCTGTAGAGATGATAGTGATTGACATAGTCGCTCGCGCGCTTGAGATCACCCCGCAGACCGGCGATATCCAGCCGCGGCAGCGCGGCATTGAAGCCGGCGTCGCCGCTCGCCTCGATCAGGGCGGCAACCATTCCAGCCTCCGATGGATGAGACGTGTCGACGAAGTTTTCGGGATCCTTCGACATGGCAGCACGGCTCAGATCGACGTGGATGATTTCCATCTCGGCGAATCTTCTTTTCATTGTCTCGCTCTCGAAATCGCGCCAAGTGCCCGCGTAGGGTCGATATCCTTCGTTGTGATCCAGGAAATCGACTGTCGGCGCAAAGATTGGAAACTGGATTCCGACCAGCAGGATCCCCTTGGCCTTGGCATCCGCGGCCATTCCCGCCAATTGAGCGAGTTGCTCCTCGTCGGCTTTGGGAGCGCCAGGAATGGCATTAACCAAACCGTTTCTGAAATCAAGCATGACCTGCTTGGCGGTGTCATATTGCGCTAGCTGATAGATCAACGATCCATCCCAACGAAAGCCGGCGCCGGTTCGTGCAGCCGTGACTCCGACCATGGTCAGATCCTCCCGCGGATGCTTCGGATAGCGGCCCGCAAGACACTCCCATACAGCCTCTAAACCGCGACCGCTGGAATCGATCGTCTGACCGATCAAGGAGCCGATGCCTCCGATACGTTCCTCGACACCGTAGCGGAACGTCCCTGCCCGCTTCCCCTCTATCCTCTGGTAGGAATTTGAGAGCTGGAAGTAATCCATCGAGAAGATGACCACGCGGGGATGCGCGACCTCGGTGATCCTGTTGAGGAAGTCGCGCAGCTGCGATACTGTCCAGGCTGTCAGACAGGCGTTGTAGAACTTGTAAGGAATGAACATCGCCGACCGCAGCTGGCTGCAGCGCGAATTTCCGATCGCGATGATTTCAGGCTGCTCGTCGGCAATCCGCTGCAGCTTGAAGGCCGCCCAGTTGCGCGCGTCGGTCGGAAAAAAAACCGCGGGCATGTTGTCCTGTTGCAGGCGAGCAGCGACCGCGGGTGGACGCCCCTCGAGTGTAGCCCACCCCAGATACGCCATCAGCGCGATCTGGATTAGCGCGCACCCCACCACCCAAGCCACGAAACGACGGCCCCGGACCACCGCCGTCCGCTCTTCCAAGTTCGGCGAAACGGACAATTGCATGACTGATCCTGCTGAGCTCATCTGTCGAACAGACATGGCCAATGTTCACTCGGGTCAGAAATGGAAATAGAGCAGCGCGGCGCGATCATTGCTCAGATACGCCAGGGCCGACCAGACAAGCAGGCAGGACACCGAAACCGCCCAGACCGGGGAGAGGGACAACTTGAGCGCCTCGGCCGAAGGAGCGATCTTGGGGTAGCCGCCGCCTTCGAGGACTGGATTGAAACGGGACAGGATTTGGTTGCTGTTCGGCAGCCCCCAGACGATCAAGAAGAGCAGGAGCAGAATGGCTAAGTCGGCGACCGTGAGTGGCATCGTGCCACCTGTGGAGAGAACAGGGTCCGCCAGTTGGGTGGGCCACGCGCCGGTCAGCAGCGTGCCGCCGGTCCACTCGGAGCGTCCCAGCAGCGTACCCAGCATTGCGAACGCCCTACCGGGATTGCTGGCGCGGAAGATTGCCCACCCGGCTGCAACGGAGAAGAAGGTCAGTCCCAGCGCCACCGTAGGCCACCAACTAGTAGCAAGGGCCGCCTTGCGATAGTGCCCGCCGAAGCTTCGCCATGCATGATTCACAACCAATAAGCTGGCATGATACAAGCCAAACATGGCGAACGTCAGATGGTTGCCATGCCAAATTCCCATCAGGAACATCACCAGCGTGGTGGGGTAGGCAATGCGCCAGACGAACTGCTTGGCGGCGCTTGCCTTGGCGCCGATCCGGCGCGCCATGTCCAGGGTGACGGTATTGTAGACGTAGATCGTCAGGAAGCGCGTCAAGGAAACATGCCAGCGCTGCCAGAAATCCACCATGCTGCGCGCCTTGAAAGGCGAGTGGAAGTTGGCTGGCAATTCCACTCCGAGCAACCGCGCGACCCCAATGGCCGCGTCACTGTAGCCCGAAAAGTCGAAATAGACCTGAAATCCATAGGCAATCATGCCGACCCAGGCGCTGGAGGTCGGGATCGGTTGTTTAGCGAGCCACGGGATCATAACCTTATCCGCCACGAGCGCCACCGCCGGCGAGATCACGAGGTTCTTGAACATTCCGATTCCGATCAGCGCCAAGCCGACGGACCAGTCAACGCTGGTCGTGCGGCCAAGCCGATCCTGGCTCGTCAACGCGTCATAGCGGACCAGTGGACCGCACAGAATGCTGGGAAAGAACAAAGCGTAGCTCAGCAAATCCAGCGGAGACTGCGCGATCTTGCCGCCACCGTGAGCGTCCACGAGATATGACACCAGGCGAAAGACGATGAAGGAAAGCCCGATCGGAAAGCCGAGCCCAAGCTCGACAGAATAGGTCGCGCCCAACCCGGCGACGAGCGTGCCGAGATATTTGTAGGCAGCAAGCAGACCAAGATTGAGCGTCAGCCCAAAGACCAAGATTGTCGTCTTACGATGATTTGGCGACAGAACGAACGCTCGCCCCAGTCCCCAATTGATAGCGACGAGACCGAGACAGACTGGCAACCCTTGCGGGTCCAGCTCGTAATAGACAACCGTCGATCCGAGCGCAACGATCGCGCGGCGTGTCTCGAGGCTCCTTGTTAGCCTGAGTGCAATCGCAATCGCCGCGAGAGCTGCAAGAAAAAGGACAAAATAGTCCGAATTGTGCATCGTGCGTTCATTCCCCCCGAGGCGCACTTTACAGTGGCTTATCCTCTAGCCGCCTTGAACGTCGGACACAACTATTCGATGAGGGGCCTTGGGAGGACATAATTCGCTTCTGGGGGCCATAGTCGTGGTCGCTGCCGTTTAGCTTTGCGTTGGATTTATATCGTCGCACGAGTTGCCGGCGCCTCCACTCGTTGCGTGAGTAGGCACATGTCCACAGTTGGGCCTTTTGATCGCCAACGCTTCGCAAGAGAACGGGCGGCCCGATTGAGTTGGCCAATCTACCCCGTCCTGCATACGGCTACCTGACCGCCGTCGATCTCGGGGCCTCGATCGTTATTCAATTCCGCGGATAGAGCTGTAGCTCGATCGTACGGCCGACCTGCTCGATCCGGACACCTGATGCATCGATGGTTTTCACCGTCCAGCCCTGGAACGTGCCTTTTTCATCAACCCAGGAGCCGACTCCGCCACCGGCCTTGCTCAGCAGGTAAGCCTTACTTGCCCGACCCGTTATCATAATACCGCCAACAATGAATCCGGGGTCCGCGGTCACGGCCTGCTGGGGAGGGACAGGAAGAGGCGGTGCGGGGGGAAGCGGAACGAACGGCTCGCGCGACTTGGAGAAGATCGGATGAGCGACGATCTCTGTGTAGGCATCCGTGCGCGGTCGTTCCACATGGCTCGCCATCGAGCGCGGTAGCTCAGCGTTCCACGCAGCACGCTGGGAGCCCACCGTTTCTTCTCCCAATCCCAGTATCACCAATTTCGCTCCGAGCACCAGATTGATCGTGCCCAGGACCGCTAGCACTCCGACCGGCCAAGTTACGCGCCATCTCGCCGGTAGCCTCATTGGATTGCACCATAGACATCGAGCTGCGCCTGAAGCATCGGCTCTTCGGCCGCGCCCTGTCGCAGGGCGGGTCCGCTCTTCAGCGTCGCGCTGAATATGAACAAGTAGGGCTTCGCGCTCTCGACGGCATGGACCACGTGCATCACCGATGGCAACGGCCCCGAAAGATCGACCCGCACCCCACAATACCTGATCCGATCCACCGTCCGGCTGGGCAAGGATTGGATGGCGCGGGACTGGGCCCCCGAACTACCCAAGATCGTCTTCAATTTCGTCTGCAGATCGGCCGAGATCACGTTGTCACTGGCGCCGGTCAGAAACTCGCCACTCTGAAACTGCAACTCCGTTTCGGCCGAGAGCGCCTCGACAGCCGATGCCTGCGCCGCGATCGCCCTCAGCCTTCCCAGCAACAGCCGTTGATCCTCCATGCGGGTCTCCTCGGCGAACATCTTATCGATCGGCACGACGATCACCCAAATCGCAAGGCCCAGCGTGGCAAAATTTCCGAGGACGAACAGGCTGCGACGTGCGAGCTGAGCATCGAGCTTAAAAGAGACCTTCATTGTGCCGCCTCCTTGAGTGCGTCAGGCAGCCGAATCTTGACCTGAAGCGAAAAGCGCTCCCGGCCTTCGATTGGATCCATTGCGACCGGTGATGTCAGCGTGGCGTCGACGAAGAATTTCGACCTGTCGAGAATGCTGACGAGGCTAGGCGCTGCAGCGGAGAACCCCGTCAATGCGACCGTCGCGCTGCGGGAGCCGCCCCCCTCGATAAGCCGCAACTCGGTCAGCCAGGAGTGTTTTGGCAGAAGCCGTGTGGTTTCGTCCCAGACGTCGATCAGTCCTGGCGACTCGCTCCGCTGCAGGCGAAGCCGCACCAGCGCTGTTTGCCGCTCCCGCAATTGATCGACCACCGAACGGACGCGCTCTGCGTTCCGGCGCGCGATCGCGATATCGGCCTCTAACCGATCCAGCGCAGTCTGTTGCCGGGCATAGGTCATGCCCGCGAGGCCCGCCCCGAGGAGAATGGTCGTGCAACAGAGCGCCGCGATTGCGATCCGGTACGAATTGCGGACTTCAGCCTTGCGGGCCAGCCGGATCGAAGGTGCCCCTTCATCGTCGCCGAAGACGGCGAACGCGATCTGCTCGACCGGAAGCCCGAGCTCATCGGCGGCCTGCTGCACACGCCCTCGTCGGGTGACCCATTGCCGAACGGCAACGCGGCCGTCTGGAGATGCGCCCGCTACATGGTCAGAATAGATGTCCTGCATCTTGAAGGGCGTCCGGCGCAGCAGATCCTGCGGCACGATGGTATCGATCGAATCGCGGGCTTCAGACGGGAGCACGATGTCGCGGCGAAAGACGTCCTGTTCAGGCAATCGCAAGCCGAGATCGACATCGCGCCGGTCAAGGCCGTAACGCTTCATGATGGCCTCGATCACAGCCATCACCCCTGCTTCATCCGAAGTCTCCGAGACGTCGATCCCAGATCCTGGATCGATCAGCCGAACCGTGACACCCGAAGCGCAGCCGTTGACCACGATCCTCGGTCTGCCGCCGGAGGTCAGCGGGGCCGCCATCCGTTGCGGCAGCAGATTGACGAATTCCCCGCACCACCAGCTGACAGCCAACAGCGCCAGCTCGCGCAGACGAGCCGCACGGACCGTCGTTAGCAGCTTTCCCATGTCCCTCCTGCCCTCCAGCATTGCCGCACTCGCTGCCCTCATCCCATACGAGTCGCTCGCAGGACCTCGTCGATCGTAGTTTCGCCGCGCCAGACCTTTCGAACGCCCATCTCGTACATGCTCTGCATCCCCCGCTCGCGGGCCGCGCGTTCGATTGCCGTATCCGCGGCTTTCGCCAGGATCAGACTTTGACATTCGTCATCGACAACCAGCATCTCTGCGATCGTCGAACGGCCGGAGAATCCGACTTGGCCGCAATCCGCACAGCCCTGCGGCTGGCGGACATCTGGCTCACCAAGCGCACGAACCTGCGTAACGGACCGTTCGAAGCTCTCGGCCCAATAGCTCACTTGCGGATGACCACAAGAACAACGCCGGCAGAGCTTGCGCACGAGACGCTGCGCGATCACGCCCTTCAGCGTCGACGCCAGCAGATAGTTCTCGACGCCGATATCGATAAGGCGCGTGATCGCGGATGCGGCGTTGTTGGTATGCAGCGTCGAAAGGACGAGATGCCCCGTCAGGGACGCCTGAATGGCAATGCGTGCCGTTTCGAGATCGCGGATCTCACCGATCATGATGATGTCCGGATCCTGCCTGAGCATCGACCGCAGCGCATGAGGAAACGTCAGCCCGATCTCCGATTGGACCTGCACCTGGTTGATACCAGACATCTGGTACTCGATCGGATCTTCCACCGAGAAGATCTTGCGCTCGGTGTTGTTTAGCGCTTTCAGCGCAGTATACAAAGTCGTCGTCTTGCCGCTGCCGGTCGGCCCCGTGACCAGGATGATGCCGTTGGGTTGTTGCAGGAGCGCATGGAGCGTGGCGATATGCTCGTCTGAGAATCCGAGCTCGGCAAAGTCCAGGCTCACGCGATTGCGGTCGAGCACGCGCAGCACGACGCTTTCGCCGAAAGCGGTCGGAATCGTGGAGACTCGGAAATCGATGTCGATGCCGCGAACCGCGATCTTGATGCGTCCGTCCTGAGGTAGCCGGCGCTCGGCAATGTCGAGCTTCGACATGATTTTCACGCGCGAGGTGATCGCCGGGCGTAGATCCGCTGCGAGCACCTGGACCGAGCGCAACACGCCGTCGATCCGATAGCGGACGAGCACCTGATCGACGTTGGGCTCGATGTGGATGTCCGATGCGCGCGCCTCGACGGCGTTGGCAATGATCTGGTTCACCAAACGGATGATCGGCGCCTCGCTCGCCAGATCACGCAGCCGCTGAACGTCTGCTTCGTTGGCCTCGACGCCGACGACGACATGCGTAGCGTCGTGGCTCGAACGGATCGGATAGAGCGCGCCGCAGACCTGGTCGAAATCAGCAGCCGTAAACAGGCGCATTTCGACAGAGAGTCCTGTCAGGAATGCGAGCGCCCTGACAGGGTCGTGGTTGAACGGATCCGTCACGCCAAGTATTAGCCGACCGACTGTGCTCTGGAGCGGTAGCACCCGATTGTGGCGCACGAACTCCGCTTCGACCAGCTCGGGTAAGACAGGCTCGATCGGAACTTCGTCTGGACGTACCAGACCGAGAGCCAGGAACTTCGCTAGCGCTGCGACCAGGTCCATCTCCGACACGAGACCGAGCTTGGTCAGCACCGTGTCGAGCCGGTCGCCGGTCGTCTGCGCCGCCCGACCCGCACGATCGAGGCTCATGCGGTCAACGACGTTTTCCGCTAGCAGAAAGGCGCCGAACCGTTGCAGTAGCTCGGCCCTGTCGATTTCATGCACGGAGTGCAGGGGCGCAGCGCGCGGCGCGCGAGCACTTTCAGCAGAAGCACTGCTCTGGAGCGTCACGATCATCCTACATCCGTCATTTCGTTTTCCAGCTCAGCACCCAATACGGCTGCCGCGGGTTCTCCGTCAGGCGAACCGCGGCATCGGCCGAGACCGTGCGCGAGCCGTAAGAGAACTCGGTCCTTATCGCGAAGGCGCGACCGCGCAATACGATCGCGGGATCATCTGCGAACAGCACGGATCTGGCTTCGGCGGTCTCGCGCGCAGCCACAGTCGCCTCGGCGCTCTCTGCGCTCATGTTGGGCAAAGCGCGCAGCACCTCGCGGGGCGCAAGCTGCGGATCGACAAATTGCCGCCCCGAATAGACCGTGAGCGCAGGCGCAATCCGCGCAAAGATCGCGGGCGTCATATCCATGACCAACAGCAGCTCATCGACGCTCTGGAACGGACCGTTGCGGGGATGATAAGCGGCGTTGCGCGAGGCATAGTCCCGGTCCTTGGCGCCGTTCAGGTGCTTCAGCGCGGTCGTCGTCCGCCAATCGACGATCTTGTCGGTCAGGCTACTCGCGACCTGTGCGTCCAGCCCTACGGATTGCAGCAGGTTGTTCAGCATGGCCTCGTCGGTCTGGTTGAGGTCGATCCTCCCCAGTTCGTCCTGAACCCTGATGCCGATCAGCGTCCCGTTGAAATCGAGCTTGTAAAGCCTGCCGTCGGCGCGCCAGCGGCGCTCTGCCTTTGGATCGAGCAGCCCGTCGATCGCCGCGTTGACGCCGGCTTCGACGAGCGCATTCAGACCGGCCTGCTCGATGCCGTTATGAGCCAGACTGTACGACACGCTGCTCGACCATGATAGCGACAGCGACACCGCCGTCAGCAGCATGAGTCCCCAGAGAACGGATATGACCGGCACGGCGCTATCCTCCCCGCTACCGCCCGCGACAGCGCATCGTGAGCGCGTCATAGACGCAACTCACATCTGCCTGCACGCGCGGCGCGATCACGAGCTCAGGCCAGGTTTGTCCGTCGCCGGGACGCATGAGGACCCGAAGACGGATAAGAGCCGGAATGTCGGTCTGCTCCTGCCAGCTGGTACGCCAGCCCGCGTTGTCGGCTCCTGTCCCTCGTCCGGCATAGCTGAACTCCACCCGATCGATATTGGAGACCAGCAGCGTCCGCTCGGAGTCCTGCTTCAACGCCAGTTCGGGGCGTGATTGCAGGACGAGATCGACCCGGTCCGGCTTGCGGTCGGCGAAAAGCTTGAACCGGAAGTGGCCCGCGCCGCCGGCCACAGCCGGCGCGTCGCCGAGAAATTCGAGGCTCTCAGCCTGGCCGTCGAAATCGATCCGGCGCTGTGCGGCATCTTCTCCGAGCATCATCGGATAGAGATTCCCGATCAGCCGCCGCATAACATCCTGGGCCGCAAGCTCGCGCTGGAACGCTTCCGCTCGAGCGCGGCCGCTGCGCCAAGCCTGCAGGCTGAACTTGACGTTGTCGAACAGCAGAACGGCGAGCAGGCTGAACAGCGCAAGCGCGACCAGGACTTCGACCAGGGTGAAGCCTGCGTCACAATCATCCAGTCCTGCGGCTTCCGACGACGTCATCAGCATGGCTCACGGGGACTTGGTGGCTCTGGGTCCGAGACGCAGCGTCGAGAGCGCGAAAGAGCGCGGGTCTTGCCCTTCCAGCCAGCCGACCTGGACGGAGACCTGATACAGTTCGACTGTGCGCACGTCTCCGCCCTGCACCGGACGATAGGGCTGCATTTCGAGGCGCCACTGATAGCCATTCGCCTTCGTGTCGGCGAGCGCCTCGGTGCGCAGCGGAATCACGGGGCCGACCTGTGCCAACATCGATTGCGCCAGCGACACAGCCCCTGCCAGACGTTCGGCCATTCCCGTTCGCAAAAGCCCAGTCGAGAATAGGCTCATCACCAGGGTCAGGCCGAGCGACAGCATGGCGAGCGCTACGATGACCTCCACCAGAGTGAAGCCGGCCTCGCCGTCGTCAACCGCTGATGTCATCGCTGTCCCGATGGACGTCATGGCTGCCAGCTCGTCACATTGGCATTGGCGGAGGTCTCGTCCTCGCGGCCGTCGGGCCCGAGCGAGACGATGTCGTAGGCACCGTGCTGCCCTGGGAATTTGTAGACATAGGGCCGCCCCCACGGATCGTTCGGAACCAAGGTGCCACTGAGATAGGGCCCGTTCCAGGTGGCCGCGGTGGCCGGCTTCTGCACGAGCGCGCCGAGCCCTTCGGCCGAGGTCGGATAGCGGCCATTGTCGAGATGATAGAGATCGAGCGCCGACGACAGGCTGCGGATCTGGATCCGCGCCGTCTTGAGCTTGGAGTCGGAGAGATAGCTCAGCACCCGCGGTCCCACCAACCCCATGATGAGGCCAATGATCGTGATGACGACCAGCATTTCGACTAGGGTGAACCCCGCCTCGCTCTCGGCGCCCCTGCGCGAGCGGGCCTGGCGGAGACCGCGCCACGCCACAACACGCCGCCTCATGACGTCACTCATTGCCTGACATTTCAGCATCAATGCCTCCCTCCCCTCAACATGCTGCCGCCGTGCGCACCGTCCCCGTCAGCCACCCGACGCAGAGCCGCACCTCGCGTCCGCCAAGCTCCAGGCTGAGATCGCCGCCGGTCGACGAGCCGTCCGGAAAGAAGCGGAAGCCGCCCACCGCCGGCTCCGATTGCGTGGCGGCCGCATAGGTCAGCTTCGCCTGGATCTGCGGCGCAAACGAGCGCGACGAGACCACCTCGGAGCCGAACGTGCGGCGGTCGACATCCACGCTGAGCGTCATCACCCGGTTCTGCACGATCGCTGCGGCGCGCGTGGCGCGCAGCGCTGACGCAAGTTCGCCGGTCGCGGCGTCGAGGCTCACAGTGCCGGTACCGCGCGACAGCATCGGCACCGCGGCGGCCGCAGCCAGCGCGAGGATGACCAGCACGGCCAGCATCTCGACCAGCGTGAAGCCCGCGCTCGTTCCGTCCTGCCACTCGCTCGTCAGCGCGCTCATCGGCCGGCCAGATCGTTGATGCTGAGGACGGCCGTCATGACGGGCGTGATCAGCGCGCCGATAATGAGTGCGATGCCGACCGTCATTGCCGGCGTCAACGCCGCCATGAAGCGATCGACATTCGTCTGGAGCTGCTTCTCTAGCATCTGCGCGACGCGCAGCAGCATGCGGTCGAGCTTGCCCGCCTCCTCGCCGACCGCGATCATCTGCAGCGCGACCGCAGGCAGCGCGACCTCGGTGCGCAGCGCGCGGTGCAGCGCCGTGCCCTGCTGGACCTTCTCGATCGCCTGGTCCATGCCCGCGCGGAGATGGCGGTTGCCGACGACGTCGCTCGCCGATTTCGTGGCGGATATTAGCGGCACGCCGGCCATCAGCATCGTGCCGAGCGTGCGGGCGAATCGCGCGGTGTCCTGCTGCAGCAGAAAGCCGCCGAGCAGCGGCAGCCGCAGCACGAGCCGGTCAAGGCGCCGGCGGCGGCCGGCATCGGCCATGGTGAATGCAACGACGGCGCCGAGGAGCGCAACGGCCGCAAGGCTGCCGACCACGATCTCGAGCCAGTGCTCGTTGAGCGCCAGCATCAGCTGGATGGTCAGCGGCACCGGCTTTCCGCTCTGGGTGAAGATCGGCGCCATCGACGGGATCACGCCGCCGACGATGATTGCCAGCGTGACGAGGCTCAGCACGATCAGCATCGACGGATAGATCAGCGCCGACTGGACGCGGGCACGGATCTCCGCCCGCCGCTCCAGCAGCTCGGCGAGTTCGGTCAGCACCTGCGCCAACCGGCCGCCGGTCTCGCCGGCGCGGACGACCGCGACATAGTCGGCGGGAAACACACGCGGCTGCGCCTGCATTGCCTCCGACAGCGGCCGGCCGTTGAGGATTTCGGCGAGCAGCGCCTCGACTAGCGTCCGCAGCCGCGGAGCGGAGGCCTGCGTCTGCATGATGCGCAACGCATCGTCCATCGGAATGTCGGCCGCGCACAGCGTCGAGAACTCGCGCGTGAACGCCAGCAGATCACCGCGGTCGGAGCCGCCGCCGAAGCTGATCTCGCGGTTCCACCATTTGGTGCCGCTGCTATCCGCCGCGTGCATCTGGAACGGCGACAGGCCCTGCGCCCATAGCGCGGCATCCGCGGCCGCGGCTGACACAGCGTCGATCGTGCCCTCCGCAAAGGAGCCGTCGGTGCCGTAGGCGCGGTAGCGGAAGCGCGGCATCAGTCGAGGATCCTGCGTCCGGTGTCCTCGACGCGCCGCCGCGCCGGCGGACGGCGATGCGGGCCCTCGATCGCCATGAAGTGGCGGTACTCCTCGGTCACCGTCTGCGCCTCCTCGAGGCTGCGCATGACGTGTGGCCGGATCAGGATGATCAGCTCGGTCTTGCCGATGACGTTGTCGCGGCTGCCGGCGAAATTGCCGATGAACGGGATGTCGCCGATGATCGGCAGCTGGCTCCGACCGCTGGTGCGGCCCTCCTGGATCAGCCCGCCCAGCACCAGCGCGTCGTCGTCGTTCACGACCACCGATGTCCTGATCTTGCGCTGCCGGATGGTCGGCGAATCGATGTTCGACGACGTTGTCGGCGCCACGCTCGACACCTCCTGCTCGATGTCGAGCAGCACGCGGCCACTTTCATTGATGCGCGGGATGATCGACAGGATCACGCCGGTGTCCTTGTAGCTCACGGAATTGACAATTGGCGCGCCGGGCGTCAACGTGCCGGTCGCCGACTGCGTCGTAATCGGCACCTGGTCGCCGATCTGCAGCACCGCCGGCCTGTTGTCCATCACGGTCAACGACGGCGAGGACACGATGTTGACGTTGGTGATCTGGTTCAGCGTGTCGATCGTGGCGGCGATGTTGGCCGCGGTCAGCGCGTAGGAAAATCCGGGAAACACCGAGCTGACGGCGCCGGAGGCCGCTTCCGTCAGGGTGAATTTCGAGCTGTGCTTCCGCATGTACCATTGCACGCCGAAGCGCAGCTCGTCGTTGAGCGTGACCTCGGCGATCGTGGCCTCGATCAGCACCTGGTTCGGCATCTGGTCGAGCCGCTCGATCACCTGCAGCACGCGCTTGTAATCGGCATTCGCTGCCTCGATCAGGATCGCGTTCTTGGCCTCGTCGGCGACGATGCGCAACCGCGGCCCATCGGCATCGCTGTCACGGCCCGACGGCGCGGCCGCTGCCGCCGCCGGCGTGACGCTGGGCGCGGACGTGGCCGGCGCCGAGGTCCGCAATCCACCCATCCCGCCGCTGGACGAGCCGAGGCCGCCGGTGAAGCCCGCTGACGATGATCCGGACAACCCGCTGCTGGACGACACCGGCTGCGACTGCACCGTCGCCTCCTGATAGTTCGGCGCCACCGTGCGCCGCGCGGACGCCGTCTGCGTATCGGTCGGGAACATCGACTGTAGCACGTCGACCAGCTCCTGCGCGCGCCGGTTCTGCACCGCGTAGGTGAAGAGCTGCTTCTCGCTGCCTTGCGCCTGCGCGTCGAGCTTGCGGATCCAGGTCTCGGCACGGCGCAGATATTGAACCTGCGGCGAGATCACCAGGATGGAGCGCAGCCGCTTGTTGGGTACGAACTGCACCATGCCGGCCATCGGCCCGTCGCGATCCGAGGCGAACACGCTCTTCAGCTCGGTCGCGATCGCGTCGGGCGCCGAGGTCTTGACCGGGATCAGCGCGAACGACATGCCCTTCATGGTGTCGACGTCGAACAGCGCGATCGCCTCCATCATCGCCGCGATCTCCTGGCGATTGCCGGACAGCGTAATCAGGTTGCGCGCATCGTCGACCCGCACCACCCCGCCGCGCGGCGCGATCGGCTCGACCACGCGCCGGATCTCGGACGCCGAAACATATTTCAGCTGCACCACCTGCAGCCCGTTGCCGACCATCTCGCCGCTGTCCGGCACGTCGTCGGTGCGATACGCGCCCGAGACCGCGGTCTGGTCCGCCGCAACGATGCGATAGATACCCCTGTTGTTGACGACCGCCGCATTGTTGGCCCGCAGCGCCGCCTGGAACAGGTCGATGACCGCCGCCCGCGCCACCGGCTTCGGCGTCTGGATCGTGATCCGCCCCTCGATGCCGGGGTCCACCGTGTATTTGACGCCGAGAATATCCCCAAGCACCGTCTTCGCCGCCTGCGGCACCGGCACCCCGGCGAGATTGATGGTGACGCGGTCGGCGACATCCTCCGCACCGCGCGGCACGGCCCCGGTCGGCGGCTCCCCGACGAAGCGCCCGGTCCCTTCCATCACGGTGGCAGGACCGCCTTTGTTGTCGTCGAGCAGCGGCGAGCCCGAGATCCTGCCGGCCCGGGCATTCCCGGTTGACGACCGTATCGCCGCCTGCGCCTGTGCGGCCGATCCCGCCTCCGCAGCACTCGTGCTCCAGGCGAACGACGACGTCTCCTCCTCCATGGTCTGACACGCCGACAGCGCCAGCACCATCGGAAGCGCCATCCACCCGCGCCTGCAAGCCTCGCCACGCACTGCTGTTCACCCCAACCCGAAGCAGCCAGAGCTGCTCAACAACTAACAGGCGGAGTCTAGAAGGTTTTGGAAGCGAGAGATATTGCTAGCAGGACACGCAAGTGAGTCATGCACATGCTTTGATACACGGAGCTGGGTCGAAAATTGCAATACACAATCAAAAGTTGCAACACATCAGAACGAGGCTATTGACTTGACTCTACCCGCCGATCGAGAGCGAGGAACGTCGCACCAGCACCCACCTAGCTAACTAATTAAGTGCACTGGACTGCACCCCTTAAGTGAGACAGATTATTTCTGTGACAGGCATTTCGAGGATGACCTGTGGCAGCAAGAGGGAAGAACCGTCAGTTTCCGACGGCTTACAAAC
>NZ_JAUEXY010000023.1:0-48684 GCF_032489375.1 Bradyrhizobium sp. SZCCHNR1098
TTCACGCTTACTTCGCGATCTCCTCGGTGTACCGGCTTGTTAGTCACCGTCGCCCTCGGGATCATCGCCCGAAGACTTGGCGCCAGCATCGGGGCGCCAGGACCACGCGACTTCGCGTCCGCAAGCTGCCGTTCGTCCGCGCGAGTCGCCCCACGCTGCGGCATCCTACAGCCACCGCATCCCGCGCCCAACGTTCCGTGACGATCGCGAAGCGCCCCTCTTGAGGAGCACGGGATGGAGACAATCAAGCACGATTTCCGAAAAATGGCAACAGATTTATTTTTCTCAGAAATACAGACTGGTTCCGATCAGCCCGAGCAAGCATCGGCGGCGCGTGCCCGCTCCGTTGACGATTGGGGTCTTGTCAGTTCGCAATCGGCGCCTACCGGGGCGGCCGACGGCGGCTTGGCTCAGACGGGCGTTGTGCATAGGGGTTCGGCAAGCACATGGCCGACATGCCCGCAGCCCCCGCTCTACACGCCTCCCACGACCTGTACTGGCACGAGATTGTGCTGGAACCGCCCCACTCCCATGTCTGGAGGCACACCGGGTCAATGCCATCGAACCGTTGAGCTGCGGCCGGAGCGGTTGCAAGCACTGTGATCGAAGTCATGAGGAGAAGCGCGCGCATCATCACACATCATGGCACGAGGCTAATCAATCCGAAAGGGTCTGCCGGCGCGGCGATCTCGAACTCGGGCAAAGCCCTTTGCCGCAGACGACGCTGCCGTAGGCTGGGCAAAGCGACGCCAAAGGCGGCGCGTGCCCACCATCGGCGGCGCTGGGTGCGGGCGGTGGGCACGGCGCGCGCGAAAGCTCGCCCGACAAGGCCTCACCCCGGCGCGCCTTTGCCCACCCTACGGTCCCTCGTCAATCATGACCGGCCCGGTGACCTTCTTCCGAATGGCCTCGACCGCAATCCTGTCCCGCCCTACCCGAACAGATGCGCCAGCCAGAATGCCGCGCCGGCGGCGAGGCCGCCGACCAGCGCAGTCTGCAGCGCCGACTTGATCTTGTTGACGCCGGTGAAGTGGCCCTTGATGGCGCCGAAGATCAAGAGCGCGATGCCGGTTGCGACCACGGAGATCCGGAGTGCGGACGAGATGTCAGGCGCCAGCATGTAGGGGATCAGCGGGATCAGGCCGCCGATCACGTAGGAGCCGCCGATGGTCACGGCGCTGACCGGCGCGCGCTTCGGATCCGGGCGTTCGAGACCGAGCTCGAAGCGCATCATGAAGTCGACCCAGCGCTTGCGATCGGACGCGATGGCGTCGACCACGGTCGCCAAGGCCTGGCCTTCGAGACCATAGCCGCGGAAGATCGCCGCAACCTCCTCGACCTCGCGGCCGCGAAGGTGCTCGATCTCGTCGTGCTCCCGCTTCTCCTCGGCGGCATAATGCTCGGCGTCGGAGCGGGCGGCGAGATAACCGCCGAGCCCCATCGCGATCGCGCCGGCGACGACCTCGGCAAGGCCGGCGGTGACGATCACGTCGGTCTTGGCGACCGCAGCCGAGAGACCGGCGGCGAGCGCGAACGGCACGGTGAGCCCGTCGGCCATGCCGATCACGACGTCGCGGACGACTTCCGACGCGGTGAAGTGCTTTTCGATGTGCGGCGTTGCCGGCATGACGGCCTCCGATGGCGTGATCGACGGAGGCCTCTTAGCAGGCCCGGATGACAGGACCGATCACCGCAGTCCCGGCACCATCCGCCGCAGGGTGCGATCGTGCAGCCAGTAATGATGCAGCAGCGCCGCACCGGCGTGCAGGCCGATCAGGATCATCAGGCCATTGGCCAGCGCCTCGTGCATCTCCTTCATGTCGTGGGCGAAGCCGCGGTCGCCGACCCAGGGTGAGGCGATCTCGAACAGGCCGAACACCGGCAAGCCGTAGCCGCGGGCAAACTGGGTGACGATGCCGAGGACCGGAATGGCGAACATGATGCCGTAGATCAGCAGATGCGTGATCTCGCCGACGTGAACGGTCCACGCGCCGAATTTGGTCGCTTCAGGCGCCGGCGGCGGATCGGCCAGACGCCAGGCCAGGCGCGCGAGCGCAAAGCCCAGCATCGCCAGCCCGAGCGAGACGTGCATGAACAGGCCCGTGTCATGAGAGCCGCGTGGCAGGATGTCGCCGAGATGACCCGAGATCCAGGCCGCCGGCACCAGCACGGCGACGATCCAGTGCAGCCCAATCGCGACGGACCCATACGCCTTGGCGGAATTTCGAATACGCATGATCAGCTTCCTTCGACCATTGGGCCCCCCCGCGGTGGCAAGCCGCGTGGGGCGTCATGACCTGAGGCAATAGCTGACCGGGGGCGTCGCGCCGCTGACGCGGGATGTCAGCCTGCTGTCAGAATGGACGGCGCCGGGGTCGCCTGGGACATCGCGGGCTGCGGCCAGCGGAGCGCCGAGACGATGGCCGGCGCGATCGTGATCCTGGCGCCGCCCAGCTCGGAACGGCCGATCTGCAGCCGCCAGCCATAGGCTTCGAGCACGTCCTGCACGATCGCGAGCCCCAGCCCGCTGCCCGGCCCCTGCTCGTCGAGGCGGCCGCCGCGCTCGAGCACGCGGCCGATCTTCGCGTCCGGAATGCCCGGACCGTCATCCTCGACGATGACGATCAGAGGGGTCGCACTGGCGACGATGCGAACCGTGCTCGCCGCATGACGCGCGGCGTTCTCCAGCAGATTGCCGAGCACCTCGGCGAGATCCGTCCGATCCATGGCGACGCTCAGGCCCGGGGGCACCTCGCCATCGAAGCTGACATGGGCGGCCGCCGGCGTGCGGCCGAGCGTCCCGAGCAGCGCATTCACCAAAGGCGCGAGCTCGGTCGCGGCCTCCGGCCCGCCGCGGGCCTTACCGCGCAGCCGCGCCAGCGCCAGCTCGCGATCAACCTGCCGGCTCATCGCCTCGGCGACATCCTCGACGTTGCGCGCCAGCTCGAGCTGGCCGAGCTCCCTCAAGCGCGCGGCGTCGGCCGTGAGGGCGGCGAGCGGCGTCTTGAAGCCGTGAGCGAGATCGGCCGCACGGCTGCGCGAGCGCATGATCTCGCGCTGCTGCGCATCGAGCAACGCGTTGACCTCCTCGACCAGCGGCGCCACCTCGGTCGGCACGTCCACGGGGAGATGCTGGCGCCGACCGCTGCGGATCTCGGCGACGCCACGGCGCAGCACGCCGAGCGGACGCAGGCCGAGAGTGACCTGAACCGACGTGCCGACGGCGAGGATGACGGCCAGCACGGCGAGCGCGATCGACAGATCCTTGGCGAAGGTCAGCACCGCGCTGGTGGCACCGTCGAGGCCGTAGGCCACGGCCGCGCGCACGCGGATCTGGCTTTCCGGATTCATCAGGATGCCGCGCTCGGCCACCAGCACGTGTTCGCCATCCGGCCCGGCGAGCTCATGCTGATGCACGTCGCTCGGTCCAGGCTCGTCGATCGGCAGCGGCAGGATGGTGTCCCACAGCGAGCGCGAGCGCAGCAACTGGCCATGATCGTCCGAGATCTGCCAGTACAGCCCCGACAGCGGCACCACGAAGCGCGGATCGGCCGGCGGCCGCGCGACCACGATGCGCCCTTCCGCATCGACCTCGAGGCCGTTCAGCAATTGGCGCAGGTGAATGTCGAGATCGGAGGCGAGCGTCCGCGCGACGTGGCGCTTGAACAGCACGACCATGCCGAAGCCGGCGACGCCGAGCGCGACCAGCAGCGCGATGGTGCCCGCCGCCACCAGCCGCAGCCGCAGCGAGCCGAGCCTCATTCCGCCGTCTCCGGGATCATGTAGCCAAAGCCGCGGCGGGTCTCGATGATGTCGGCGCCGAGCTTCTTGCGGACGCGCCGGATCAGCACCTCGAGCGCGTTGGAGTCGTGCTCGTGGCCGAGGCCGTAGACGTTCTCCTCCAGCTCATGCTGCGGCACGACGCGGCCGCTCTGCCGCAGCAGATAGGCGATCAGCCGGTATTCGAGCTGCGACAGCGTCACCGGCACGCCGGACAGGCTGACCTTCATCTGGCGCTCGTCGAGCGTCAGGTCGCCGGACGAGAGCACCGGCGCCGCACGGCCGGCGGACCGCCGCACGATCGCGCGCAATCGCGCCAGCAGCTCCTCGTTGCGAAACGGCTTCGGCAGATAGTCGTCGGCGCCGGCATCGATGCCGTCGACCCGCTCCGCCCAGCTCGCGCGCGCCGTCAGGATCAGCACCGGCATGTGTCGCCCCGCGCCGCGCCAGCGCTTCAGCACCGACAGGCCGTCCATGCCGGGGAGGCCGAGATCGAGGATCACGGCGCCATAATCCTCAGTGTCGCCGAGAAACCAGGCCTGCTCGCCGTTGTCGGACGTTTCGACCAGATAGCCCGCCGCCTGCAGCGTCCGCACCAGGTCGGACGCCAGCCGCGGATCATCCTCGACCAGCAGCACACGCATCTACTTTTCCTCGATCCGTTCGATCTCCCCGCTGCGCGCATCGACATAGACCTCACGCACGCGGCCATCGCGGCCGATCACCCGAAACTCATAGCGCCAGCGACCACGCAGGCGCTCGACATCGATCCCCATCACGTCGCCGGCGACCCGGCCACGCAATCTCGGCAGGATCTGCGACAGCGGCAAGACGTCGCCCGCCTCCACGGCATGACGCATGGCATCACGGCGCTCACGATCATCCTCGCGCGCCACCGTCGCCGCGGACGCAGCCGTAGAGATCAGCATCGCAGATGCCGTAATGCGCATGAACCGTCCAATTTGAGGCAAATGCATGATCCTTCCGGGGCCTGACGCCGTCATCTTCAGAGATAGTCGTCATTCGTTGCGCTCTCGCCACTGGTTCGAATTGCGGGGCACGAATTGCGGAGCATTCGCAAATGCTAACGAGGTGGTGCGGATGATAGTTTGAACTTCCGATGTCGGAATTGCGCATCAGACAGATGCGGGGGTGGAAACTCGCACAGGATCGGCATCCTGCCCGAGGCAAGCTGACTCCCCGCTGACACGACCCGACAGGATGCCGTCAGTCTCGTTGCAGCATGATCGCGTCAGGACGGAGCGAGCCGGGGGCGGTGAGTTCGGAGACGAGCATGCGTAAGACGATGACATTGGCAGCCGTGCTGGCGGGGCTGGGCGGCATCTTGGCCATGTCACAAGCCAGCCGGAACGCGGCGCCCACGCTGGTGCCGGTGGCCCGTGCCGGTGACGGCGGTCTTGGAGCTGGTCTTGGGGCTGGTCTTGGGGCCTACCCGCATCTTGCGGCGCTGCATGCGCGGGCCGAAGGCCTGTCGCTGAGCTATGAGCCCGCCCGCAGGGAGCGCGAAGGCGACGACGACGATCAGGACGAGCCCCGGCGATGAGGCAAGCGATGTCCTGACGGCGCGCCCGGCCGGGGCGCCCGGCGCCGAACCCGCGGCGGTCTACGCTTGCAGCTCCGCAATGCCCGCGGTATCGCGCGTCCGCGACGGAGCGAACAGCCACATCAGGAGCAGCACGCCCGCGACCGCACCGCAAAGCTCGGCGAGAATGAACCCGGGCAGATCGAGCGGGCGAATGCCGGAGAACGTGTTCGTCAGCGAGCGCGCGATCGCGACCGCAGGATTGGCGAACGAGGTCGACGCCGTGAACCAGTAGGCCGCCGTGATGTAGAGGCCGACGAGCCAGGGCACGGCTGCACGCTGAAAGCGTAGACCGGCGATGATGACGACGATCAGCCCGAAGCTCGCTACCGCTTCCGCCAGCCATTGCGCGCCGCCTGTCCGCGCCTTGAGCGATGTCATCACGACGGGAAGCGCAAACATCAGATGCGCCGTCATCGTGCCGGCGATGCCGCCCACGATCTGGCTGCCGACATAGGGCGCAACCTCGCGCGCTGGCAGTTCGCGCCGTGCCGCGAAGACGAGCGTGACCGCCGGATTGAAATGCGCGCCCGAGATCGGACCGAGAATCGTGATCAGCACGACGAGGATCGCACCTGTCGGCAGCGTGTTGCACAGCAGCTGCAACGCCACGTCGGTCGTGAGGCGCTCCGCCATGATCCCGGAGCCGACCACCGTGGCCACCAGGATCGCGGTACCGAGCGCCTCGACGACGGCGCGGCGCGGCAGATCGAAGCTCTCCATCATCCGGCCCTCGGCGTCGGCTGCGCCGCGCCTTCGGAGCGGCCGATCTCGCGCAGCCGCGTGCCGAGCGACATCGAATCGATGCGACCGAGCGGCAGATTGATGAAGGCGTCGATCCTGTTCTTCAGATAGCGGAAGGCGGTCGTGAACGCCGCGAGCTTCTCCAGCTCCGTGCCTTCGGCCGCCGCCGGATCCTCGATGCCCCAATGCGCGGTCATCGGTTGCCCCGGCCAGATCGGACACGCCTCGCCGGCGGCGTTGTCGCAGACGGTGAAGACGAAATCCATCGCCGGCGCGCCGGCGACGGCGAACTCGCTCCAGCTCTTCGAGCGCAGATCGTCGGTCGGATAGTCCATGCGCACGAGCGTCTCGAGCGCCAACGGATGCACCGCGCCTTTCGGCGTGCTGCCGGCCGAGAAGGCGCGGAAGCGGCCGGCGCCGTCCTTGCGCAGAATCGACTCCGCCAGCACCGAGCGCGCCGAATTTCCGGTGCAGAGGAACAGCACATTGTAGACGCGGTCAGACACGATTCTTCTCCTTGCGCTTGGGCGGACAGCAGGGGGTGAGGCTTGCGACGACGGGCGCGCAGACCTCCGGTCGGCCGCCGCAACAGTCCTGCAGCAGAAACAGCGCGACCTTCTGAAATTGCGCGAGGTCGATGCGGTAGACGATCGATCGGCTGTGCCTGATCGAGCTGACGAGGCCGGCGCGCGCCAGCACGGACAGATGCGCCGACAGCGTGTTCTGCGGCACCTCCAGCAGACGCGCGAGCTCGCCGGCCGGCAGACCGTCGGGCTCGTGCTGCACCAGGGTGCGAAAGGCCTGCAGGCGCGTCGGCTGCGCCAGCGCCGCCAAGGCCAGAACGGCTTGCTCATTTTCCATATATCCAGAATTATCGATATATAGAGTCGGCGTCAAGGCCGACGAGCTCGAATGGTCGTTGCCGACGAACGGAGACGACGCGCCCGAAGGCTCATCGCAAGCGCAGACGGGTGCCGTCGACGATGAGCTCGCCATCCCGTTCCATGCGTGCCAGGGCACGATAGAGCGCCTCATGGGTGACGCCGAGCTCGGCGGCCCAGTCCTTCTTCGACCGGCCGAGCTCGACCTCGCCGCCCTCCCCTTCGGTCTCGATGAAATGCACGATCCGCTCGCGCGCCGTCTTCAGGCTGAGCCGCTCCGACTGCGCCCGGACCTTGCGCAACTCGCGGGCGAGATGATCGCACCATCGGTCCCCGATCTCGGGACGACGCAACGCTTCGGCGAAGGCCTTGCGGTCGATCGCGAGCAGCGCTGAATCCTGCGCCGCGACGGCGTCGCAATGATACGACGCCTGATCGAGGCTGGCCTCGGCGAGAAAGCCCCGCCGCGCACGCTGCAGGATGATGTCGTCGCCGGCGCGCGAGCGGCGCAGCAATCGCACCTCGCCGGTCAGCACGAAGAACATCGCCCGCGGCCGATCGCCCCGACAGAACACCGTGCCCTGGTGCGGCACCTGGATGTGCCGGGTCTGCAACCGCGCGGCCGCCGGCAGAGCGGCAAGCAATGGCGACAGCCGTGCAAGGGCGCGCCAGTCGAGCGGCGGGCGCGTACCCTCGGGCGGGAGATGGATGATCCTCGGCATATGATCAGGATCATATGTGCCGCCGGCTGCGCGGTCTAGGGAAGACGTCACCGCATTCGCTCAAATGGAGGTCCTCATGCGCCTGCGTCTTGCCGCCATTGTGCTGGCCTTCGTTGCGTCCGCCGGCATCGCCACGGCGCAGCACCACGGCCATCACGACCACGGCGGCCACGGGGCGCTTCCGCCAGACCCGCGCGAGCGGGTGGCGTTTCCGCCCGATCTCGCCGAGCACACCCTCGCCAACATGCGCGACCATTTGCTGGCGCTGCAGCAGGTCAACGACGCGCTGGCGGCGGGCGAGCCGGACAAGGCCGGCCAGATCGCTGAGCAACGCCTGGGGATGAGCTCGCTGCGGCTGCACGGCGCCGCTGAGGTCGCCGGGTTCATGCCGCAGGGCATGCAGGAGGCCGGCACCGCCATGCACAAAGCGGCGAGCCGGTTCGCCATCGAAGCGCAGAATGCGGGCGTAACCGGCGAGCTCAAGCCGGCGCTGAAGGCGCTCGGCGAGACGATGGCCGCCTGCGTCGGCTGCCATGCCGGCTACCGGCTGAGATAGCGCGCCGGACAACCGACCACGCACGGCGCGCGCTCATGGATATTTCCAATATTCTAGAAATATCGTTTGACTCCGGCGGGCCGCATGCCGCATCCTCCACATCATGAAGCTCGATGACGCCGCTGCCCGCCTGGAAGCCCTTGGCAACACCACGCGCCTGAAGATCTACCGCGCGCTGGTGCGCGCCGGGCATGCCGGGATGCCGGTCGGCCGGCTGCAGGAGCGGCTGAAGGTCCCGGCGTCCACGCTGTCGCACCACGTCAAGACGCTGGTCGCGGTCGGGCTGATCTCGCAGATGCGCGAGGGCACGACGCTGGTCTGCCATGCAGAATACGACGTGATGCGCTCCCTGCTCGGCTTTCTGGTTTCCGAATGCTGCGTCGAGGAGCGCGACTGCGGCACCGCGAGGCCGGCCGCTTGATGATCTCGCCTTTTAATTCGATACTTCTAGAAGAATAGGAGGAGTACATGACGGACGCCAAGAGGGTCGCGATCATCGGCGCCGGCCCGGTCGGGCTGGCGGCAGCGGCCCATGCGCTGGCGCGCGGCCTGAAGCCGGTCGTGCTGGAAGCAGGTCCGGAAGCCGCGCATGCGGTGCGGCAATGGCAGCACGTCCAGTTGTTCTCGCCGTGGAAGTACAACATCGATACAGCGGCGGCGCGGCTGCTCGCTGCGACGGGATGGAATTCGCCCGAGCCCGAGGTCTATCCCACCGGGCGCGAGTTGATCGAGACATATCTGGCACCGCTCGCGACACGCACGGAGCTGCGCGACGTCGTCAGGACCTCGCATCGCGTCACCGCGATCAGCCGAGCCGGCTTCGACAAGGCCAAGTCGAAGGGACGCGCCGATGCGCCGTTCGAGATCCACATCCACAACGGCAAGGGCGAGGCGGCGCTGCAGGCCGACGCCGTCATCGATGTCTCCGGTGCCTGGTTCTCGCCCAATCCTGCAGGCCACGGCGGGCTGCCCGCGCTCGGCGAGGCCGCGCATGCGGCGCGCATCGCCTATGCGATGCCGGACGTCCGAGGCGCGCAGCGCAGCCGCTATGCGGGCAAGGCGGTCGCGGTGCTCGGCGCCGGCCACTCGGCGATCGGCACCTTGATCGATCTGGCCGCGTTGGCCGAGGACGCGCCGGGCACGCAGGCGATCTGGCTGTTGCGCAGCGACGATCCGGCGAAGGCGTTCGGCGGCGGCAGCGCCGACGAGCTCGCCGCGCGCGGCGAGCTCGGCCTGGCCTTTGCCGCGCTGGTGCGTTCGGGCCGCATCCGGCTCGAGACCGGTTTCGGCGTCACGGGGATCACCGATGAGGACGGAAAGTTGCAGATCATCGCTGCCGGTGACCGCAGCGTCGGCGCGGACGAGCTGATCGTCGCCACCGGCTTCCGTCCCGATCTGTCGCTGCTGGCAGAGCTGCGCCTGCGGCTCGATCCGGCGATCGAAGCGCCGGAGGCGCTGGCGCCCCTGATCGATCCGAACGAACATTCCTGCGGCACGGTGCGGCCGCATGGCGCGCGCGAGCTGGCGCAGGCCGACGAGCCCGGACTCTACCTCGCCGGCATGAAGAGCTATGGCCGCGCGCCGAACTTCCTGATGATGACGGGCTACGAGCAGGTCCGCTCGATCACCGCTGATATCGCCGGCGACAAGGCCGCGGCGCATCGCGTCGAGCTGAAGCTGCCGGAGACCGGCGTCTGCACCCGCGGCGGACTGGAGAGCATTGCAGCCCTGCCCAGCTGCTGTGGCGGACCGGCGCCGTCCGGCGTAGACAGTTGCTGCGCCGATGATGCCAAGGCCAAGGAGGCTGGCCACAGCGGCTGCGGCTGTTCGTGACGTAGAGCCAAGCAGAGGTTTAACGGAATGCAGGCACGACGGCTGGGCGTGGTCATCGCTCTCGGCACCGCCCAGACGCTGGCCTGGGGATCGAGCTACTATCTTCCCGCCATCCTCGCCGACCCGATCGCCAGGGATCTCGGCCTGTCCAACAACTGGTTCTTCGGCGCGTTCTCGGCCTCGCTGATCATCTCCGGCCTGTTGGGTCCGCGCATCGGCCGCCAGATCGACCGCGTCGGCGGCCGTCAGGTGCTGTGCGCCTCCAACATCGTGCTGGCGATCGGGCTGGCGCTGCTCGGCCTGTCGCATTCGCTGTGGGTGATGGCGCTGGCGTGGCTGTGGCTCGGCGTCGGCATGGGGCTCGGCCTCTATGACGCCGCGTTCGGCGCACTCGGGCGCATCTATGGCAAGGATGCGCGCGGCGCGATCACCGGCATCACCCTGCTCGCGGGCTTTGCCTCGACCGTCGGCTGGCCGCTGAGCACATGGGGGCTCGCGACGATCGGCTGGCGCGAGACCTGTTTCGCCTGGGCGATCGCGCATCTCGTCATCGGCCTGCCGCTCAATTTGTCGCTGCCGCGGGCGACCGCGATGGCGCCCGGCGAGATGCCGACGGGCAAGCCCAACATCCCGCTCGACCGCCCGATGGTGCTGATCGCGTTCGCGATGGCGGCGGCCTGGACGGTGACCGCGGCGATGGCGGTGCATCTGCCGCGGCTGATGCAGGCGTTCGGCGCGACGCCGGCGCAGACGCTGTTCGCAGGCATGATGATCGGGCCGGCGCAGGTCGCCGCGCGGGTGTTCGAGGCCGGCTTCCTCAGCCGCTTCCATCCGCTCGCCTCGGCGCGGCTCGCCTGCATCACCCATCCGATCGCCGCCGTGACGATCGGTCTGTTCGGCGGCGGCGCCGCGGCGGCCTTCGCGCTGCTGCACGGCTCCGGCAACGGCATCCTGACAATCGCTCGCGGCACCCTGCCGCTCGCGATCTTCGGCCCCGTCAACTACGCCTACCGGCTCGGCCTGATCGGGGCGCCGTCACGGATCTGCCAGGCCTTCGCGCCGCTGCTGTTCGGCCTGCTGATCGACGGGCTCGGCCGCGGCGTGCTGATCGTGTCGGCGAGCCTCAGCCTGTCGGCGCTCGCCGCCTTGATGCTGCTCCCGGCCGGGCGCGCCGAGGCGGCGGTGCCGCGCAGCACGACCGACAAGGCGGCTTGAGCCGGTAGCACTTCCTTAACCAGCTTTCTGCGCCCACAGCCCAACCTGCCGCTGCGGACGGGCATCCTGGGGCGCATATACGGAAAGTTGAAGGTTGGATTGAAGGATACCCGTGGTCATACGGGGGTGTTCACCACACGATGGCATTGCAGCGCAAACACATGCTTCGTGTCGGAGCGGTGGCCGCCTGCGTCGGGATCTTCCTGGCCGGCGCCGATTTGGCCGTGACCGCGCTGATCGGCAACCAGACCGCGCGGCAGCTCAGCGAGCTCAGCAAGGTGGCGTTGCGCCGTTCCGAGGCCGCGATCGACTCGGCCGGATCGATCCTGAACCGCCTGATCGCGAAAGGACCGATGGATTGCAGCGCCGTCGCGCTACAGGCGCTGCGCCTTCACGTCTATCAAGGCACCATCATCAAGGACATCCGCACCGTCGATCGCGGCGGCGCGGTCGAGTGCGCGGCCTATTCCGAAACGCTCGAATTCGACAATGGCTGGGCGCGGCGCGACGAGATGTTCAAGTCCGCCGACGGCGAGCTGCGGCTGTTCCGCGTCGAGCAGTTCACCGGCGCCGCGTTCGGCGTGATGCGCGACATCGACGCGCAACGGTCGCTGGCGGCGATCCTGCGCATCGACGGCAACCTGCTGGACGTGATGCCGGTCGGCCTGCGCGCCGAGAGCAACGTCACCCTGACCCTGCCCGATGGCGAGCAGGTGGCCGGCTATCAACCCGAGACATTAGCCAAGACGCCGGCGCAGACCGTCGCCTTCACCACCGTGTCCGACCGCTATCCGCTGCAGGCCACGATCCATGTGCGACCGCAGAGCCTGAGCGCGCGCCGCGACCTCGCTTATCTCCTGACGATGCTCGCCGCCGGCACGCTGGGCGGCATGTTCGGCCTGCTGCTGGCGAGCTATCTCAGCCGGCCGGTGGACCCAGTCGCCGAGCTCGACCGCGCGCTCGCGGCCAACGAGTTCAAGCCCTATGTGCAGCCGACCTTCCGACTGAAAACCGGCGACATCGTCGGCTGCGAGATCCTGGCGCGCTGGGAGAAGCCGGACGGCCGGCTGATCCCGCCGATGAGCTTCATCCCGCTCGCCGAGAGCACCGGCCGCATCGAGAAGCTGACCTGGCAGCTTCTCAAGACCGCCTTGCGCGAGCTGCAGCCGGAGATGAAGCAGGACAAACTGTTCAAGCTGTCCGTCAACATCACCCCGCGCCATCTGCTCGGCGACCGCTTCATCGACGATCTGCGTAACACGGTCGCGTCGTCATCGGTCTCCCCCCGCCAGGTCGTGCTCGAGGTCACCGAGCGCGAGGAGCTCGCCGATCTCGCCAAGGCGACTGATGTCGTGAAGGAGCTCAGCGAGCTCGGCTTCCGCGTCGCACTCGACGACGTCGGCATCGGCCATAGTGGCCTGTCCTATATCCAGCGGCTGGGCGCGCGCATCCTGAAGATCGACAAGTTCTTCGTCGACGCGATCACCCGCGACCAGTCCGCCATCGTGGTGGTGCAGATGCTGGTGGCGCTGGCGCGCGAGCTCGACATGTCCGTGGTCGCCGAGGGCATCGAGCATCAGGAGCAGGTCGATGCGCTGATCGCCTGCGGCGTCGAGGAAGGCCAGGGCTATCTGGTCGCGCCGCCGCTTTCGCTCGGCCGCTTCAAGCAGTTCCTCGACGTGCGCCGGGCCTCGGCCGTTCCCGGCCAGGCCGGCGAGCCGGAACTGGCCGCGTGACGGCGAGCCCGCGCGCGTCGGGCACACGCCTCACTGCCTGGTCATCTGTCCGCGGATCTCGCCGCCCGGGTTCGCCTGGGTGTGGACGTTGGCGTACCATTTGCCGGCCAGCAGATCGGCCGCCTGCGCATCGGTGATCACGGCGGAGCCCGTGATCGGCGGCTCCGGGCTCTTGAACGGCAGCACGATGCCGGCGTTCTTGCCGGGCTCGCTGGGCCCGTGGAAATGCGCGCCGATCGGCGGGCCGCTGAGGCCAGAGAACGTGACCTTCCAGCTCAGCGTCTTGGTCGCGGTGTCGAAGCTTGCTTCGGCCACGCCCGACGCGGCGGACGCGTTCGGCGGCACCTCGTTGGCGGCCTTGAGTTCAGACTTCAGAACGACGGTTTCAGCATGAGCGAGTGGCGCGGCCGCGACGCAGGCGACGGCGAGCAACGCCAAATGAACGAATGTCCGTCCCATGGTTTTCCTCCTAAATCGTTTTGTGCAGTCTCGGTGTTCGAGACCCCACGGGCAAGCCGATATTCCGTGGAACGCGTTAACAGCCCAGGCATGGGCAGCGGCCCAGGCCGCGTTGATTGAACAATCCCGACCCCTGTGCCAAACAGGACGGGAACACAAAGGCCTCGAAAGAAAGCCATGGCGGATCGAATGGTTGCTTCCAGGACGGCGCGCGGCAAGGTGGGGCGGCCTCCGCTCGAACGTGCCGGCGAGGTCGAGGAGCGCATTCTCGACGCGGCAAAGACCGTGTTCCTCGCAAACGGCTTCGAAGGCGCGAGCGTCGACGAGATCGCGCAGACCGCGCGCGCCGGCAAGCCGACCATCTACGCGCGATTTCCCAGCAAGGCCGCGCTGTTCGCGGCCGTCATCGGCCGCCAGGCCGCGCGCAACACGCAGTATGAGAACCTGGCGCCGCAGGGCCGCACCTTCCGCGCCCGGCTGATCAGCCTCGGGCTCACCTTGATCGAGCGCGCCTTCGTCGAGGACACGATCGGCCTGATGCGCACTGCGATTGCGGAAAGTCCGCGCTTTCCCGAGCTGACGCTCGAGATCCAGGACACGGCGCGCAAGCGCGCCACCTGCAATGTGAGCCACGCGATCGGCGAGCTGGCGCGCGCCGAAGGTCTCGCCGGCAAGGGCGCCTTCTCGGCCGACCGCATCGAGGACAGCGCACGGATCTTCCTCGATCTCGTCGTGTTCGCCGTGCTGATCCGCAGTCTGCTCGGCGAGGACATGCGCGCCCTGAAGAAGGAAGCCCAGGCGCATGTCGAGAAGCGCGTCGACTTCTTCCTCGCCGCGACGACGTGATCCTAAATCTTTTTGTCCTTGCGCAGCTCCGGAAAGATCGTCTCGTCCTGCAGGATCACGTCCGCGGTGCGCTGATAGTGCGCCGTGAGCAGCGCAACCGCGCGTTCGGTGTCGGCGTCGAGCACGGCGTTCACGATGTCGGCGTGCTCGTCGCCGACGGGGCGTGACGGAAACGCCTTGCGGATCGACAGCCGGCGGTAGCGATAGAGCTGGTCGGCAAGCTGGCCGCAGAACGCGATCAGCGACTGCGAGCCGCAGTTCGAGATCAGGACCCGATGATAGATCCAGTGCAGCCTCTCCCACTCCGGATTGTCCTCGAACGTCGTCGCGCTGAGCGAGCGCGGCGCGCGGCTGAGCCGATGCTGCGCCAGCACCAGTTGCTCCTCCCAATCAGGCGTCGCCGCCGCCATCGACTCGCGCAGCGCCAGCGCCTCGACCCAGCAGCGCGTCTTGGTCAGCTCGGCGAGCTCGGCGCGGCTGATGTCTTTGACGTAGAAGCCGCGCTGCTCGCGCACCTCGACCAGTCCGTCGGCAGTCAGGCGGTTGAGCGCCTCGCGCAGCGGCGTCTGCCCGGTCTGATAGGTCTCGGTCAAAAACCGCATCTGCAGCTTGCGCGACGGCGCCAGCCGGCCGGACAGCAGGTCCTCGCGCAGCCGGTCATACACATGACTCGCCTGCGTCGACGGGCCCTGCCCCTCGGCCTCCAAAACCGCATCCACGTCCGGTCTCCTCTGAATCAGACGACATATATAGAGCCGGGCCACACAACATAAAATTTATAAATTCTTATTGATTTCGATTTTTTCTGTAATAAAAGGGACGAGCCGGTTTCGCCGGCCATGGACAGAAACGTCGCGCGTCCTCACCCGGGCATCGCGCAGGAGGACACGCTTATGACCCGGTTTCCGGTCGCGGCTCTGCGCAGCGTCGATCTGGGCACGCCCGATCTCGCGCGTTCGGAAGCGTTCTATCGGCAGACCTGGGGGCTGGAGCGCGTCGCAGAGGCCCACGGCGTCGCCTATCTCCGTGCGACCGGCAGCGACCATCACGTCGTGGCGCTGCACCGGAGCGAGCGCACCGAGCTGCAGGCGGTGACATTCCGCCTCGCCGATTCCAGTGAATTCGATGCCATCAGCCGCAACGCCATCCATGAAGGCGCGACGCTGATCGCAGCGCCGGCGCCCAACCCCGGCCCCGACGGCGGCGTGATCATGAGCCTGCGCGGCCCCGAAGGCGGCGTGCTGCGCTTCGTTCATGGCGACATCAGGCACGACGCCAAGCCGCCGCGGCCCGAGCTCCCGGAGCGGCTCGCCCACGTCAACCTCAACAGCACCGATGTCGATCGTTCGGCGGCATTCTACCAGAAGGCGCTCGGCTTCCGCCTGACCGACCGCTCCGCGGCGATGGCCTTCGTTCGCTGCAATTCGGACCACCATGCCGTCGTGATCGCTGCGGCGAAGGTCAACGGGCTCAACCACGTCGCCTTCCTGATGCCGACCTGGGAGGGCGTGATGCGTGGCGCGGGCCGCATGATCGATGCCGGTCATCCGATCGCCTGGGGTGTCGGACGCCACGGCCCCGGCGACAATGTCTTCGCCTACTTCATTGATCCCGTCGGCACGGTCATCGAATACACCGCCGAGGTGCTGCAGGTCGACGACGACTACGTCGTGCGCGGGCCGGAGCATTGGGTCTGGCCGCCCGGCCGCACCGATCAATGGGGCATCGCTCCGCCCAAGGCCGAGCACGTCAAGGCCGCGCAGCTCGCGGTCGGCTACGCCGCCTGACTCATTCTCCAACTCCGAGTTTCCATGTCCGCCACGTCAGATCACAAGCATTTCGAGGCCGTCATCATCGGCTTCGGTCCGACCGGCGCCATCGCCGCGAGCCTGCTCGGCACGCAGGGCATCAAAACGCTCGCGATCGACCGCGCTATCGACATCTACGACAAGCCGCGCGCGATCGCGCTCGATCACGAGATCATGCGGCTGTTCGACAATCTCGGCATCGCCGAACAAGTCAGCCGCTACGTCGCGCCGTTCCCCGCGTCCGAGCATTTCGGCGCGCAAGGGCAGTTGATCCGCCGCATCGACATGGTTGGCGAGCCCTATCCCCTCGGCTACACGCCGAGCATGGTGTTCACGCAGCCGCCGGTCGAACAGGTGATGCGCGATCGTGTTCACCGCTGTCCTTCCGTCACGGTCGAGCTTGGCACGACCTTCGTCGCAATCCGGCAGGATGCAACGGCGGCGACCATCACGCTGCAGCGGGCGGACGGCACGATGCGCGAGGTCACCGCGGACTATGTCATCGCCTGCGACGGTGCCTCGAGCACCGTGCGCCAGCAGCTCGGCATCAGCTTCGACGATCTCGACTTCGACGAGCCGTGGCTGGTGGTCGATCTTCTCGTGAATGACAGCGGCGTCAGCAAGCTCCCGGCCACCGCAGCCCAATTCTGCAATCCCGCGCGTCCGACCACCTACATCATCGGTCCCGGCGACCATCGTCGCTTCGAGATCATGCTGCGAGCGGGGGAAGACCGCCAGGCGATGGAGCAGCCGGAGCAGGTCTGGCAGCTGCTGTCCCCCTGGCTCTCTCCGGACGATGGCGAGCTGTGGCGCGCGGCGAGCTACCGCTTCCATGCGCTGGTCGCGCGCCGCTGGCGCCAGGGTCGTGTCCTGCTCGCCGGCGACGCCGCGCATCAGCAGCCGCCCTTCATCGGCCAGGGCATGTGCCAGGGCCTGCGCGATGCCGCCAATCTGTGCTGGAAGCTCGCGCGCGTGTTGCGCGGACAATCGACCGCGGCCCTGCTCGACAGCTACGAGATCGAGCGCAGCACGCATGTGCGCGAGCTGACCACGCGCATCAAGGCGATCGGCCGCGTCATCTGCGAGCAGGATCCGGAGGCCGCAGCGGCACGCGATGCGCGTATCCTTGCCGAAGGCGGCGGCGTGCCGCGCACCATCACCCGGCAGGAGATCGTGCCGCCGCTGACGCAGGGATTGCTCGCGACCAAGGCAAACGCGGCCAATGGCACGCTGTTTCCGCAGCCCTGGATCGTCGGTGATGGCGGGCGTGCCCTGCTCGATACCGTCGCCGGCACCGGATGGCGGCTCGTCCTCGACCGGCGGGGTGCGCTGAACTCGAGCTCGATCGACGCTGCCACCCGCGACGCCGGGATCAGTGTGATCGTCATCGGCGGTCACGGCTTGCACGAGGAGAGCGCCGTCGTCGCACGCTGGTTCGAACGCCACGGCTGCAGCGCCGCGCTGGTGCGACCCGACCATTATGTCTACGGCGTCGCGACGGACGCGCCGGAGCTCGCCGCGCTGCTGAGCGAGTTGAACGAACGACTGCACTAATCAAAACAAGAGACTATCAAACGGGGAAACGCCATGACGACATCATCCGACACCGCCAGACCCAGTGTGGGAGGACGCGCGATCGCCGTCCTCGTCATGCTGTTCCTGTTCCAGACGCTGAACTTCTTCGACAAGCTGGTGTTCGGCCTCTCGGCCGTGCCGATGATGAAGGAGCTGGGTCTGAGCCCGAAGGAGTTCGGCCTGATCGGCAGCAGCTTCTTCCTGCTGTTCTCGCTGTCGGGCATGGCGGTCGGCATGTTCGTCGTCGGCCGCTTCCCGGTGAAATGGCTGCTCCTGATCATGGCCGGCGTCTGGTCGGCGACGCAGATCCCGATCTTCTTCTCCGGCTCGATCGCCGTGCTGGTGATCTGCCGCATCATCCTCGGCGCCGGCGAAGGGCCGGGACTGCCGACCGCGCTGCACGCCTGCTACAACTGGTTTCCCACCGACCGGCGCAGCGTGCCGAGCGCCGTGGTGCTGCAGGGCATCAGCGTCGGTCTCTTGGCCGGCGGTCCGATCCTGACCTATGTCATCGTGAGCTATGGCTGGCGTACCGGCTTCCTGTTCTGCGGCCTGCTCGGGCTGGCCTGGATGCTCGGCTGGTTCTTGGTCGGCGGCGAAGGACCCTACTCCGCCCTTGCGCCGGAGGCTTCGGCGGCGAAGGACAAGGCGTTGCCGGCGCGCGTGCTGTGGGCCGATCCGACCGTGATCGGCGTCATCATCATGTCGACCGCGTCGTACTGGATCGTCGGCATGTCCGCGACCTGGCTGCCCCCTTTTCTGCAGCTCGGGCTCGGCTACAAGCAGGTCGATGTCGGCTGGATCATCTCAGGGATCTACCTGTTCCAGTCGCCGCTGCTGCTCGGCGGCTCCTGGCTGACGCAAGTTCTGCAGCGCAAGGGCTTCAGCCTGCGTGCCTGCCTCGGCCACGCCTCCGGTCTCGCGCTGCTCGCCGCCGGCTGCGCGCTGCTGTTGAGCATCGTCACGACGGGTCCGCTGCAGCTCGCCTGTATCGCGATCGCCTTCGCCGCACCGAGCCTCACCACGATCTTCGGCCCCGTCGCGCTTGGCGCCGTGGCACCGGCGATCCAGCGCGGCCGACTCATCGTCGTGATCTACTCCGGCAACGCGGCATCCGCACTGGTATCGAATGCGCTCACCGGCTGGATCGTCGGCGAGGCCGGAAACAACGCGCCGCTCGGTTACGCCCACGCCATGACATTCACCGCCGGCGTGCTGATCGTTGGCGCCATCTCGGCCTTCGCGCTGATCTTCCCGGAGCGCACCATCGCGCGCTTCGCGAAATCGGCGCAAGAACCGGCTTCTCCCTCCGCCGTAGCGGCGGTTTCGACCTGAGGACATCGGATGAGATTTGCAAGCTTCACCATCGACAATGCGTCAACCTGGGGACTGGTCGAGGGCACTGAGATCGCCGATCTCGGTGCTATCCTGCGCGACCGCTTCCCCGACCTGAAATCGGCGATCGCAGCGGACGCGCTGAAGGAGGCGGCCGCAGCGGCCTCGGGCGCGAGGCGGTATCCGCTCTCCGCCATCAGCTTCCTGCCGGTGATCCCGAACCCGGACAAGATCCTCTGCATCGGCCTGAACTACGAGACGCACCGCAAGGAGACCGGCCGCTCCGAGGTCGAGAACCCCACGGTGTTCGGCCGCTTCGCCAACAGCCAGACCGGGCATCTCACCGACATCATCCGCCCGCGCGTCTCGACCGATCTCGATTTCGAGGGCGAGCTCGCCATCGTCATCGGCAAGCCCGGCCGCTACATCCCGCGCAGCGAGGCTTGGCAGCACATCGCCGGCTATGCCTGCTACAATGAGGGCAGCGTCCGCGACTTCCAGCGCCACACCCACCAGTTCACGCCGGGAAAGAATTTTCCCGCGACCGGCGCGTTCGGCCCGTGGCTGGTCACATCCGACGAGATCGACGATCTCGGCCCGCTCAGGCTGCAGACCCGGCTCAACGGCGAGGTCGTTCAGGACGCCACGATCAGCCAGATGATCTTCGATATCCCGCGCCAGATCGAATACTGCTCGTCGTTCACCCGGCTCGAGCCCGGCGACGTCATCGCCACGGGCACCCCTGGCGGCGTCGGCTCCCGCCGCACGCCGCCATTGTGGATGAAGCCCGGCGACATCGTCGAGGTCGAAATCGACAAGATCGGACTGTTGCGGAACGGCATCGCCGACGAGGCGGTGTGAGCGCCCCTGATGTTCTTGACCGTCATTCCGGGGCAGCCCGCCAGGGCTGAACCCGGAATCTCGAGATTCCGGGTTCGATGCTTGCGCATCGCCCCGGAATGACAGCCGAACAACAGTGCCTACTCAATGCGCCATCGCCGGCCCGCCGCCGAGCTTGACCTTGCGGAGCGTCAGCGCCAGCGGAATCGCCGACAGCGAGATCAGCATCAGCGCCCAGTAGACGTCGACATAGGCGAGCAGCGACGACTGCATCTGCATGGTCTGACCGATCCATGCGAGCGCCTGCTGCTGAGCCTGCACGAGCGAGCTGCCGTGGGCGGTGAAGTAGTTGGTCATCTGGTGCAGCGTGTCCTGATAGGCCGGATTGGACGGAATCGCATTCTCGACCAGCCGGCTCTGGTGGAACTGCGCACGGTGCGCCAGGATGTTGGCCGCCAGCGACACGCCGATCGAGCCGCCCGTGTTGCGCGCGGCGTTGATCAGCGCCGAGGCCTGATCGGTCTTCTCAGGCGGGATGCCGTTGTAGGACGCGGTCGTGATCGACAGGAAGATCAGCGGCAGGCCAATTCCGATCAGCATGCGGGATTCGGCGAAGAACCAGAAATCCACATTGGCGTAGACCCGGGTGAGGTCGTACATCGCGAACGCCACGACGGCCGCGCCCGTCATGATCATGTATTTCGGCTGCACCTTGCCCGAGAGGCGTCCGACGACGAACATCATCGCCATCGTGACGAGGCCGCCCGGCGACAGCACGAGGCCGGCCCAGGTGGCGGTGTAGCCGAAATCCTGCTGCACCATCTGCGGCAGCATCTGCGTGGTGCCGAGCAGGATCGCGCCGGTCGCCAGCATCACCAGGAAGCTGGCGCCGAACTGGCGCGACGCCAGCATGCGGACGTCCACGGTCGGATTCTTCCGGTTCATCTCCCACGGGATCATGGCGATGAAGGCCGCGACGCAGACCGCGGCGGTGACCATGATGAAGCGCGAGTCGAACCAGTCGTCCTCCAGGCCGCGATCGAGCATCAGTTCGAGCGCGCCGAGGAAGGTCGCGACGAGAAGGAATCCGACGACATCGAAGCCGTGCGCCTGCTTGCGACGCTCCGCCGTGACTGAGGCCGGCTCCTTCAGGATCAGTCCGATCAGGATCATTGCCGCAACACCGACAGGGCCGTTGATCAGGAAGCACCAGTGCCACGACGCGTTGTCGGAGAGATAGCCGCCGAGCGTCGGGCCGACCACCGGCGCCACGACCACGGCGACGCCGAACAGCGCGAAGGCCTGGCCGCGCTTTTCCGGGGGAAAGGAGTCGGCCAGGATCGATTGCGCCACCGGCACCATGCCGCCGCCGCCGAGGCCCTGCATGATCCGGAACAGCAGCAGCACCTGCAGATTCCAGGCGAAGCCGCACAGCACCGAGCTCACGGTGAACAGGCCGAGGCAGAGCAGGAAGAAGGTCTTGCGGCCGAAACGCTTGGCGAGATAGCTCGACGCCGTCAGGATGATCGCGTTGGAGACGAGATAGGTCGTCACCACCCATGAGGATTCGTCCTGGCTGACGCCCATGCCGCCGGCGATATAGGGCAGCGCGACGTTGGCGATGGTGGTGTCGAGCACCTCCATGAAGGTCGCGAGCGCCACCAGCACCGCGATGATCCAGGGACTGCCGGCGCGCGGCGCGGAGAGAGCGGCGGCCTCGCTCATGGCATCAGCCTTCTCACAGCGCAGCCTTGAGCCGCTCATAGAGCGACGGCTTGGGATCGACGCGCACGGTCGGCACCACCGACATGCCCGGCCCGAGTGCGACGTCGGTCGGCGGATCGTCCATCTCGATCTTCACGGGCACACGCTGCACGATCTTGACATAGTTGCCGGTCGCATTCTGCGGCGGCAGCAACGAGAAGGCCGGGCCCGAGCCGGACTGCACGCTGGCGACATGGCCACGGATCTCCCGCTCGGGATAGGCATCGATTTCCAAAGTCACGGGCTCGCCGGGGCGCATCTGGTCGAGCTGGGTTTCCTTGAAATTGGCGCTGACCCAGACCTCATCGGGCACGAACATCGAAAGCGCCGTCCCTTGGGCCGCGAACTGACCATCGGCGGCGCTGAGATTGACGATGCGGCCGGACTGCGCCGCGGTCACGGTCGTGTACGACAGATTGAGCTGGGCCTGGTCGCGCTGGGCCTGCGCCTGAGCAAGATTGGCCTCGGCGCTCTCGCGCTGCGCCTTCAGCGACTCCAACTGGCGCTGCGCGACCGAGAGGTTGGCCTGCGCCGAGGTCAGCGCCGCCTTCTGCTGCTGGAGCTGCGATGTGTATTGCTGCTCGCTCTGCACCGTGCCGGAGCCGGTGCGGGCGAGGTCCTGATAGCGCTTGGCCTGCTGCTCGGCGAAGGTCAGCCCGGCCTGGGCCTGCTCGACCTGGGCCTGGCCCGCGGTGATCTGCGCCTGCTGCACCTCGATCTGCGCATCGATGTTGCGGATCGCCGCCTGCGCCGACTTCACCTGCGCATCGGCCTGCGCCAGCGCAGTCTTGTAGTCGCGATCGTCGATGCGCGCGATCACGTCGCCAGCCTTGACGTGCTGGTTGTCGGTGACCGGGACGGCGGTGATGTAGCCGGAGACCTTCGGCGCAATGGAGAACTGGCGGGCCGCGATGAAGGCGTCGTCGGTGGTCTCATAGTGACCGGCCGCATCGTAGTAGACGTAGCCGCCGGCGCCGACGGCGAGCAGCAGCACGAGACCCAGCGCTGCCCCAAGCGGATGCCGCCGGATCAGGCTCCTCCGGGACCCCTCCTGGCGCTGCCCGTGCTCCGTCGGCGACGGGCCGGGCTCCGCAGCCGGCGCCTTGGCCTCGATCTGCTCCGAAGTCTCGCCGGAGGCATCCCCGCGCCATTGCCGCACGGCACGATCGCGCGCCGAGACCGCCGGACCGTCGTTGGCCGCCGATGGGACCTCAGCCGATGACAGAGCTTGCTGTGTCATCACGTCTCCTTGAATAGAACGGAACCGTTTCGTTTCTAGAATTGGGGGTCATGCAGATGGGATGCAATGGCGGACCGCGATGCGGACAGCTAAACTTTTCGTCATTGGAGGCCGCCGGCGCGCGATCACCTGCGCCTTCACCGCGATCCGCCGTCAGCAGGATCAACTGCGTGACGCAGCCGGGGTTGCAGCCTCACGTCATCGCGTTGACTCGATCAACTCGGCTAAATACAACACACGCATAATAAGAAATTGTTAGGGCCGGCAACCAACCACCACGGCGGGTGCCGACATGGTCATATTGCGAGGCACGCATGCCCGTCCGTCAGGTACCAGGCTCAGACCTGCAATACGTGCTCATCGCCTTCGACGCGACGGGGCAGGAGCGGCGAGAGGCCGACGGTTCGCTCGCGAGCGAGATGGTGGTGAACCGCCTCCAGACGCTGGGCGGGGCGGTCACCGATATTCTTCTGCTGAGCCATGGCTGGATGGGCGACGTCCCTGCGGCGATCGAGCAGTATGATCGCTGGCTTGCCGCCATGGCGGCGCTCGAAGCGGATCGGCTCGCCGCCGCGCGGCAGCGTCCCGGCTTTGCCCCCGTCATCATCGGACTGCACTGGCCGAGCCTGCCGTTCGGAGACGAGACGCTGCCATCGGGCGGCGGCGGGTTGCTGTCCGCCGACACGTCGGCGGCATCGCTCGAGGCGGAGGTGGAACGCTATGCGGCCCGCATTGCCGACACCCCGGCGGCACGCGCCGACATCCGCTCGATCCTCGAGCAGGCGCGCATTGCGCCGGCGGCGGCCACGTTGCCGGACTCGATGCGCGATGCCTATCTCAGGCTGTTCGCCGCGGCCGGCCTTGCGATGGGCGATGCGAGCGGACGCCCCGGCGCCGAGCAGGACCGGTTCGATCCATCCGTGATCGTGAGCGAGGCGCGGAGCGCGCCGGCCGACGCAACCGCCGGGACGCTGGGCCTCGGCGATGATCTGCGCGACGCGCTGCTGGCGCCGCTCCGCATCCTGTCGTTCTGGAAGATGAAGGATCGCGCGCGCCAGTTCGGCGAGGCCGGCGCCCATGATGTCCTCGTCAGACTGCAGCAGGCGGCGCCCACGGCCCGGATTCACCTGATGGGCCACAGCTTCGGCTGCATCGTCGTGTCGGCAGCCGTCGCCGGCACGCCCGACGGCCGCGCGCTGCCGCGCCCGGTCGAGACGATGTTCCTGGTTCAAGGTGCGCTGTCGCTGTGGTGCTATGCCGAGAGCATTCCGCAGGCCGCGCCGACGCAGGGCTATTTCCGGCGCACACTGCTCAAGGGGCTCGTGCGCGGCGCCTTCGTGACCACCCGCTCGAGCTACGACCGGGCCAACGGATGGTTCTACCCGCTCGGAGCGCGGCTCAAGCAGCAATATCTGCTCGATACCGACTATCCGCTGTACGGCGCCATCGGCAGCTTCGGCGTCCGCGGCACCCAGCCCCTGGCGATCGTCGACATGCCGATCCAGGATGTCGGCTTCAGCTACAATTTCGGCAGCGGCCGGGTCTACAACATCGAGGCGAGCCGCATCATCAGGAACGGCGGCGGCGCGGCCGGCGCTCACAGCGACATCGCCCACCCCGAAGTGGCGCACGCTTTCTGGGCTGCGATCCTGGCTGCGCCGATGGCCGTGCGGCCGCAACCCGGCCCGGGCGGCGGGCTGCTCGGCAGCGACATCCGCCACTTCGATCAGCAGCTCTGGCGGCAGCGGACGTTCGAGCGGACTTCGGAGCATGTGCAGAAGCAGGATCAGCAGCAGATCGAGCCGGCCCAGCGGCAGCAACGCGAGCAGCAGCAGCGGGAGCAAGGTCAGCATCAGCAGCAGCAACGGCAGCAGGAAGACCAGCAGCAGCAGGTTCAGCTGCAATATCCGCAATGGGGGCCGGAGCCGCCGATCGCGCAGCCACCCCCGTTCGAGAACCGCAAAGCCTATCCGCCCGGCGAGCAGCGCTGGATCAACGCCGGCTTCGAGGATCTCGATGCGCCGTTGAAGCCGGGCCAGTGGTACACCTTCGCTTTCGACGTCGACATCCAGCAGAGCGGCGTCTCGTCGGTGCCGCTGGCCGACGAGCAACTGTTCCCGGAAGGGACGTCCGATGTCACCTTGACCATCCAGCTCGACAGCGACGATTTCGAGCTGTCGGACAAGAGCCGCCCGCTGCGGCTGCCGCGCACAGGCAAGTCGCGCAACAAGGCGCGGTTCGACCTGTCGCCGAAGAAATTCGGCCCGTCGGCGCTGCGGGCGACGGTCCACAAGGACGGCAATTTCGTCCAGCAGATGGACCTCGTCATCGATGTCGGCGCAGCGCCCTCGCCCCGCGTCGAGGGCGCGCATGGCCGGCCCTATTCCTCCGCCAGCGTACTCAATCCGCGCGACGTCGGCCTGTCGATCATGCCGATCGCGGGCGGTTACGACTGTCTCGTCTGGAAGCCCGTCACGGTGCGCGCCCGGCTGCCGTTGCTGCCGGACTACCTCGCCAAGTCGATCGAGATCGCGCGTCAGGAGCTCATGAAGGTCGTGACCTATCAGAACGCGGCCGGCACCTTCGTCTTCCAGAGCGGGATCGACATCGCCGATGCCGACCGCGACGCCGCGCTCAAGATCATGGCGCGCGCGGGAGCGGCGCTGTTCACGAAGCTGTTCTTCGGCCCCGCCGCCGCGCAGGATTCCAAGGACATCGGCGAATTCCTGCGCAAGCTGACGAGCGACCGCTCCAGGCGGCTGAAGCTGCAGATCGTGGCGGAGGCGACCACGGTGCCGTGGGGCCTGCTCTATGTCGGCGATGCCTCGGCCGGCGCCAAGCTCGACTGGGACAATTTCATCGGCATGCGCCACGTGATCGAGCAGATCCCGATGCAGAACACGCCGCGCGTCTCCGACTGCCTGATCCCCAGCGACAAGCCCGAACTCAGCATCAGCGTCAACGTCAACGACAACATCGACCGGCAGATGGGCGCCGACCTCGTCGCCCAGCAGCAGCGCTTCTGGGTCGCGGAGAAGGCGGCACGCCGCAACGTCCACGTGGTCTCGCGCACGACCAGCAAGGAGCTGGTCAAGGCGCTGGCCGACGAGACCACCAACGACCAGATCCTCTACCTCTATTGTCACGCCCGGGCGACCGGCCTCGACGATCCCGGCGGTCCCGACGGCTCCAGCCTGGTGCTGACCGATGCCGGCATCACGCTGGGCGAGCTCAGCTTGGACGCCCCGACCAGCAAGCTGCTTCCCGGCAATCCCCTCGTCTTCATCAACGCCTGCGAGTCGGCCGAATTGTCGCCGGCGTTCTACGACGGCTTCGTGCCGTATTTCATGGCCAAGGGCGCGCGCGGCGTGGTTGGGACGGAATGCAAGACGCCGGCGATCTTCGCCACGGCCTGGGCGAAGCGCTTCTTCGAGAGCTTTCTCGACGGCGTATCGCTGGGTGAGACGTTCCTCAGCCTGCGCCGGGAATTTCTCCGCGAGCACGGCAACCCGCTCGGACTGCTCTACGCGGTCCATTGCGACGGCGACACCCAGGTCGCGCCATCACTGCCGCGGTTGCCGCCAACGGCCCCCGCGCCGAACGTGCAGCCAGCGCTCGGCACCGGCACCTGACAGCGTCCTCAGCGCGCCGGCTCCGGCCCGGCGAGACGCACGACGAGAGCCAGCGCGGCAACGACCGGTGGCACGACGAAGCACCAGCTGCCCAGGCGCACGAACAGCAGCGCGGCGCCGCCGCAGCCGAGCGCAAAGGCGAGCACGTTGATGGCCATCTGCATGAGCCGCGCGGGCGGCGGCGCCTGGCCCTTGTCACCGACATAGATCCTGTCGGCGAGATCGATCATCACCTGCGTCGTGGTGCCGGTCATCAGGGTCGAGGGCGGCGCGGTCGGCAGATGGATCCGGTGCACGGCGTTCTGGATCGCCATCGCCGCGACCAGCACCATGCCGGTGATGATCGCCTCGCGGCTGTCGCCATCATGGAACGCGCCGAAATGCACCGCGAGCGCGGCGCCGAGGATCAGCAGCACGAGCTTGACCGCGATAAGGATCTCGAAGGCGCGCGCCCCCCGCCGCGACAGCAAGGTGCCGGTCAGGCGTGTCGCGATCACGACCACGCAGAACACCGGAAGCGCCAGCAGCTTGGCGACCGCGCCCGAGGTCCCGAGCGCCAGCGCCGCGCCGAGCGTCACGAAGTTGCCGGTGACGTGCGCCGTGAACAGGCCCTGCAGCGCCAGGAAGCCGGCCGTGTCGACATAGCCGGCATTGACGCTGAGCAGCAGCGGCACAACGTTGCGGGACACGAATTGCGACATGTGTGGTCCTACCTTCGTTGTTTAGAGCGCGTATTTCAGCTCGATGCCGATGTAATCGCTATCGTGGCCGCCGGCGCGGCGCAGCGCATCACCGATCTTGTAGTGCACGGCTTCCAGCGCGCCGGTGAGATTGGCGCTGAAGCGATAGTCGGCGCGCAGCTGCGCGTAGACGCCGGACCATGCGCTGCCCCGCCCGGCCGTGCCGACCACTGCGACATTGGGCTGGACGTAGATCGCGTCCGCCGTCGTCGCGCGCCATTGCAGGCCGATGGCCGCCATGAACGACAGATCGGTCGCGGGTTTCACCGTCAGCGACGGCTTGAGGTGGACCAGGTTGGTGTAGCCGGTGAAGCCCGCGAGCGTGAAGTAATAGCCGTTCGGGAACAGCGGATTGAAGGTCTCGATCCTGCTGTCGCCGGGATGGCGGTCGCCGGAGGCGCCGTCGAGCTGAAGGCCGATGCGCGGCTGCCAAGCCAAATCGGCGAAGGTGTAGCCGGCGCGCGCCCCGGCGCCCCAGGCGCGGATCTGCTTCGTCCCGACCGAGCCCGCCTGCCCCATCGCCTCGAGATCCCAGTCGAAGCCCGCCAGCTTGCCGGCGAAGCGGATGTCGAGCACGTGGCGCTGCTCGGCACCCGCTGCGTCGAGGAAGCGCGCATTGTCACGCTGATAGTAGGAATAATACGACGACAGCTCGTTGGTGCCGAGCACCTGGCGCTCGATTCGGAAGGTGTGGAACAGGAACGATCCGTTCGACGTATCGTCGAACGGGCGCACCAGATTGTATTGCACCGGCTGGCTGACGAACCCGATGAAGCGCCATGGGCCGCTTTCCCAGTCGGCCCACAGCGCGTCGAAGGACTGGCGCACGTTCGGCCCGTCGCGCGACGAGACGAAGCGCTGCAGGTCGAAGTCGAAATCCTGGCGCCCGACCCGGGCCTTGAAGGTGCCCTTCTCCGTCGCATTGACATAGGCGAGGAAGGCGAGCCGGAGGTCGAGCGGGTCCTGGTCGACGGACGTGATCTTGGCCTTGCCGAAGGCACGGTCGTCCTCCAGCTGGACGAACAGCTGCCAGTGCTCGTTGAGATGTGCGTCGGCATGGATCTGCAGCCGTTGCAGGACATGCTGATCGGGTTTCGTTCCACCGATGCCGAAGCTCGCGGCATCCAGGCTCTCGAACCGCTCGCGCAGGTTCATGCCGAACGAGACGTAGCTCTGCGGATGATCCTGCTGCAGCGGGATGTACTTGATCGGATCTGATGGCGCCGTGCGCAGCGCGGGATCGGCGAGCACCGACCAGTCCTCCTGCCAGCGGTTGGTACGGATCGCCGGACGTGAGGCGTTGTCCTCGGCGAGAGCTGACGTGGCCGCACATAGCGCGCCGAGCAGCGCGCTCGCGACCACCGTCTTTCTCAGGACCCGCGCCATCCGTCACCTCTCGGGAATCGCAGCAATACCCTACTTCGACGGCGCATGAATCTCCGCGACATAGCCGCCGGGAAACTGCACCACCGCCTGTTCGCGCTTATCCGAGGTGAAGGGTTCGACCAGCACGGTCGCGCCTGTTGCTTTCGCCTTGTCGAGGGTCGCCTTGAGATCGGCGACCTCGTAGCCGGTCATCTCGCGCCCGAACGGATATGGCAGATGGCCGTCGGTCACGAGCACGGTCATCCGCCCGAACACCGACTCGATGCGGAGGCGCCGATAGTGATCGTTGGGACGACCGATCTCGACCCCAGGCGCCTTGGGGTCCTCAGAGACGACCTTGCCCTTGGAGAAGCGCAGGAAGGCGCGCGTGAAGGCCTCGACGCGATCGGGCGAAACATAGACGCGGTTGTCGGGAACGGTCTGGAACGCCGCGTAGGACGGCTTCGTCGTGTGCCAATACAATTGCATGTTGACGCCGCCCGGCCACTGGATCACCGCATCACGGCCGATCGGATCGGGAAACGGCGCAACCACCACGTCGGCGCCGGCGGTCCTGGCCGCCTTGATCGCCGCGTCCAGATCGGTGACGAGATAACCGGTGCGCTCGGCGCCGAATGGGTACGGGATTGGTGTCTTGAAGCCGAACAGCGAGACGGTCCCGACCGGCGTCTGCAGCAGCTGCGAGGTCGTGCTGCTCGGAGCAGGCGTCACCGTCGCAACCACCTGCTTGGTGCTCAGGCCGCCGAAGGTGGCGAGGAAAGAGGTAGCGAACTTCTCGACGTCGTCGGGCGCGACGTAGACATGCGTGGTGTCGTATTGCGCGCCCACGCCGATCAGCGGCGCCGCGTCCTTGGCGAGAGCGGGCGCGGCGAGCAGCGTGGTGGCAATGACGGCACCGAGCAGATGACGGGAACGGACCATGACGACCTCGAATGAGCAGATGTGGATCAAGCGCGGCGCGCGCGCCAGGAGATGATCGAGACGAGCACGAGGCCGGCGATCAGGCCGAGATGCTCGAAGAAGGCGTTCAGCGCCATGAAGCGCTCATGGCCGGCCATGTGCCAGAAATCATTGGCGGTGAGCATCGCAACGAGCGTGAGCACACCGAGCGCGCCGGAGCCGAGCCAGACGAACCTGTTCGCGATGACGAGCACCGAGCCGATCAGCTCGACGGCGATCGCGGCCGACGCCCACAGCGCCGCCGGCTGCAGGCCGAAATGCGCCTGCTCAGCGATGGCGCTTGGGAAGTCCATGAACTTCTGGACGCCGCCGATCAGATAGGCTGAAACCAGCGCGACCCGCGCCGCGGGCCACAGCCAGCGCCAGTCGAGCACCGCGGCGATCGGCCGCGGCGTGTCGGACATCCCCGCCATCTCAGACCGCCCAGCAGGCGCAGCCGAGCGCGCCCCAGAAGCTCTTGAGATCGGAGACCGGCAGGCTGGAGGACCATGCCCGCGCGTGGTCGTGGCCATGCATGCCGCACGCGCTGGTGCAGCCGCACATCTGCATCGCCTGGGCGCGGACGGTGCCATCGTCGCCCTTTTCCAGCCAGGCGCCATAGCCGCCGAAGCGGCGCACCGGCGACCATTCGGGCATCGCCGGCGGCGGAGCGGCGTCATCCAGCGGCTTGAACGCGGCGGCTGCGTAGACGATGCGGCCACCGACCATGGTGAGGTCGCTGGTGATGTCGGCGATCTCGGCCTCCGCACAGGAGAAGAAGTCGCGATCCGGCACGATCAAATCGGCGAACTGCCCGACCGCAATGCGGCCCTTCCTGCCTTCTTCGTTGGAGAACCAGGTGACGTTCTCGGTCCACATCCGAAGCGCCGTCTCGCGATCGAGGCAGTTGCGCTGCGGATACAGTCGCAGGCCGCCGACGGTGCGGCCGGTCACCAGCCAGGACAGCGAGACCCACGGATTGTAGGAGGCGACGCGCGTCGCATCGGTGCCGGCGGAGACCTTGACGCCCTTGTCGAGCATCGTCTTCACCGGTGGCGTCGCCTCCGCCGCGCCAAAGCCGTAGCGCTCGACGAAATACTCGCCCTGATAGGCCATGCGGTGCTGCACGGCGATGCCACCGCCGAGCGCGGCGATACGGTCGATCGACTGGTCCGAGATGGTCTCGGCATGATCGAAGAACCAGTGCAGCCCGTCGAGCGGGATGTCCTGATTCACCTTCTCGAACACGTCGAGCGCGCGCGAGATGGTCTCGTCATAGGTCGCGTGCAGCCGCCATGGCCACTTGTTCTGGACCAGGATGCGCACGACCTCCTCGAGCTCGCCTTCCATCTCGGCCGGCATGTCCGGCCGCGGTACGCGAAAATCCTCGAAATCCGCGGCAGAGAACACCAGCATCTCGCCGGCGCCGTTGTGGCGGAAATAGTCGTTGCCCTGCTTGTAGGACGAGCTCTGCGTCCAACGCAGGAAGTCGTCCTTCTCGCCCTTCGGCTTCTGCGTGAACAGATTGTAGGCGAGCCGGATCGTGAGCTGGTCGTCATCGGCGAGCTTCTGGATCACGGCATAGTCGTCCGGATAGTTCTGGAAGCCGCCGCCGGCATCGATGGCGCCGGTGACGCCGAGCCGATTCAGCTCGCGCATGAAATGGCGCGTGGAGTTGAGCTGATAGTCGAACGGCAGCTTCGGGCCCTTTGCGAGCGTCGCATAGAGGATCGCGGCGTTCGGCTTCGCGAGCAGCAATCCGGTCGGCTTGCCCTGGGCATCGCGCGCGATCTCGCCGCCGGGCGGCTCTGGCGTGTCCTTGTCGTAGCCGACGGCGCGTAGCGCGGCGCCGTTGAGAATGGCGCGATCATACAGATGCAGCAGGAACACCGGCGTGTCCGGCGCGACCGCGTTGAGCTCATCGATGGTCGGCAGCCGCTTCTCGGCGAACTGGTGCTCGGTGAAGCCACCGACCACGCGCACCCATTGCGGCGGCGGCGTGATCGCGACCTGCGCCTTCAGCATCGCCATTGCGTTAGCGAGCGACCGCACGCCGTCCCAGCGCAGCTCCATGTTGAAGTTGAGACCGCCGCGGATGATGTGCAGGTGATTGTCGATCAGGCCCGGCAGCGCGCGCCGGCCCTTCAGGTCGATGATCTTCGTCGCCGGGCCAGCGAGCTTCATGACGTCCTGCTCACGGCCGACCGCGGTGAACACGCCGTCCTTGATCGCGACAGCACTCGCCTGCGGGTTGGAGCGATCCAGCGTCGTGAACAGGCCGCGATGCAGGATGAGGTCGGGATGATCGGTCATGAGGTCTTCTCGTCTCGCGCCGAAGCGATGGTTGTGTCTGCCCGGCCGTGATGGCCGGGCAGCATGCCGAAGATGTGCGTGGCGCAGGCCGCCTTCTGCCACGCGGCAGCAAGCGTGGTGCCGTTCAGGAGCTGCTTGCCCACGGGGATCACCTGCTCTCCGACGAGAATTCCGAGCAGGCCGACCAGCGCCACCAGCGGCGGCGCCGGCGAGCGGACCTGAAGCAGGCTGTAGATCACGCCGACCAACAGACCCGCCCCGAGCGAGAACAGATAGATCTTCATCGCTCGTCCCAGGGCTACTTTGCGCCGCCTTCCGAGGCGTGCTCGCCGAGCGCCCACTTCGAGAAGCGGATCTGGATGCCGTAGGGCGAATGCGCCTTGAGGATCTCCATCATGCCGTCATAGGTCTCGGCACGCGCCCAGTCCTGCTGCAGCTCGAAGGCGAACTGGCACGAGGTGATCGGCACCGCGCCGGCCTGCACCGCGCGATCCATCGCCCGGTTGTGCGCTTCGAGAGACAGGTCGCCGCAGGCATCGGCCGGGATGTAGATCTCATAGCCTTCGCGCAGCATGTCGAGCGTCGGGAACAGCACACAGGCCTCGGTCCAGAGTCCCGCGATGATGAACTTCTTGCGGCCGGTCGCGGCGACCTGCTTGCGGAAGCCGGCGTCGAGCCAGGAGTTCATCGCCGTGCGGTCGACGATGTCGTGCTCCGGAAACAGCTCGGTCACCTCCGGCATGAAGGGACCGGAGAACGAGTCCTTGGCGACCGTGGTGAGCACGGTCGGGATCTTGAACAGCTTGGCCGCCTTGGCGACGATCTGGATGTTGTTGAAGACGCCGAGGCGATCATGAGACTGCACGCCCTGATACATCGCGGGCTGATAGTCGATCAGCGCGACCGCGCAGTTCTGCGGGGTCAGCATTTCGAGCTTCGACATGAGAATCTCCGTGACAGATTTGTGATGCGGGAGGACGCGCGAGGGCGTCAGCCCTTGATGAAGGCCAAGAGGTCAGCGTTGATGGTCGCGGCCTCCGTGGTCGGCATGCCGTGCGGAAAGCCCTTGTAGGTCTTCAGAGTGCCGTTCTTCAGGAGCTTGGCCGACAGCGGCGCGGAATCCGCGTAAGGCACGATCTGGTCGTCCTCGCTGTGCATGACCAGCACGGGCAGCGTGATCTTCTTGAGATCCTCGGTGAAGTCGGTCTGCGAGAATGCGACGACGCCGTCGTAATGCGCCTTGGCGCTGCCCATCATGCCCTGGCGCCACCAGTTCTGGATCACGGCCTCGGACGGCTTGGCGCCGGGCTTGTTGTAGCCGTAGAACGGCCCAGCGGCGACGTCGCGATAGAACTCCGCGCGGCGCGTGGCGACCTGGGTCTGGAAGTCGTCGAACACGGACTTCGGCAGTCCGCCCGGATTGGCCGCGGTCCGGACCATCAGAGGCGGCACGGCGGCGATGATCGCCGCCTTGGCCGCGCGGCTTTCGCCATGACGCGCCAGATAATGCACGACCTCGCCACCACCGGTCGAATGGCCGACATGGATCGCGTTCTTCAGGTCGAGATGCGCCGTGAGCGCCGCGAGATCGTCGGCATAATGGTCCATGTCGTGGCCGTCAGCGACCTGGGCCGAGCGGCCATGGCCGCGGCGGTCATGGGCGACGACGCGAAAGCCGTGATTGAGGAAAAACAGCATCTGCGCATCCCAATCATCCGCTGACAGCGGCCAACCATGGCTGAACACGATCGGCTGGCCGGAGCCCCAATCCTTGTAGTAAATCTCTGTACCGTCATTGGTTTTCAGAACGGGCATGATTTTCTCCTGCGCGCCAGCCATGCGGTCGCACAACGAATTTCGTGTCGCGATCGCCAATGCCCGGTGCTATGCAATCTCATGTGCATCTGCACAATGACCCGAGGAGGCCAAAGCACTGGCTCCAGAAGGCCAAGGGATGGCTCAGCAGATTCGAACCACATCGTCGTCCTGGATGCGCGGCGTCGCGACGACACTGAACGAGCAAGGTCTGGATGCGGCCGCGCTGTTCGCCGAGGTCGGCCTGTCGATCGACGATCTCGACGATTGCGATCGCCGCTGGCCGACCGAGGCACTGAGCCGGTTGTGGGTGCTGGCGGCCGAGCGTTCGGGCAATCTGGACATCGGGCTGGCAAAGCTCGATGCGCCGCGACCTGACAATTATGGCGTCGCCGGCTACGCCATGATGTCGAGCCCCACGCTTCTCGCCGGGCTGACGCGACTGATCCGCTACATGTGCCTGGTGAGCGACGCGGTGACCATCACGCTCGAGCACGGCAATGGCGGCCGCTGGGTGCGGACCGACGTGTTCGGCGGTGAATGCCCGATTCCGCGGCAGCGCTATGACTACGGCGTCGTCAATCTGCTCAATCTATGCCGGTGGATGCTGGATCGTCGCTTGACGCCGCTCGCCACCCGCTTCTCGCACGCTGTGCCGCTGTCGATTGCGTGCTACAACAGGGCTTTCCAGTCCCCGCTCGAATTCGATGCGCCGTTCAACGGCTTTCTGGTGTCGGATCAGGATCTCGCCTGCAAGCTGACGACCTCGGCGCCCGAGCTTTCGGCAATCCACGATCGGATCGCCGACGAGGCGCTGGAGCGCCTGGTCAAGACCGACACCGCGCATCGCGCCCGCACCGCGATTGCCAAGCTGCTGCCCGACGGCAGCCCGTTGCGCTCGGCCATTGCCGCCGAGCTCGGCTTGAGCGATCGCACCTTCCAGCGCCGGCTCGCCGATGAAGGCCTCTCCTTCAGTGATCTCGTCGATGATGTCAGGCGCGAGCTCGCCCAGCGCCATCTCGCCGATTTCCGCATGACGCTCACCGACATCGGCTATCTGCTCGGCTATGCCGACCAGAGCACCTTCTTCCGCGCGTCCAATCGCTGGTTCGGCGAATCACCAGGCGAATATCGCGCCCGCGTGATGGGGGGACATCAGCAGGAGATCGCCGCCGCGCGGCTGATGCGCACGGCTCGAACCAGCATCGGATGATCTCAATCAGTAGAACCGGTACAGATGATGCACCGGGCCGTGGCCATGCCCGACGGTGAAGCGATCGGCCGCCGCGATGGCACCGGAGATGAAGGCCTTGGCATTGCGCACGGCCGTCTCGAGGCTCTCACCCTTCGCCAGCCCTGCGGCCACGGCCGACGACAGCGAACACCCCGTGCCGTGGGTGTTCTTCGTGTCGATGCGCGGCGACGCCAATGCGATGCAGCCATCCGCGGTGATCAGATAGTCGGTGCTGTCGGTGCCCTGCCCGTGGCCGCCCTTGATCAGCACCGCCGGACAGCCGAGCGCGAGCAGCCGGCGGCCTTGCGCCGCGATCGCTTCGTCCGAGGTCGCGACCGGCTCGTCCAGCAGCGCGGCCGCCTCGGGCAGGTTCGGCGTGATCAGCGACGCCCGCGGGATCAGCCCGCGGCGCAGCGCGTCGATCGCATCCTCCGGCAACAGCCGGGCGCCCGACGTCGCCACCATCACCGGATCGAGCACCACATGTGACGGCGTCCAGCGCGCAAGGCTTGCGGCAATGGCGTCGGCAATCGGCGCCTGCGCCACCATGCCGATCTTGACCGCGCCGACGGCGAGGTCGTCGAACACCGCATCGATCTGCGCGGTAACGAAATCGGGGGGCACCAGGTGCACCCCGGTCACGCCCTTGGTGTTCTGGGCGGTCAGCGCCGTCAGCACCGACGCGCCATAGACGCCGAGCGCCGCGAAGGTCTTGAGGTCGGCCTGGATACCGGCTCCCCCGGAGGAATCCGAACCGGCGATGGTGAGTGCGACGGGGGTGCTCATGCCCCTTCCTAGCGCGGGCCGGCCGCGCCCGGCAAGCAGGCCCGGCCACCGGAGAAAGCGTATCGACTTCGCCGGAAAACGCTATATTGAGGCGAAAGATGCCTTCCGGAGACAGCCCGCAATGGTTCCCTTCTTCGTCCAGATCAAGTGCAAGCTTGGCCAGTCCTACACGGTCGCCAATGCGCTGGCGGAAGCCGAGATCGCCTCCGAGATCTACTCGACGGCGGGAAATTATGACCTGCTGGTGAAGTTCTACGTCGACAATGCCACCGACATCGGCCACTTCGTGAACGAGAAGGTCCAGGTGCTGCCGGGCATTCAGGACACCCACACCATCATCACGTTCAAGGCCTTCGGCGCCACCTAGCGACGAGCTCGTCCAAGCCCGGGGACGGCCTGCCCGTCGGCCACCTGCCTCACGACAAAGGCGCCCGTCGTGACCGACGGGCGCCGAGGTCCTGAAAATGGGTCAAGCATGGTTTCGTCATGAAAGACGGTGGGCGGCCGGAGGGCCGTGTCCGCCAGTGCGTGTCAGCAGGCTGAAAAGCCGGACCTTTCGATCGCGAGGGGTCATGGGGGGACCGTCGAACGGCCCGGCTTTCCTTTCGGGCAACTTGGCGATAGGCGTCTATAACCGGTGCGCGGAGCATCGGGTCAAGGCGGGCGACCGATCCGATACGGTCGATCAAGAAGTTGAGACGAAAACTCAAGAATGACTGCGGCGCCGTGTGAAGAGTGAGATCAAAGCCGTTTCGTCCCTGCTGCCGAGCTATGGCTTTTCCGCCGAGCAGATGGACACAGAGACCAACATTGCCGCGTGGCGTGAGGCCACGTCGACGTTCTTCGAGGTCGACGAGCTCGCGGCCGGCGAGGCCGCTCCGTTCCGGGCGGACGTCCTGTCCTACGCGCTTGGCTCCGTCCTGCTCGGATCGGCCCGTGCGAGCGGCCAGCGGTTCCGGCGATCGGCCGAGACCGTTGCCCGCAGCGGCGTGGATCACATCATCCTGCAGCTCTACGTGAACGGCAGCTATGAGGGCGTCGCTGGCGCCTCGCCGATCCGGGTCGAGGCAGGCGACCTCTGCGTGCTCGATCTCGCCCAGACACTCGAAACGCGCGCGACCCCGTTCGAGAACGTCACGTTGGTGGTGCCGCGTCCGATGTTCGATGCGCGCCTGCTGCAGGTCGACGACCTGCACGGCCTGGTGCTGCCGCGCAGCGGCGCGCTGGCGCCGCTGTTGGCGCGGCATTTCGGCGCACTGCTCGACTATGCGCCGCGCATGAGTTTCGACGAGTGCCAGGCCGCGGTCGAGGGCACGATCGCACTGATCTCGGCGTGCCTGCGCGGCGAGCTCGAACGCCGCGATGCCGACCGCAGCGTGACCGCAGACGTGTCGCTGCTCCGCATCCGCAAATACATCGAATCGCAACTGTCGAGCCCAGAGCTCAGCGCAGACGCGGTGGCGCTGCATTTCGGTCTGTCGCGCGCTTCGCTCTACCGCCTGTTCTCGCCGATCGGCGGCATCGCCGACTACATCCGCCGCCGCCGACTGCACCGTGCGTTCTTCGATCTCGCGGGAACCGGATCGCGGGCGTTGCGCATCAGCGAGGTCGCGCGGCGCTGGCAGCTCGGGACCGATGCGCATTTCACGCGGCTGTTCAAGACCGCCTACGGCATCACGCCGAGCGCCGCGCGCGAGGCCGCCATGCTGGGCTCGCCACGCCTGTCGGTCGACGCGGACGCCGAAACCGCCTCGCCGCTCAGCCGTTGGATGCGAGGGATAGCAGCGCCCCGGACCGGGGAATGAGCGCGACGACGGCCGCCGAGTGCGGATCGTCGTCCTCGGTTGCGTCGCCCTCAGATGCGTCTTCGGCCGGCTGCGGCTCGTCGGCCTCGGACGCAGGGCGTGCGATCTCCAGATGCTGCTCGAGCTGCTCGACCGGCATCGGCCGGCCCAGCAGATAACCTTGCGCGAAGTTGACGCCGAGCGAGCGCAGTTGCACCAGCTGCTCTTCGGTCTCGACGCCTTCGGCGGTGATCTGGATGCCAAGCCCCCGCGCCAGCGTCACGACCGAGGAGATGACGGCGGCACTTTCGTTGCGCACGCTCAGATTGGCGACGAAGGACTTGTCGATCTTGATCTTGTTGAACGGGAACGCCGTCAGCGAGCGCAGCGACGAATAGCCGGTGCCGAAATCGTCGAGTGCCAGCGAGATGCCGAGGCCCTTCAGCCTGTCGATGAAGCTCTCGTTCTCGGCCGCGCGCTCCAGCAGCACCGACTCCGTGATCTCGATCTCGAGACGCTTCGGATCGAGGCCGGACCTCGCGAGCGCCGACTGGATGACGTCGAACAGTTCCGCCTGCTTGAACTGGACGGGCGACAGATTGACGGCGATCTTGACGTCGTCCGGCCATGCGGTGGCGTCGTCGCAGGCGCGCCCGATGATCCATTCGCCGAGCGGCACGATCAGGCCGGTCGACTCCGCAAGCGGGATGAACTTGTCCGGCGGCACCAGCCCCTTGACCGGATGACGCCAGCGCACCAGCGCCTCGACGCCGCGCCGCTCGCGCGTCTCGGCGTCGTAGAACGGCTGATAGTGCACCTCGAACTGGCACTGCGCGATGGCGTCGCGCAGATCGCCCTCGAGCGTGTTGCGCGCCTCGAGCTCGGCCGACATCGCATCGTCGTAGAGCGTGTAGCAGCTGCGGCCGGCGGATTTCGAGCGGTAGAGCGCGAGATCGGCCTTCTTGAGCAGGTGCTCCTGGTCGCGGCCGTGCTGGGGCGCGAGCGAGATGCCGATGCTGGTGCCGATCTCGACCCGTTGCCCGGCGAGCTGGAACGGCTCGGCGATCAGCTTGGTGATGCGCTGAGCAAGCTCGATCGCGGCGGCGCGCTGGTCGGCGGATCCGGCCTGGATCAGGGCGAACTCGTCGCCGCCGAGCCGGGCCAGCACGTCCTCGTCGCGCAGTTGCGATCTCAGCCGCTGCGCGACCTGCACCAGCAGCTCGTCGCCGGCGCCATGACCGAGTGAATCGTTGACGTTCTTGAAGCGGTCGAGGTCGAGCAGGAAAACGGTGAAGCGGCCGTTCTTCTCGTCGTTGATGCGCTCCATCTCCTCAAGGAAGAAGGCGCGGTTCGCGAGGCCCGTCAGCGCGTCGGTCTGCGCCAGCTCGAGCACGCGGCGATTGGCGAGCGCGAGCTGCAGGGCGTTGCGGCTCGACAGCGCGAGATACACGGCGAGGAAGATCGTCGTCGCCATGCCGGCCGCATACAGCGCCAGCGCGCGGTTGTGGCTCGCCATCAGGCTGCCGCCGGCGGGCGCCGCCTGGAACACCCAGTCGGCATCGCCGATGCGCAAGGTCGTCGACCAGATGCTGGGGTCCGCGGGCCAGCGCTGCGGGTCCACCCCGGAGGCGTTGATCACGCGTTCGGGCGGTAGAAGGTTGATCGCAAGCGCCGGACTGTTGGGATTGTTCGCGCGCACCGACTGCAGCAGCGTCGGCAGGTCGAACACGCCGATGATGAAGCCGCTGAGATTGCGCCGGCGGTCGGCGACCGTCGTGCGCGACGTTCCCTTGGCGTAGACGGGGATGCCGATCATGACGGCGTTGTTGCGCTCGTTCTGATTGATCAGGTTCTGACGCGTGCGCAACGCGCCGATGACGTCGTAGTCGCGCGACTGCTCCAGCACGGCGCGATGGTCGGGAATGCTCCAATAATCGAGGCCGTAGACCGGCGAGGTCTTCGCCTCGGTGGAGAAGTAGACCGGATAGTATTCGTCGCTCTCCGGCGCGACCGTGCCGTCGGGATACGACTTGATGCGAAAGGCGGGAACGCCATCGGTGATCGCCGCCGCCTCGTATTCGCCGCGCTCCTTGCGCTTGATCCGCGGCAGCCACGCCAGGCGGAGCATGCCGCGATGCGCCTCGAACAGGCGCGCGCTGAAGGTCTGGTACTCGCTGCGGGTGATGTCGTCGTTGGCGGATTCGAAGCGGGTGCGCAGCGCGGTCAGCCGGCTGACATATTCGTTGACGCCGTTCTGGACCAGGATCGCCTGGGCCTCGGCCACGCCTTCGAAATCGGTGCGCGCCAGCCGGTTTTCCCAGCGTCCCACGGCAACCGTCCCGACGACCGACAGCACGACGCCGACGCATGCCGCGATGATCGCAGGGCGATAAAGGCGGTATCGCGATAACGACGCGCGCAGCCTCTCCCGCCCGCTACCGCTGCGAGCATCATCCTTTTCCGGCAGCGTCGGTGCGCTGTACTCTTCAACCTGCAATATGGCCCCCGCCAAACGGCTGCCCCTCACCACGATGCGGCCGATGCTGGCCGCGGTAAGTTAAGGACGGTCAAAGATGATCCGTTGTGGAGTACCAGAAACCGGGGCTTGGTTAACGGCTGACTGTTGAGGGCCGCCCAAAACGCGATCAAGCGCGGGCCACGTCCTTAGCGAGGTCTTCATTCAACACGCCTAGACTGAGTTGTCATCCAGCGTACCCGTGCATCGAAGATCGCAATGAACTGGTTTTCAAGCCTTCGGATCTCCATCGTTCTCATCCTGATCGCCGGCGTGCTCCCGCCCGGGCCTGCGCGCGCCGACGAGCTCGGCGTCACCAACGACTCCATCATGTTCGGCCAGGTGGCGGCGCTGGAAGGCCCGTCGGCCGCGCTGGGCCAGGCGGCGCGCCAGGGACTGCTGGCGGCCTTCAACGAGCTCAACGCCAAGGGCGGCGTCTACGGACGCAGGCTCAAGCTGGCGAGCCGCAACGACGGCTACGATCCCGATCGTTCGGTGGTCGAGACCATCAAGCTGATCTACGAGGATAAGGTGTTCGCGCTGATCGGCGCCGTCGGCACGCCGACCGCGATGGCCACCGCTCCGATCGCGGCGTCGAACGACGTCCCCTTCATCGGGCCGATCTCGGGCGCCGAATTCCTGCGGGCGCCCGAATTCCAGAACATCGTGAACATCCGCGCGAGCTACGCGGCCGAGGCGGAAGCCTCGATCAAGTACCTCACCGAAGAGCTTCACCTGACCCGGATCGCGATCTTCTATCAGGATGACGCGTTCGGCCGCGACGTGCTGGCCGGCGTGAAGACACATCTCGATCGCCGCGGCCTCGAGCTCGCGGCCGAAGGCACGTTCGAGCGCAACACGCGCGCGGTCGGCGCGGCGCTCAAGGTCATCCGGCGCGCGGAGCCGGAAGCGGTGATCCTGGTCGGCACCTACGGCCCGTGCGCCGAGTTCATCAAGATGGCGCATCGCAGCGGCTTCAACCCGACCTTCACGGCGGTCTCCTTCGTCGGCGGCAACGCGCTCGCCAAGGAGCTCGGCCCGGAAGGCCGCGGCGTCATCGTCTCCGAGGTGGTGCCGTTTCCGTGGGACACCGACCTCCGCATCGTCGCCGACTATCAGGCCGCGATGAAGACGCTCGATCCGAGCCAGACGCCGGATTTCATCGGGCTCGAGGGCTACATCACCGGCCGCCTGGTGGCCCGCGCCCTGGCGATGACCGGGCCTAACCCGACCCGCGCCGAACTGCTGCGCATCATCAACGAGGTCGGCCAGTTCGACATCGGCGGCCTGGTGGTCAGCTTCGGCAACGCGCGCAAGGAGAATCCACCGCCGGTGTCGCTGACGGTGATCCAGAGCGACGGCAGCTTCAAGCCGATCTGATCCGCGTTGCGCGCCGGCCGAACTGATCAGCCCGCGGGCTTCTTCGGCTTCGGCGGGCCTTCGACCGGCGGCAGCGATTTCAGATAGACCGCCATCGCCTTGCGATCCTCGGGCGTGAGCTGCGAGGTGTTGCGGATCACCCGCGCCATCGAGCCGCCGGCGCTGTCGCCGTCGGGCAGTTGTCCGGTCTCGAGGAAATAGCTGATGTCGCTCTCGCTCCAGTCCGACAGGCCCTTCTGGGTGATGTTCGGCACGAAGCCCTGACCTTCCGGATCGGGCCCACCCGCCAGACGCTGCGCCGAGACGATGCCGCCGAGCGCATTGCGCGGACTGTGGCATTCGGCGCAATGGCCGAAGGTGTTGACCAGATAGGCGCCGCGATTCCACTCCGCCGGGCGCGAGGCGTTGGCGGCAAAGGGCTTGTCGTCGAAGAACAAGAGCTTCCAGACCCCGACGGTGCGGCGGATGTTGAACGGGAATGGCATGTCGTGCGCGCGCGAGGCCCCGGCGACCGGCGGCAGCGTCTTCATGTAGGCGAAGAGATCGCGGACGTCGTCGATCTTCGCGGCCGCGTAGGAGGCATAGGGAAACGCCGGGTAGTAGTGGCTGCCGCCCGGCGACACACCCCTCACCACCGCATTGACGAACTCGGCCTCGCTCCAGCGCCCAATGCCGTCGGTGGGATCGGGCGAGATGTTGGGCGCGTAGAACGTGCCGAACGGCGAGGTCAGCGGCAGCCCGCCGCCGAGCTTCAGTCGATCCGGCTGGTTCGGGACGGCATGGCATGACGCGCAGCCGCCAATGTTGAACATCTCCTGGCCATTGGCGAGATCAGGCGCCCGTGTCGCCGCCGCGAGCACCACGGTCGACGGGCTCGTCAGCCACCAGAATACCGCAAGGCCCGCGGCACCGAGCACACAGACAGCAAGCAGAAGGCGTCGCAACATGGTCGCTCCGTCACGGCGGGGAGGATGTCGTGGTTTTCGCCGCAAGCTCCAAGGCGTCGGCGGCGATCGATACGACAGGACGCTCGGGCGCACAAACAAACGGGGCGAACGCGCAGCACGCGTTCGCCCCTCGCATGAGATCACATCAGGTCAGCTGGCCTTGAGCCGGAAGGTCTCGTGGCAACCGCCGCACTCCTTGCCGATCGCCGGCGCGGTCGCCTTCAGGCTGTCGAGATCCTTGATCTTGGCCTTGGCCTCGGTGACCACCTTGGCGAAGCTGTCGATCTTGGTCTTGAAGCCGGCATGGTCTTCCCAGATCTTCGGCGACGGGCTGTAGTCGCCCTCGAACTTCGCGCCCTTGACGCTGGCGGGATACATCGTCGGCAGCTTCTTGGCCGTCTCGTCGAGCTGCGCCAGAGCGGCATTGACCGCGGCCTGGTCGTACGGCTTCTCGCCCTTCACCATGGCGATGAGAACACCGCCGAGGTTCTTGGCGTTGGCCTTCATCGTGTCCTGGCTATGCTTGACCAGATCCTGCTGTGCCATCACGGCGCCCGCCCCTAGCAGCAAAGCTGCGACAGCCACGACAGTCCGCTTCATCAATTCGCTCCTTTGTTGTCACAATCCCGTCCAGCCCACCTGAACGGGTCGCTCGGTTAGATCAACCCCTCAGCCCGCGGATTATTCCGGAATTGAGGCGGATATCGGAGAGGCTACGGAGGGAGAGTACTCAGAGACTATGACGGCGATGCTGCTCCCGGATCGCAATCCAGACGCGCTCCGGGGTCGCCGGCATGTCGATGTGATCGATCTTGTACTCGCGCCAGAGCGCTTCGACGATCGCATTGACCACAGCCGGGCAGGAGCCGATCGCGCCCGCCTCGCCCGCGCCCTTGACACCCATCGGATTGGTCTTGCAGGGCACGTTGTGGGTCTCGAAGGTAAAGGACGGCGCGTCGGCGGCGCGCGGCAGCGCGTAGTCCATGAAGCTGCCGGTGACGAGCTGAGCGTCGGAGTTGCTGTAGACCACCTGCTCCATCAGCGCCTGACCGATGCCCTGCACCGCACCGCCATGCACCTGGCCGGCCAGCAGCAGCGGATTCAGCGTCACGCCGAAATCGTCGACGATGACGTAGTTGACGATTTTGATGATCCCGGTCGCCGGATCGATCTCGACCTCGGCCACATGCGTGCCGTTCGGATAGGTGCCGTCGGCGCTGGCGAAGGTGGCACTGCCGTTCAGCTTGGCGGGATCTGTGCCCGGACGCTTGGCGAGATCGGCGAAGGAGATCGCACGGTCGGTGCCGGCGACGCGGATCACGCCGTCCGCGATCTCGAGATCGCCGAGGCCAGCCTCGAGCGCTTCGGCGGCGATCTGCTTGAGCTTGTCGCCGAGCTCATGGGTGGCGCGCTGCACGCTGACGCCGCCCGACGGGATCGAGGCCGAGCCGCCGGTGCCGAGGCCGGTCGCGATTTCGGCCGTGTCGCCCTGGTGGATGTGGACGCGCTCCGGCGGCAGGCCGAACTGCTCGGCGACGATCTGGGCATAGGCGGTCTGGTGGCCCTGCCCGCTCGACTGCGTGCCGATCAGGATGGTGACGTCACCATTGGGATCGAGCCGCACATTGGCGGTCTCCTCGCCCATGGTGCCGCAGACCTCGACATAGCTCGCGAGCCCGATGCCGCGGATCAGCCCGTGCTTCTTGGCGGCCTTGGCGCGCTTCGGAAACTCCTTCCACTGCGCGATCTCCATCGCGCGCTTGAGATGCGCGTTGAAGTCGCCGGAATCGTAGACCTTGCCGGTCGCGGTCTTGTAGGGCAGCGCGCGCGGCGGAATGAAGTTCTTGCGCCTGATCGCATCGACGCTCATGTCGAGCTTGCGTGCGCAGGCATCGACCAGACGCTCGATGACATAGGCCGCCTCGGGGCGGCCCGCGCCGCGATAGGCGTCGACCGGCACGGTATGGGTGAAGATCGTGCGCACCCGGCAGTGGAAGGCCTGGATGTCGTAGAGCCCCGGCAGCATGCCGGCGCCGCCATGCGGGATATAGGGCGCGAAGGTCGAGAGATAGGCGCCCATGTCGCCCATCAGGTCGACGTCCATCGCGAGGAACTTGCCGTCCTCGGCGAGCGCCATCTTCGCGGTGGTGACGTTGTCGCGGCCCTGCGCGTCGCCCATGAAATGCTCCGAGCGATCGGCGGCCCAGCGCACCGACTTGCGCAGCCGCTGCGCGGCGACCGCGAGCAGCGCATATTCCCGGTAGGGAAACAGCTTGGTGCCGAAGCCGCCGCCGACATCGGGGCAGATCACCCGCATCTTCTCGGTCGGGATCTTCAGGACGTTCTGGCACAGAATGTCGCGCAGGCGGTGGCTGCCCTGGCTGCCCGCCGTCAGCGTCAGATGGTCGCGCTTGGTGTCGTATTCGCAGACCGCGGCGCGCGTCTCCATGAAGCTCGCCACCACGCGCGGATTGACGATGCGGATCTCGGCAACCGCATGAGCCTTGGCGAACGCCGCCTCGGTCGCGGCCTTGTCGCCGATCGCAACGTCGAACAGAACGTTGCCCTTGTGCTCGGCCCACACCTGCGGCGCGTCCGGCTTGATCGCGTTCACGACGCCGGTCACGGCCGGCAGCGTCGTCCACTCGACCTTGATCGCCTCCAGCGCGTCGCGCGCGTGATCGAGCGTATCGGCGACGACGAAGGCGATGGCGTCGCCGACGTGGCGCACCTCGTCCTTGGCGAGGATCGGATAAGGCGGCGCGGTGAACGGATCGGTCTCGAGATTGAACAGGCAGGGCAGCCCACCGAGCTCCGCGGTGTCGGCGGCGGTCAGAATCAGCGCCACGCCCGGCAAGAGCCGCGCCTGGGTGACGTCGATGGTGAACTTGGCATGGGCCTGCGGCGAGCGCAGCACCAGGGCATGCAGGGCGGACGATGGCGCGAGATCGTCGGTGTAGCGGCCCTTGCCGCGAATCAGCGCGTCATCCTCTTTGCGGAGAACGCCTTGTCCGACACCGAACTTGATTGGAGCTGCCATCTGGTTTCACTTCCCGCTTGCATTGTCGCAACTATTGGACGGCATATTGCAGCGGAACGAGGACTCGCGCAAACGCCATATGGCCGGCGCCGCAACACGCGCGGTCAACTCTCGGCAGGCATGCCAGCAAGCGATGCTGCAGCGCAAACCTCAGCGCCGCACCAGCGCCTTGAGCCAGCGCGGGCCGAACAGAACGAGAATGGCGCCCGCATAAATGACGGCGCCGACGATGATCAGCAGACCGAGAACGGCTTCATCCTGCATGCGGCCGAGCGATGCGAGATGGGTCGATGCCACGAAGGCCGTCGCCCACAACGTTGCCGCGAGCACCACGCCAGTTCCAGCAAATTTCATCAGCGACATGGTGAGCCGCCGATCGAAACGCAGATAACCCTTGTGCACGGCGAAGCCGAGCACCAGCAGCAGGTTGATCCACGCGCCGACAGCCGTCGCCAGCGCAAGACCGACCTGCGCGAGCGAGCCCATCAGCAGCACCTTGAGCACGACGTTGGCGGTCAGCCCCGTGAGCGAAGCCTTCACCGGTGTGGCGGTGTCCTTGCGCGCGTAGAAGGTCGAGACCGCGCTGCGAATCATCACGAACGGAATGAGGCCGACGGCATAGGCGGCGAGCGTCGCCCCCGCCGCCGCCGCATCGCCCTTGGTGAAGGCGCCGCGCGCGAACATCGCGCGCGTGATGACGTCGGGCACGGCGAGGAACGCGGCGACGAACGGCACCGAGAACAGCAATGTGAACTCGAAGGCGCGGCGCTGCTGCTCCATGGCGCCCTCTTGGTCATTCGCCGTCAGCCGCCGCGACATTTCCGGCAGCAGCACGGTGCCGATGGCGATGCCGATCACGCCGATCGGCAGTTGGTTGAGGCGATCGGCGTAATACAGCGCCGAGATCGCGCCTGCGGGGAGGAACGTCGCGATGATGGTGTCGGCGAACATCGCGACCTGCGTGCCCATCGAGCCGAGCGTGGCGGGCCCCAGCGCCTTGAAGAAGGCGCGGATGTCGTCGTCGAGCTTGAGCGGCGCAAAGCGCGGCAGCCCGCCATGGCGGGCGAGATCGCCGGCGAGCAGGAAATATTGCAGGAAGCCGGAGATCAGCACGCCCCACGCCGCGGCATGGCCGGCGGTCGGGAAGAACACCACGAGCGCGAGCGTCGCCATCATCGCGATGTTGAGGAAGATCGAGGCAGCCGCAGCGCTGGCAAAGCGCTGCATCACGTTGAGCATGCCGCCATACAGCGTCACCAGCGTGATGAGCAGCAGATAGGGAAAGGTGATCCGCGTGAGCGTGATCGCCAGGTCCCGCTGCACCGGATCGTCGGTGAAGCCGGGCGCCAGGATCGTCATCGCCTGCGGCATGAACACCCAGGCCAGGATCAAGAGCACGATCTGCGAGGCCAGCAGCAGCGTGAAGATGCGGTCGGCAAACAGGCTCGCCGAGGTCGGCCCCTTCTCGCCATGGACATGCGCATAGGCCGGCACAAAGGCGGCGTTGAACGCGCCCTCGGCGAAGATCGCCCGGAAATGATTCGGCAGCCGAAACGCAATGAAAAACGCATCCGCCACGGGACCCGCGCCAAGGATCGCCGCCAGCATGATGTCGCGGGCAAAGCCGGTGAGGCGCGACAGCAGCGTATAGCCGCCGACCGTGAAAATGCGTCCGAGCATGGGGGGCTTCTAGAGCATTGGGCGGGGAGTTTGAAGCGGAACGTCCGTTCTTGCCGCGTGCGGCCAAAATGCGGCGCCCTGTCGCGGCCCGTTCCCGCTTGGAGCAATGGCTGCCAGGATTTCAGCGGGCGCCGGTGGAAACCTCCCCGCTCGCAGCAGGCTTTCGCATATGCCGCTCTTACATTTCGCGCCCGTCTGCTTCCACGTCGTCATGGCCGGGCTTGTCCCGGCCATCCACGTCGTGCAGCGTCCCCGGAACGACGTGGGCGCTTGCCGGGATTGCGGGAAAAGGTCGGATAGACGTGGCCCCCGATCAGTTGTGGCTGACAATGTCAAAGGTTGCATGATAGCGGATTTAGCCGCGCCAATCCGCCCTGCGCGCTGTGCGTTCCGACACTTGCACTTCATGCCAACGTCAGCCCGTAGGGCGGATTAGCGGAGCGCAATCCGCCGCGCCTAGTGCGGACAATCGATGATGGTGAGAGTCCATCCCGATCGAGTGTGTGGACGTGGCCACCCGACCAGTTCTGGCACGCAATATCAAATGTGGCGTGACGGCGGATTACGCTCCGCTAATCCGCCCTACGGGCTGGCTGGAATGCTCTCGACAATCCAAGTACGTTCGCTAAATGAAGACTCATCTCGAATTTGTCTCGACAGCCTTTCCGCCGGAGCCCGGCGAAGATGAACTGGTCAATCCGGGGCTGTATGGGAAGCGACTGGCGGAATTCTTGTCCGAGGAGTTGCCGCGTCACAGCTTCACGGTTTCGCGTATGACCCCAGAGGATTGGGGGTGGCGAATCGATCTCGAAAATTCGGAATTTCCAATGTGGCTCGGATGCGGCCACTACCAGGAGCATGAGAACGGGTTTCTGTGTTTCATTGAGCCTTCGCGTCCCTTCGTTCGACGACTGCTGAAAACGATTCCGACAACCGACACGGTCGACCGTCTGGCTGGAGCCCTGCAGATGATACTGGAGAGGAGCGGCAAGGTGCAGCAGATGCGTTGGTGGACTGAAGATGAGGCGCCTCGCTGACCGCACAACCTAAGACGGACCCGTCGTACCCGAGACTCCTGGCCAGCACGAAACACGAGAAGCCCGATATCAGCGGACTGACTCGTCGGGCAACTCGCTGAATGGCGCGATGGCGTCTATCTACCCACTTACTGATCTCCCGACCGCTTTATGGCGTCCGAACAGCCCGCCTCAAGACTCATTTCGCTAGCCGCTTGAAGCGCCTCCCTCCATCCAGTCCATTTCGGAAAAATAATTCTCTTTCTTTTTCTCCGAAATCATGATTGTATGCCTCCCGTCCCGTCTCGATCAGAGGGGCGCTTCGCGGTCGTCACGGACGTTGAGGCGGGATGCGGTGGGCGTGACGATGTTGCAGCATGGTTCTCCATGCCGACGAACGACATCGATGCGCACGGTCAAGTCGCGTGGTCCTGGCATCCCGATGCTGATGCCAAGTCGGTGCTGATGCGCAAAGGCGCAGTGCCGATGACGGTGGCCAAAAAGCCCGGAGCACCGGGGAGAACGCGAAGCAGCCGTTCC
>NZ_JAUEXY010000024.1:0-13860 GCF_032489375.1 Bradyrhizobium sp. SZCCHNR1098
GGTGAGCCGCGGCCGCACAAGACGGCGGACAGGCCAAGCGTACGATCAGAAGCCGGCGACAAGAAAAGCGCGTGACGGTTTCAGTCCCGTTTCCAGAGAGATGCCTCACGCCTATCAGCCAATGCCTTGGGCTGGAAAAGATCGTTCCGCGGTGGGTCGCAAGCTCCAGAACGACGTGGCTCATCCTCGGTAGCTAGGCTGCTCGCTTTGGGACGCCGGCTGCCACGAACCGCTCGGCAATGATGCTGTCGGGAGCAGCGCCCAGCTCGATTGTGACGCGGCGCGCGCTGTCGGTCATCGCCGGCGGGCCGCATAGATAGACATCGTGTCCATCCAAAGATCGTCGCCCAATCAGGTCGGTCGCCCCCCCCTGGCTGACGTCGGCTGGGCAAGGCCCCGTAGCGACCGAGATCCGCAAATCGAACTTGGGGATGGCGTGCGCGAGCTCGCGCAGCTCGTCGAGGAAAAACAGATCACCGGCGGTATTGACGCCGAAGCACAGCGTGACCTCGCGGTTTTCGCCGGTCGCCTTCATCTGCCGCAGCATTGACACCATGGGCGCGACGCCCGTGCCTCCCGCCACCATCAGTACCGGCCGATTGCTGGACCTCAGATAGAAAACACCCTGCGGGCCACGGCATTGAACAACATCGCCGGGCACGGCGCGCTCGGTCAGATGGCGCGACATCGCACCGTCGTCGATCAGACGGACCAGAAACTCCAAGCTGCGATCGTCGCTGGGAGAGTTGGCCATCGAGTAGGAGCGCCATTCCGCCGTCCCCGGCACTTGGAGATTGACGTACTGGCCCGGCAAAAACCTGATCGGCGACAGTCCGAGCGTCCGAGAGACGACCCGGACCACCGACGCGCTCAGCCGCTCGACGCTTTCGATCTTCGCCGAAAACGGCTTCGCCGGGATCAGCTTGGCGCGCTCATAGGGCAACTGGATCTGCACGTCGCTACGGGCGAGCGCAACACAGGGCAGCATCTCGCCGGCGTCAATCTCGTCTTGCGACAGCGACACCGAGGCCCCTTCTTCGTAGTCCAGATCGCCGCCCAGGCACGTCGCCCGGCAGGTTTGACAGTCGCCGACCTCGCAGTCCGAGCTGAGCGCGATTCCGCCGCGGCGCGCGGCGGCGAGAATGGTCTCGCCGGACTTCGCCTCGACGTGGGCGCGGTCGCCATCCACAAAGATGAGAGAAACAGTCGGCATCGGTTCACTCCTATCGGATGCACGCGCTTATTGTGCGAGAGAGAACTTGCCGTCCTTCACCGTCAGCATCACGACGCTGTCGGCCTTGGCACCGAAATGGTCGTCCGGGCCATAGGAGTACACCGCGGTCACGCCGACATAGTCCTTCATCCCTTCGATGGCATCGCGGATCTTGGCGCGGTCGGCGCCCGCCTTTCCGATCGCGGTGGCGATCATGTTGACGGCATCGTAGGCGTTGCCCGCGAAGGTCGCCGGCGGCTTGCCATACTTCTTCTGGTAATCGGTCACGAAGCTCTGCAGCGCGGCCTTCTGCGGATCAGAGTCCTTGAGCGATTCGATCACGTAGATCTTCGACGACGGGATCAGCACATCGTCGGCCGATCCGCCGGCCAGCCGGAGGAAATTGAAGTCGTTGGCCGCGTGAGACATATACAGCGGAGCGGTGAAACCAAGCTGGCGGTAGTTCTTCGCCGCAATCGCCTGCCCCGGACCGGTCGCCCAGATCACCACCGCATCCGGCTGCGCGCTGCGGATCTTGGTGAGCTGCGGCGTCATATCCTTGTCCGAATTGGCGTAGGATTCTTGCCCGACGATCGTCAGGCCGAATGTTTCCGCATTCTTGACGAGTTGGTCGCGACCGCTGGTGCCGAACGGCGAGTCAGCGTGCAGCACTGCGATCTTTTTGGCTCCGCGCTTCTGCATGTCCGTCATCATCACGCTCTGCACCAACACGTCGGTGAGCGGCGACAGGAATAGCCACTTCTTGTCCTGCGCTGGCAGGACGATGCCGCGGGAGCCGCCGTTGGAGATCATGGGTGTCGACGCATTCTGGACGGTGTCGACAATCGCGTAGGAAGAGCCGCTGTTCATCGGCCCGACCAGCGCGACTACTCCGCTCTGTTCGAGCAACCGCTTGGCAGCGGTGACCGACTTGGTGTTGTCGCCCTCGGTGTTGACGTTGTCGAGTTCGAGCTTCTTGCCGGCGATGCCGCCCTTGGCGTTTATCTGCTCGATGGCGAGCATCGCGCCCTCGAGTCCCGGCTGGCCGAGCGAGGCGAGCGGCCCGGATGTTTCGAGCAGGCCGCCGATCTTGATGGTGTCGTCCGCGCGTGCGGCGGTGGTGGCCATCACGAGCATCAGCGCAACCAGCATGGCTTTGGTATTCATCGTCAGATCCCCTGGGTTAGGAAGGTCGTGGGAGCGCGAGCGAATCGACCGCGGCGGCGAATGGCTGCAGCGGCGGCCGGTAGATCCCGCCGCCGATGCGGCCGTTGCGTCCGCTGCGATCGAGAATGCCGAGCACGATATCGAGCGGCGTGCCGCCTCTTGCGACGGCGCGGGCGACTGTTCCGATCCTGATCCCGCTGCGCTCGAATCCGCGATGAACCGCGGGCAGCAAGTCTGCTGAATCGCTGGAGGGCCCGCCGGCCTGCGGGAGCGAGACTGCGGTCATGGCGCCGAAGCCCATGGCGTCGACCAACGCGCTGTCGCCGATCGCGCCGAGGCGATCACTGCTCTGAAATCCTGGCAGCAGATTGCCTTCGGGTGGCTCAGCCGGTGCGACGAACCAACGCTCGCCGCTGCCACCCAGCTTGACGCCGCAATCGACGCCGTTGCTGCCAAGCGCGGTGACGAGGCTACTGCCCTCGCCCACCCCGGCATTAGCGATGCACTTTACGCCCGCCATCCAGAGATTGAGGAAGAACGCAGAGGCCCTGTCCAGAAATCGGCGCTCCGGCGTGTCGCCGCCGAGCCGCGGTGCGATCAGCTCGATCAGCCGGCGGGTGGCCGCCGACGTGCGCGAATGGCAGTCGTCGCCGTCCATCAGCGCGCGGTCGGCGATCTCGATCAGAGAGATATCGTCGTCGGCAACGATCTCCAGCGTCGCGGCGAGATTACCGTTCATCCAGCGCAGATGCGTCAGCACGTCGCGACTGCACAGCCCCAGCCGCTGCGCCAGCGCCATGCCGCCGTTGAGCGGACTATACGTGGTGTTCGCCGCATCGGCGGCGTCGGCCACGATCTGCACCGCCATGTTGGGCGACAGCACCGCCGCGAGCGGCACCGTCGCGCTGAAATCCTGCGCCGGCGCCAGTTGCACCTCGCCGTGCGTCAGCATCGTGCGGGCCGACGTTTCGTCCCTGGCCCAACCTTCGAACAGGATCGCCATCACGGCGCTGTTGAGAATCGGCTCCGCGATCGCACCAAAGCGCACCGGCGGTCCGGCATGCAGGATGGTCCGGTCCGGGAACGCGATGACGTCCTGCGCAGAGGTTACACCGCGCCAGACCGGTCGTACCGCGTGCATCCGCGCCAGTGCGGCGCGGTCCGCAGGGTGAAGGCTGGTCTCGGCTGGGCGCGCGATCGCGGCCGGGTCATGCTCGGACAAATCAGCCTCCGTTGATCGCGACGGCGCTGCGGCCTGCGTCGGCGCCGTCCGGTTCTGCCTCGTACGACCCGAGATAAGCCTCGGTGAGGTGACGGTCCTGCAGCAGCGTCCGTCCCGGCCCCTCCGCGACGACGCGTCCGTTGGCAAGTACGTAGCCGCGATCCGCGATCGACAGCGCGGCGGTCACGTTCTGCTCCACCAGCAGGATCGTCAGACCCTGGTCGCGCAGCCGTTCGACACAGCGCAGGATCTCGGTGAGCACTTGCGGCGCCAGCCCGAGCGACGGCTCGTCGAGCATCAGCAGTTTGGGCTCGCCCATCAAGGCGCGGCCGATCGCCACCATCTGCTGCTGGCCGCCGCTGAGCGTTCCGGCGAGTTGATCGGCACGCTCCTTCAGCACCGGAAACAGCTGGTACACGGTTTCCAGCCGCTGCTCGAAGCCGCGCCGCTCCGCAGCGCTGCGCCAGATCACATGATGAAAGCCCCGCATTCGACGCAGTGCGTAGCGGCCCGCGGCGAGGTTCTGCAGGACCGTGAGCGAGCCGAACAGCGCGCGCCCCTCTGGCACCAGGCTGATGCCACTCGCGACCCGCCGGTCCGCCGCGACGCGACGCAGCTCGACCTGGTCGAACGTCATCTTGTCGGCGGTGCAGGCTTCCACGCCGGCGACCGCCCGCAGCAGGCTGCTCTTGCCGGCGCCATTGGCGCCGACCAGGGCGACGATTTCTCCGCGACCGACGCCGAGCGAGACCCGATCCAGCGCTCGCAGACCGCCGTAGTGGACGTCGAGGCCGGCGATCTCGAGCAGCGGCGGCGCGACGGCGCGGACCACCTTCGGCGCCGTCGGCGCGCTGTCGCGGCGGCCGAGATATGCGTCGAGCACCCGCGGATGTCGACGTACCTCTGCCGGCTCGCCGTCGGCGATGATGCGGCCCTGGTCGAGCACCAGGATGCGCTGCGCCAGCCGGCTCACCAGCGGCATGTCGTGATCGATGAACAGGATGGTCTTGCCGGCGTGGGAGAGCGACAGGATGATATCGCCGAGCGCGCGCTTTTCGAGATCGTTCAGGCCGGCACCGGGCTCGTCGAGCACCAGCATCCGCGCGCCCGAGGCGAGCACCCGCGCTATGCCGAGCAGCCGGCGCTGCCCCGCGGTAAGGATCGACGCCGACTGATCAGCGAGCTCGCGCAGCCCGACCGCGGCGAGATGCGCATCGGCCTCGCGCCGCAGTACGCCGTGGTCGAGCAGTTCCGCGCCGCGGCCGATCATCGACGGCAACAGCCCGAGACGATGGCGCGGGACGCCGCCCACCATGACGTTCTCGCGCACCGTCAGCCGCTGGAACGGCTCGGCAGCCTGGAAGGTGCGTGCCAATCCCCGGGCGACGATGTCGTGCGGCGCTTCGCCGGTGATCGTCTGGCCGTCGAACCGTACCGAGCCGGTCTGCGGGGTGATCTCGCCGGAGAGGACGTTGAGCAGCGTGGTCTTGCCGGCGCCGTTGGGACCGATCAGCGCGACCAGCTCGCCGGCGCCGACGTCGAAGCTGACGTCGGTGAGCGCGCGGAAGGCGCCGAACTGCACCGACGCGGCCTGGACTGAGAGAAGCGAACCGCTCATCTCGTGCTCCCCACCGTGCCCGTCCGCCGTACACGCAACGCCAGCGTCGCGATGCCACGCAACAATCCGTCGGGACAATGGATCACGCTGATGACCAGCAACGCGCCATAGGCCACGATGTCGTACGCGCCGAGCGGCTTCAGCAGTTCGCCAATCAAGGTGATGAAGATGACTCCCATCAGCACGCCCCAGACATCGGCGAAACCGCCGATCGCCACCATCAGCAGCAGCTTGATCGAGAAGCCGACGTCGAACGGACCTGGGCTGAGATAGCCGATGTAGTGAGCGTAGAGCCCGCCGCCGAGTGCGCAGAACAGGCCGCTGACCATCATGACCAAGCGCTTGATCGACTGCACGTCGTTACCGACCGAACGCGCCGTGGCTTCGTTTTCCGAGATCGCCCGCATCGCGAGGCCGGTCGGCGACGCCACGAGATTCTGCGCGCCGAGGATCGCGGCGATCGTCGCCAGCCACACGACCGGCAGCATGGCGAAATCGTTACCGAGGGTGAACCCGAACAGGCCGAGCGGCGCGATGCCCGTCAGCCCATCCGGTCCTCCGGTGACGCCGTGCATTTCGACGAAGCAGATTTGGACGATGATACCGAACGCCAGCGTCGCCATCGCCAGATAGTGACCTTTGAGACGGAACACGAGCCAGCCGATCGCCCAGGCCAGCAGGGCCACCACGGCGGTCGATAGCAGGATATCGAGCCAAGCGGGAATGCCGAGCCATTTGCCGATCAGCGCAGCGCCATAGGCTCCGAGTCCGTAGAAGGCGGCGTGGCCGAGCGAAATCTGGCCCGTGAAGCCGGCGATCAGCGCGAGCCCGATGGCGGGCAGCGCCTGCAGGCCGATCACCACCAGCAGGCTGACCAGGTAGCCGTTGCCGGTCGCAGCGCAGGCCAGGAGAGCGATGATCAGAGCGGGGATGCGCCACCACGTCATGCGCGCACCCGATCATAGTCGCCGAGCAGGCCGCCGGGACGGAACAGCAGGAAGCCGAGCAGCAGTGCGAACGCGATCGCGTTCTTGTAGCCCGAGCTGACGTAGCCTGCGGAGAACGCCTCGAGCACGCCGAGCACGAGGCCGCCGACGGCGGCGCCGATCGGGCCGCCGAAGCCGCCGACGATGCAGGCGACGAAGCCCTTGATGCCGAGTTGCAGGCCAGTGTCATACTGGGTCAACGCGATCGGCGCGATCACGATTCCGGCGATCGCACCGAGCGCTCCCGACATGACGAAGCCGACCAGGCTCATGGTCTCGACTTTCATGCCGACCAGTCGCGCCGCGAACGGATTCATCGCGCAGGCCCGGAACATCTGGCCGAGGTAGGTGCGGCGAAACAGCAGATCGAGGCCGCCCATCGCCACGATGCCGATGCCGATCACCCACAGCGACTGCGGCATCACCGTTGCGCCCAGCAGGTGGATCAGCTTCTCGCCGGAGAACGCCGGCATCGGCTGCGCGTCGGTGCCCCAGATAATCGCGGCGATGCCTTGCAGCACGACCCCGACCCCGATAGTGACGATGATACCGCGCATCACATCGCCCCGGACGGGCTGGATCGCGATGCGCTCGATCAGCACCGCAACCGCGCAGGTGATCACGATAGCGAGCAGGATGGCCAGCCACAGCGGCGCGCCCGCGACGTTCAGCGCGATCGCGCTCATCGCGCCCACCATCGCAAAATCGCCCTGCGCGAAATTGACGATGCCGGTTACGTTGTAGATGCAGGTGAAACCGACGCCGATCAGCCCATAGATGCTGCCGACCACCAGTCCACTGATGAGAAACTGCAAGGCGTCGGACATCGGTCCTCCTTCGCGCGCTAGACCTGCATCCAGGATTCGGAAAACGCGAGGAACGCGGTGCTCTTGCGCGTGCCGGCGAAATCGCGCTGCATCACATTGCCGGCCAGCGGGCGGCCGTTGATGGTCACCGAGCCCTCGCCCGCGTCGAGGAACAGGCTGTACATCTGGTGGATCTTGGTCGGGCCATTTTCCGCAGGCATATCGACCGCGTAGGGAGCGCTGAGCTTCGACCAGGTCGCGACCACTTCGACATCGGCGCTGCGCACGATCTCCGAATAGGTCGACAGCGTACTGCCTTCGCGGCGGCACTCGATCATCGGCAGCTGCGTCACCGCGCCGATACCAGGTGACACCCGGAAAGATGCAAATTTCGAGAAGAACTCGGCGACCAGATATTTGGCGAGCGGTTCGTTGTCGCTGATGCAGAAATTGTCGACTTCGGGACGGCCCTTGGCGACGCCCGGCTGATCCAGCACGACGATGCCGCTACCCATGCCGTACGCGGAGTAGAAGATGCGGAAGAAGCACATCAACCCGGTCCACGGACCGTCCTGCGTGTCCTTCAGATAGATACCGGGGTTTTCACCAGTCCAGGCCACGACGCCGGGATGAATAGGACTTTTGCTCGACACGTTCGAAATCTCCCTGCCCCTGAAGATCAGGCCGCTGCCTGCGATGCGACGGTGTTTTCGTACTCGCTCAGAAGCCTGCGCACGGTTTCATGACGATCGTCGGCGACGTGATGATCGCCCTCGGTCACGATCTCGGTGACACGGCGCCCGATCTCTTCCTGCAGCTCGAGATCGTCGACACCGGCGATCGGCGGGATCGCCAACACGGTGTCGTGGCAGTAAGTCGGGATCACCCCACCGGAACGGAGCGTGGAGCGCGGCGGCTCCTCGCCGGCGGCGACCTTGCGGATGTCGCGGCGCAGCAGCTTGCGCAGCATGACCACGCCCTTGTCGCAGTAAGTCAGGTGCTCGAGCGCGTGGAGCGCGATCGGACGCTGGGTGACGATCGCATCGTAGTCACCGGGCAGACGCTGCCGCTCCTCGAATGAGCCGCCGGCGCCCTGGCCGTAGAAGTCGACCTTCTCCAGGCCGCAATCCTCCTCCTTGCCGATGCCGCGTGGATTGACCTCGGGGTGGAAGTGCCGCCACCCGATCACCTTGCAGGTCGTGTTGTCGATCGGCGTCGTCCAGCGGGTGATGCCGACGCGGCCGAACTGCTTGGCGTCCTGGCCATCCTCCCAGATGTGCCCTACCTGCGCGAGGTTCGGCATGATGATGTCGTTTGAGCGGACCCAGACCTTGTCCTTCCAGCGCCGGGTGGTGACGTAGATCATGCCGGTCGGCGTCTCGACGAAGTCCATCACCGGCAATTCGCCCCAGGTGTCGGAGAAGTGCGAGAAGGTGACGCGGGTGTGCAGGAATACGGCGTGCGCCGGGTCCATGACGTTCTCCTGCACCTGCAACCAATTGCATGGATAGGTGATGCAGTACGGCACGAGCTTGTCGCCCGGATAGACGTAGCTGTCGAAGATGGGAAACTCCGGAATGCTGTCGGGCGGCCCGAAGTAACCGAAGATCAGGCCCTTGTACTCCTTGCAGGGGTAGGCACCGTGGAACAGCCGGTCCTTGAGCGCGCTCCCGGGCGGATCGCCGGGCGTCTCCAGCACCTGCCCGTCAACGCCGAACAGCCAGCCGTGATAGCAGCAGCGCAGTCCGTCCTCGGTCGGCAGGCCGAATTCGAGCGACGTGCCGCGATGACTGCAGTGCCGGTCGAGAATGCCGTACTCGCCCTTGGTGGTGCGGAATACCACCAGGTCTTCGCCGAACATGCGGAAGCCGAGCGGGACATCACCGAGCTCGGACGTCAACGCGATCGGCTGCCAATAGCGGCGCAGCAGTTCGCCGGCCGGGGCTCCCCGCTCCACATGAGTGAGTTCGACGTTCTCGCCAGGCGTCTCCTGCTTGAGATAGCCGCCATAGGCCGTCGTGAGAAACTGTTTCTGTGCAACCATCGCTGCCTCGTGCCGCTCGCGCGGGTCGTTGGAATTTGCGCGTTCGAGTATTGTGCCGGGCGCTGGTTCTGCCAATAATAGTTACATGCACGATCAGTTTGGAAATCTTGAACTGCCCAAGCTTGCAGCGGTGACGCTCAAGAACAGAGCAAGGATTGCTCGAAAGCCGAGCCTTTGAAGGACGGAGGCCGATTTGGCGAGCGATAAATACAAGGACCAGATCGAGGTCGGAGAGGCCGTCCCCAAACTTTCGCTGCGGCAACTCACGTATTTTTTGGCAACCGCGAACCACGAAAGCGTGTTACGCGCCTCGGAAACGCTGAACGTATCGTCCGCTTCAATCTCGACGGCGATCTCACAGATCGAGGAGTTCCTGCAGACGCAGCTCTTCATACGGCGTCACGCGCGCGGCCTCGTGCTGACCTCGGCGGGACAGGATCTCGCCGCTCACGCCCGAAACATTCTTCTCCATGCCCGCGAGATCGAAGCCGTAGCGCAGCGGGGGCCGTTTCGGGCCGCGGGCCGCATCAGCATCGGATGCCTAGCGACAATCGCGCCCTATCTGATCCCTTTGGTGTTGCGCGACCTGCAAGAGAAGCATCCGGAGATCGAAATGCGCTGGCGCGCTGACAAGCACGAAGCGCTGCTCGACGGATTGCACAACGGAAGTTTCGACCTGATCATCGTCTACGATTACGACATTCCTACCACGCTCCACCCCTCACCGTTACGATCGATGCCGGTCCAGGTGGTGCTGCCGAGCGACCATCCGCTCGCGTCGAGCCAGAGTTGCTCCCTGTCGGATCTGGTCAGCTTACCGATGGTGCTACTCGATCAGCCACGGACTCGCGACTATTTCCTATCGTTATTCGGAAACCGCGGCCTCAGTCCGAGTGTCGCGCACCGTGTCGATTCTTTCGAGATGGTACGCAGCCTGGTTGCGAATGGCTTCGGGTTTTCACTTCTCAACTTCGTGCCACCCTACAACGTCCACGGTCACGGGACACTGACATCGCGGCCGCTCGCGGATGTCGACCGGCCCCAAAACCTGGTCCTGGCCCGATTGTATCGGTTTCGAGCTCCGCGTTTGGTTGATGAACTATTCAAGAGCGTCAGCTCTGCCGCCCAGCAGCTTACTATTTCTACCCTTTAGTAGCCGATCCGAAGACGCTGCTAACGATCAAAGCCCTTCTGTCTTCAAACAGGAAGACGTCTACAGCAGCAGTGGGATCGTTCTCGGCGTGGGGCGACGCGCTGGCGTGAACGAAGAAGGCAGACATCCGCGGACGGATGCGCTACGCAGTCTCGACCGCTGGGCAATCCTCGATCTGACGCAGAACAGCGGTCGGCCTGGCTGCGCCGTCAGGCTCATAGCCGCGATGAACGGTGAGGCTGATCGCCAACCTGCTCGGACCGAAACCGGCGAGGCAGATCGGGTCCAAGCAACTGGTGCAAGGCGCCCGCACCGACGAGGAGTGCCCCTGACCATCCGATGATCTCGCCCAAAACCTCTAAAGGCCCGGCAAGCAAAGCAAGTCCCTTGGCCGCATGATGGCCGGCGACAGCGGCCGGACCGAGAAAAGCAGCCGCAACTATCCCGCGCATCGCCATGTATCGCGAGGCAGCGAACAAAAATTGACCGCTGGCCAGCGTGAGAACTGTCGCAATGAGGCCGGCCCCAAATGCCCACCCGATTCCAATGCCGGCATTCAGGGCCGCCAAGCCGACGCTGACCGCGACGAAGAACGGGAGTGCGTGAACCGCGAGCGCAAACAGCGCGCGGCACAAAAGTCCGACGCTGACCAGTCCAAGGATGAGAGTAATCGCGGGCATGGCGGTGGCCTCCGTGCAAAGCTATGACGGGATGCGCCTTCCACCACCACCGCGGCGCGATCCGAACAAGATGCATCATGATTCGGACAAAGTTGCGGAGAGTCGCGCCGACGCTCGAGCGGCGTCCGACGCGTTGTGAGATCGGCAGAGCGTTGAGGAGTTGACGGCGCTCACGCGCCGCCTTTCCCAAAGGTCCAGACGGGAATACCGAGGCGACGGGCCTTGTCGGCGAGATTGCCCTGGATCCCCGAGCCGGGGAAGACCATGACGCCGATCGGAAGCGTCTCCAGCATGGCGTCGTTGCGTTTGAACGGTGCTGCCTTGTTGTGCCTCGTCCAGTCGGGCTTGAAGGCGATCTGTGGCACCTTCCGGTTCGCGGCCCATTTGGAGGCGATCAGCTCGGCGCCTTTCGGCGAACCGCCGTGCAGGAGGACCATGTCGGGATGTTTGGCGTGAACCTTGTCGAGGCGGTCCCAGATGAGTGCGACATCGTTGAAATCCGGTCCGCCGGTGAGTGCGATCTTCGGCCCCTGCGGCAGCATGACCTCGGTCTCGGCGCGTCGCTTGGCAGCGAGGAAGTCGCGGGAGTCGATCATGGCGGCCGTCAGCGTGCGGTGGTTGACCTGCGAGCCCGATCGCGGGCGCCAGGGCGATCGCGTATGCAGCTCGAAGGCCTCGGCGGCGAGGTCGCGGAACAGCTCCATGGCGTTGCGGCGCTCGACCAATGACAGTCCTTCCGAGGTCAGGCGTTCGAGCTCGACGGAGCGGACCTCCGAGCCATTCTGCTCACGCTGGCTGGTCCGCTGCGCCTGCTCATTGCCGTCGAGCTCGCGCTCGATGCGCATCGTGGCGCGGTGAAACAGGTTGACTGTCGACCACAAGAGATCCTTCAGCTCAGGTTCGAGGCGAGTATCGGAGAGTGTCGCCACCAGGGCGTCGAAGATGTCGGCGACCGCGCCAGTGGTGGCCCTGCCCTCCGGCAGCGGCCGCGGATCAGGCTCGTCGTCGTTCGTTTCACGTCGATCTCAGGGAGATTTCGACGAGTGGGGTCTGACATAAAGCGTTCACGGCCTGGAAATACGCGATGTGGGACGCAGGCCGCCGCCTCCCGACCCAGAATACGTCCGGCAGATCCCAGTGCTTCTGCAGTGCGGAGATCGATCTCAGGACGACCGAGGGCCACATCTACTCAACACATATGGACACCACGCAATGACGAGCGCTGGAGCGGACTGAGCCTTAGAATGTGCAACCTCTACAGCATCACCACCAACCAGGCCGCAATCGCGGCACTGTTTCGGGTCGTCCGCCGATATGAAGGTAATCTTCCTCCGATGCCCGGTGTCTTCCCGGACTACCCGGCACCCGTCATTCGCGGCAACGAAGAAGACCGCGAGATGCTGATGATGCGCTGGGGGATGCCGCCGCCTCCACGGACCGGCGGGCCACCCGTGACGAACATCCGCAACACCTCGTCTCCGCATTGGCGGGGCTGGCTGAAGCCCGAGAACCGATGCCTGGTGCCCTTCAACAGCTTTGCGGAATACGCGCCAGAACCGAACCCAGAGACCAAGAAGAAGGATGTGGTCTGGTTCGCCTCGTCTGACGATCGCCCGCTGACCTGCTTCGCCGGCATCTGGACTGAATTCCAGGGCGAACGCGGAACAAAGTCCAAGCCGATCCCGGGCCCTCACCTGGTTTACGGCTTCCTGACGACCGAGCCGAACGCCGTCGTCGCTACACCCGAAGGCGATGCCGGTCATCCTGACGACGGATGAAGAGCGAGAGGTTTGGCTTCGCGCACCATGGAATGAAGCCAAAGCGCTCCAGCGTGCACTTGCAGATGATGTCCTCAAGATCGTCGCGCGCGGTCCGGCAAAGGAAGACATAGCAGCAGCCTGATGCAATATCGCAACCCAATTGAGCAATTTTGACCAGACGGCGCTGATGAGCTGCGCTCTTCTTCTCGGTCATGCTTGAGGAGCTTCGCAATGTCGACGGGTGCGCGTTGGACTGAGCTGCTGACATGCCCAAACTGTAGAAACTCCGGGCTTTTGCAGCTATTTCAACCTGGTGGATCGACATACGAATACCGTGCGGAGTCCGTTCCGGACCGCTTCAAGATTGTTCACACCGAATGTGGTGAACTCTACTGGTGTCGCGGTTGCCTCCGGGAGGCCATTCACAGCGACCCGGGCCGACTGCATGCGACAAGCGAGCAGATCAATTAGCATCTGCTCCACTTGCTAAAGATCTTGGATACCGTGCCGGTGCGCAGAACGTTATATGAGCCGCACATTGCCAAGCGCGGTCATTCACTCCGATCCGGTTCGTGGCATCAACTCCTTTACCAAGATGCTCCTTACAAACCCTGCGAACCGAACATTAGATCGAGATCACGCCAGTCGAGGCTCGCCGGCCAAGCTCCCGCTTAAACAGCCTCCGCCGAGAATAATCCCTTCAACCATAGCCTATGTAATTGCACACTCGCCGGCGCTGCTGTTCGCTTTCGATATGACCGATCGACTGGGAGCCTCGCGCAAGATGATGCTGTTTCACCTCGAAGCAGCGTCTGCATACGCCGAAGAGCTCGGTGAAACGACGACTCTGCATCTCATTGATCGTACGAGGCGGGAAATCGAGCATCCACCTCCGGCGGAGCAGGCACACGAGCCGAAGCCGCCAACATTGGCGTAAGCCTGTCAAGCTTCACACTTGACGCTGCTCGGCGCGAGGCCCCCGGCTGGAAGGGCGTGGTCCGAGATCACACCAGCAACAGCCAGAGTCCGACCTTGGCTCCGCCCGGGTCATCCGGGCGGAGCCCTCTGTGGACTCACTCCGCCGTCTTGCGCGGCCGCGACCACAGGAGCGTGTAGCCCTCGCCGCCCTCGTCCTCGAACAGGTTGGCGTAGATCGGGGCGTTGAAGGAAGGGTCGTCGAGCTTGAGCGAGAGATAGTCGCGTCCCTCCTC
>NZ_JAUEXY010000025.1:0-2206 GCF_032489375.1 Bradyrhizobium sp. SZCCHNR1098
TCTCCTTGGCGCCAAAGACCGCCCCCAACAAACGACGCCCCTCTTGACAACTTACTCCCCATACAAGGTTCAGCCGACATCCGGCATTCCCCGCGCGATGGTCTTCACGGTAGAGTCGAGGAAGGGCGCGGTGGCTTGGGCCATTCGGCAACGCCCCGTTTCCCTTCCCCGCTCATCGAACCGGACGTGCGCGTTTCGCGCATCCGGCTCCCGGGCAAGCTCTCATGCCCTCGCCCACGGCAGGTTACGCGTCGACTTCGGCAGCCGTACCAGCCCCAACGTCTCGTAGAGGTACCGGTCGGGGAAGCGATTGTACCCCTGGCCTTGAACCCGATGCTTTTCGCATAACCACTTGCGCAGCCGATGGATGGCATGGGCGTCGACCGCCCTGTAGGCCGGTGAGACCGGCCCGAGGCGGAAGTAGTTCGCCCATCCGGTGAGTTTGGCGTTGAGCCGCTTCACCACCTTCTCGGCTGATAACGTCGTCCTGTGCCGGCCTGTCTCGTCCCCGACCGCATCGCAGATTCGCTTGATGCTCTTCTTCGATGGCTTCGAGTTGAGGTGGGCCTTCCCGGTCTTGTGGGAGTAGCACCGTCCGAACGTGTAGCCCAGGAAGTCGAACCGCTCTTCCGGCAGGTGGCAGATTCGTGTCTTGTCCTCGTTGACCGCCAGTTGCAGTTTCTTGATGACCTCTCGCATCGTCTGCATGGCGATGTCGGCCGTACCCTTGCAGCAGATCACCAAGTCGTCGGCATAGTTGACCATGACGGCCTTCAGCCGCCGCCGCGCGCCCGATTGTCTCCACCACAACACCAGCCGTCGCATGTACAGGTTCGCCAGCAGCGGGGAGATCGGAGAGCCCTGCGGGATGCCGCGGTGCTCGTCCCGATTCCACGTGGTCCGACGCTTGCGCCCGCGATCGTCCGTCTCCTCGACCGGCGCCTCGATCCACATCTTGATCAGATGCAGCATGTGCCGGTCGGAGGTCCGGCGCGCCACTGATTTCATCAGCGGTCCGTGCGGTATCTCGTCGAAGTAGCCACGCAGGTCCGCGTCGACGACGGCCGTGTACCCCAGATTGAGCAGGCGGTTCACGGTCTCCACCGCGTCCAGCGCAGTCTTGCCGGCGCGGTACGCATATTGCTCGGGCTCCAGATCGGCTTCGAAGATGGGCTCGAGCACCAGCATCGCCGCCGTCTGAACCACCCGGTCGCGTATCGTCGCGATCCCCAGAGGTCGCATTTTCTTGCTGTTCGGCTTCGGAATGTAGACCCGTCTGACCGCTTGCGGCCGATACGTCTTGTTCCTGAGCTCTTCCGCCAGTTCTCCGAGCCACGGATTCCAGCCATTGTCGACATCCGGGCTCTTGTGATCCGCGGACGACGCACCTTGGCCTCCATACGCCTCGATGGCCTCGAACGTCTGACCGTCCACACCAGCCGCGCCGCCATTGGCTTTGCATCTGGCATAGGCGAAGCTCAGAACATCCGCCCGAGACACCTTGTCGTACAGAAGATAGAACCTGAACCCGGGTTCTGCCTTCGCTTTCGCATGTAACGCAGTCTGCAGCTTCCGGACACTTGGTGGAGTTTCGAGGTGACCCAATCTCCCCTCCCGCGCCACTTCCTACATCGGCTTGAACGAGGGCTCCTTTCCTCCACCGGCATTACCCGGCTTCCCCGGTACTACGAGCCCATCCGACTCCCCGCCGCGCCCGGTCCGACCTTCACAGGTCTCCGGTTGGTCTCTCGCTCGACCGCGCAATGGGGTCTCCCGTGTTGCTTCGGTTCCCGCTGTGGACGTGCCGTCGTCACTACCCCGGTGGAGCCGCTGGGTGCGCGTGTCGCTCTCTTCCCCAGCGATGTCAGCTTTCCCTGTAATAAGGCCAGGTCAGCCTCCACATCGAACTTTTCGAGGCCTGCTCGACGTTCACTCGTGTTACAGCCCGCCCACTCGCCAAGTCACCTCGTGACCCTCTCCACCGGAGGCTTCAGCCGGGTCGTTACCTCGCCGACTGCTCCGATTGCTACCGGCTGGAACGACATTTGCCGGAAGGGACTTTCACCCTCTCAAGAACCGCGCCTTTCCACGGCGCACCTTATACGCGATCTCCCCGGTGTCCGGCTTGGTAGCTGTGGTCTTCCAGGAGGTTGTCCATCCGGTCTGAACCGAGGAAGCTGAGGTTGCGAAGCTTCAGTGTTCCAAG
>NZ_JAUEXY010000026.1:0-1643 GCF_032489375.1 Bradyrhizobium sp. SZCCHNR1098
TCAGAGACGGCAATATCGTCGGCGGCACCGCGCGCACCGTGTCATTCCACTCCGCCAGCACCCGACGCCGCTCCGCCACGTCGAGAATGTCGATTGCGCCAATCGGCTGATCCGGCGCGGCGGTTGCAGATTCGAGCAGGCGCACCAAACGCGTGGCGATGGCTTCGACGGCTTTCCGCTCGAACAGATCCGTACTGTATTCGATCGTGCCTTCGATCCCAGCTGACCCACCGTGCTGGCCACGACTCTCTGTCAAGATCAAGGCCAGATCGAATTTGGCAGCTCTGCTGCTCATCGGTTGCGGGACGATGGTGAGACCGGGCATATCAAGGCTGAGCGTACCAGCGTTCTGTAACGCGAGCATCACCTGGAAGAGCGGGTGGCGTCTCAGAGACCGTGTCGGATTGATCGCCTCGACGAGGCGCTCGAACGGCAAATCCTGATTCGCGTAGGCATCGAGATTGGCGGCGCGCACGCGATCCACCAGTTCGCGGAAGCTTGGATTTCCAGCGGTGTCGCTGCGCAGTACCACGGTGTTGACGAAAAATCCGATCAAGTCGTCGAGCGCGTGATCGCTGCGCCCCGCCACCGGACTGCCGATTGGGATGTCCGTACCTGCGCCCAGCCGCGTGAGCAGCGCAGCGAGGCCGGCTTGGAGCACCATGAAGAGACTGGCCTGCTGTTCGCGCGCCAGCATCAGCAGCCCCTGGTGCACTTCGGGGGTGATCTCGAACGCGACAGTATCACCATGATGGCTGGGAACAGGCGACCGGGAACGGTCAACCGGCAGCTCCAGTTGCTCCGGCAGGCCATGCAGCGCCCTCTTCCAATACTCCAACTGGCGCGCGACCGGGCTCTCGGGATCCTCCTCATTGCCGAGCAGCGCGTGCTGCCAAAGCGTGTAGTCGGCGTATTGCAGGGGCAGCGGCTCGAAGACAGGCGCGCGCTTCTCACTACGCGCAGCATAAGCGGTAGCGAGATCGCGAGCCAGCGGCCCGAGCGAAGCTCCGTCGCCGGCAATATGATGGATCAACAGCAGCAGAACCTGGTCGCGCGGCGCGAGGACGAAGAGATCGACGCGGAGCGGCGGTTCGACGGCGAGATCGAAGCCGCGGCTCGCGGCCATGTTGAGCGCCTGGGGAAGCTCGGCCTCAGTGGTTGCCGCCACCGCGAGGATCGGCCGAGCGATTTCAGCATCGAGGATCAGCTGGCGGGGTGTGCCCGCCGTCTCCGGGAAGACGGTTCGCAGACTCTCATGCCGCTCGACCAAATCGGCGAGGGCGGCTTCGAGGGCGTCGCGATCGAGGGCACCGCGAAGACGCAATGCGAGCGTGAGATTATAGTGTGGGCTTTGTCCTTCGAGATGGTTGAGGAACCACAGGCGACTTTGCGCGAACGAGAGCGGGATCACCTCCGGACGAGGGCCCGGCCGAAGAGTCGGTCGTGCTGCCGCCTCGGCCTGATCGAGCCGTTCAGCGAGCCCGGAGATGGTCGAAACTTCAAACAGCGTACCAAGCGGCAGCTCGACCCCGAAAGCAGCACGGATTTTCGAGACCAAATGCGTCACGAGCAGCGAATGGCCGCCGAGATCGAAGAAGTTGTCATGGATCCCGACGCGCTCGAGCCCGAGGGTCTCGGCAAAC
>NZ_JAUEXY010000027.1:0-1599 GCF_032489375.1 Bradyrhizobium sp. SZCCHNR1098
TGGTTCGGAAATCCAATCCTAACCCTTCTTGACCACCCGCCGCCCCATAGGATCTGTGGTGACTGCCGCCTGCTTTTCTTCTGCAGGCGGGCCATGGGTTGCGGCCTGCAGCCCGGCATTCCCCGCGCCCTCTGTTTCATGGGGGCGAGACGACCAGCAAAGCTCGGGCGCGAAAGGCGTCGCGACGATGGTTGAACGCGCCCACCTGCCCCGCAACCCCTCCTGCATCGTGATGAGGTGCAGATGGCCCGGCCGAACGATCGTCATGCGGCGGGCCTAGCCGCCGTCGCCCGTTGCGTCCCCGCGGTGCGGACGCACGCGGCTTTCAATCACCGGCTGCCGGGAGCGCGCGCACGAACAGCAACAAGATCTTACATGGCGACATCCGACCTGCGCAAAAGCGCCGCGTCCGCGGCGTGTGTTCGCATCTGTGGCCGCACGCGATCGAACCGATGGCGCTCCTCGCGGTGCAGCCGCGATCGCGTCAACCGTATCGTGAGGAAGTCCCGATGTCGTCACCCACGCCAACAGGACGGCGGGCCATGCTCGTCCTGCTCGCCGTTCTCCTCCTCGGCAACATCGCCGCCATCATCGCGTGGCCGTCGCATTGCGGCACGAGCCCACGGCTCACGATCGGCGCGGCGGTCATGCTCGCCGGCTGCGGCGAGGCCGACGCCGCTGGTCCTCACCTCGAGGCGATGCGGCGGCCGCATCGGGCCTCCGAGCCGGTTGAAATGGCGAGGGCTCCCTGACATCGTGGCCGTCACCCGTGTTCAGCGATCAGCAGCCCGCCGAGATCGAGCGCGGCGACGCGCTGAGGCTGCTGCCGCGCCTTGCGGGCTGATGCGCCTCGTCTCGCCCAAGGAGCTTTCCCGATGTCCTACGCCTTCCTCTTGACCTCGCTGATCGTGGTGGCCTCGCCCGGCACCGGCGTGCTCTACACGCTGGCGGTGGCGCTGACGAAGGGGGCGCGGATGAGCGTCGCCGCGGCGTTCGGCTGCACGCTCGGCATCATCCCGGCGATGCTCGCCGCGATCGTTGGCCTTGCCGCCGTGCTGCACACCAGCGCGCTGGCCTTCGCCGCGCTGAAATGGTGTGGCGTTGCGTATCTCTTGTACATGGCCTGGCAGACGCTCGGGGAGCGTGGCGCGCTCTCGGTGGAGGCCAAGGATGACGCGAAGGACGCAGCGCGCTCGGCCGGGCGAGTGGTGCTGACCGGGTTTCTGGTCAACATCCTCAATCCCAAGCTGTCGATCTTCTTCCTCGCCTTCCTGCCGCAGTTCATCGCCGCGGACGAAGTGCATCCGCTCGCCGCCATGCTCGAGCTGTCGGCCACGTTCATGGCGATGACGTTCGCGGTGTTCGTTGTCTACGGGCTGTTCGCCTCAGCGGTGCGCGATCGCGTCGTCAGCCGCCCCCGGGTGATGGCGTGGCTGCGCCGCGCCTTCGCCGGCGGCTTTGCTTTGCTTGGCGCCCGGCTGGCGCTGAGCGAGCGGTGAGGGCGGCCGATCAAGGGGGGCTGACTGAGCTGCTGCCGGTTTGATGGACACCCGGTCAAGCTAATCCCACCTTGCGCTCGAACTCAACCGGGCTGACGTA
>NZ_JAUEXY010000028.1:0-1559 GCF_032489375.1 Bradyrhizobium sp. SZCCHNR1098
GGACGGCGAAATCGTGTGGTCCTGACCTCCCGGTGCTGGGGTCAAGCTCGCGTGCTTCGACGCGCATGCGGGTGATGGGGGCAAGAGAGCCGGTCCCCAAGGAGAGCGCGTATAAGCCGTAAGCCCATCGCGCAGGGAATGCCGCATAGGCGTTAAGGTAGCGCGAGCATCGATTGATACTTGCGTTTTCGAGGAGGCTCGCGAAGGTGGCGCCCCAACGCGCGTTTTCTGCGGCGCAAGCAACGGATGGTTGGTTGTGGAATGATTGCTTGCAGCAAGGATGCAACGAGCTGCTGCAGGACCCGCCAAGCGCCAGGCGTCGTTAAGCGGCCTGCGTCCAGTGGGGAGAGTCCTCGAAGTCGCTGGCAAGCGGCTCGAGCAACAGGATGATCAGGAGGTGGGCCAGCAGGTAGGGCTTGGCAGAGCGCGGATCGGTTCCTGGCGGCGTCTTGAGGCCAATCAGACTCTTCAGTCGCTTGAACCCAAGCTCGATCCGCCATCGCAATCGATAGAGCGCAAGCACATCTTTGGTGGAGAACTCGTCCCGCGCGAGCGACGTGATCAGAATGACCCAATCCGCAGCCTCCAAAGTTTCTTTGGAGATGATGCGGTTTTCATCTTTTGCGTCTTGCCGGGCTTTACGCCGAGAAGCAGCAGCCGCACCGGTGGGCTTCTTGATTGCGACCAGACGCATAGCCAGAGGCGCGCCGCCCTTGCGCTTGATCCAAATCTCCCGATCGACCAGTCCGCGCGCCTTCGCGGCACGCAATTGGGCCATCAGATCGAACGGAAGGCCTTTGGCGTCAAGCCAACGTGCGTTCTTCCAGCCCGCTCGGATCAAAACGTCGGCCCCGGCTTCGCGGACGGCCGCAATGCGGTCAGGTTGCAGATAAGCGCGGTCAGCAATGCGGATCTCGTTCTTGACCACTGGTATCCGGTCAAACGTTTCGCCCTCTTGCTGATCTGTCAGCTCGAAGTGACCAAAGCGCTCATAGGGCAGATCAAATGCGCTATGAACGCGCCAAAGCTCACTGTTCTTGCGCGCAGCCGGTCCCGCCTGAGGCACTGTCGTCGCATCGATGATGCGGATCAGGCGGCCTTGGCTCGCCTTCGGAGCTGCCGCAGCGAGCAAGCCCTCCACCAGCACCGCAAACCAATCACCACATTGACGCAGCCGATAGAACAACGCCACGCTGGTGAGGTCGGCAAGGCCAACAGAAGCCGCCCATGCGGCTGTCGATCTCAGCCCTCTTTCACCCAAACAATAGGCCAGCATCAGCCGAAGTAACGTCACCGCATCTGGAATCTGCCGCCGACGCGCGAAGGCCTTCGTCTGGCGCGCAGTTTTCTCGAGCTGCGCAGCCCCGCCCAGCTGCGCAACCACTCTCGTCCAGTCCTCGTTCAGGAGCGATTCGTCTGCCATCCCCTGTTCGAATCACGGCGGATTCCAACACTCAAGCATAAACTTAACGCCTATGGGGAAGGCCGGGTGAAGGCCTCACCCATGGCCCGCCTGCAGAAAAGAAAGCAGGCGGCAGTCACCACAGGATCAGCCGATC
>NZ_JAUEXY010000029.1:0-1475 GCF_032489375.1 Bradyrhizobium sp. SZCCHNR1098
CCTCACGGCGGCATAAACTCCCAGCCGCCTATCAGCAGACTCGGTTTAACCGAGGACAACCTCCTGAGGCTCCACAGGTAGCCACCGTCGCCCTCGGGGTCATCATCCCCTGAGGACTTGGCGCCAGCTTCGGGGCGCCAGGACCACGCGATTTCACGTCCGCACGGAGTCGTTCGTCCGCGCGCCTCAAGCACGCTGCGACCCGCCTGCGGCCACCGCATCCCGCGCCCAACGTCCGTGACGATCGCGATCCGCCCCTCTCGAGGAGCACGGGATGGGGACAGTCAATCATGAGTTTCGGAAAAATGGAAGAGAAATATTTTTCAGAAGCGGACTGGACAGGGGTGATCGTGTTGAGCGGCCTGATGAAATAAGTTTGTCCGCGCATCCTCACAGCACATGTTGCTGGAAAGCGCAGCGCCGTCGCGCCATGATCCGGGATGCCCACCGGTCACTGCAACCTGTGCAGGTACTGAACGCGCCGCCCTGGCATTGATCGCGAGGAAGGTTGTGGCGGAGCAACCGCGTCATGTTGATGGCCCTGAATTCCCGCCGCTGGCGATCGTCTGACACATGACCACCGACGTATTTGATGCTGGGGGACGACAGCGACTGTGTCCTGTCCGCAACGTCATCGGTTTTTGATAGTCGCTCTATTCCCCCTAAGGTTGCGGCTATTGTTCCCCAGATCGGCCCCTGCTACCGCTAGTCAACAACAGTAGGGGTGCTGTGGGGGCTCAAATGGACTATTTGCGTTGGATGGCCACCTGGCTGGCCATCCTTGGAGGGGCGTGTCTTGGCGGGTGTGCTGCGCCGCTTGCGGTCAACAATGTGACCGACATCAGGTCCAGCACGGGCAGCCGAGGAATCGACGTCTACGAGCCGAAGCGCCGAACCGACGCAAGCGTGCCCGAGTTCGCGGGTGACCAGCTTGTGGAAGTGCGGACGTTTCACAATCCCGGTGGAGGAGGCGAGGTCGAGATGGCCGGGGCCTCCTGCTCACTGGAAGCCTCCGGTTTCAGCGCAACCATGACGAGCCCCGCGAAGGTGCGCGTGCCGCTCTATCGCGGACAGTCGAGCTCGCTTGCCGTGACCTGCCAGAAGCCCGGCTATCAAAAGCGGATGATCACGGTCGCGCCCTTCGATTCGACGCGTCAGGCTCGTCTGGCCAGCGGCGTGAACGGCGGGATCCTCGGTGCGGTCATCGTGGCAGGCATCGATGCCGCCGCCGACAACACGAAGAACGACTGGCGTTATCCCGTGGCGAAGGTCGTGCTGGAGGCCGATCCCGCCGGGAGATGATGGGGGGATCTTTCGGTATTGCGCCGTCATGACTTGCTTGTTGCGGCGGTCGTTGTGGGCATTTTCTCGATAGGCGAGCCACTCTAATATTGTGCACTGGACTGCACCCCTTAAGTGAGACACGATAATTTCTGTGACAGTGGGGTTGCCACGACGACTATCGTGCCTTGTTT
>NZ_JAUEXY010000030.1:0-1347 GCF_032489375.1 Bradyrhizobium sp. SZCCHNR1098
GGTATGAACCGGGCTGAGTCCTGACAATTCAGACCGGGTTGATTCCTGACAGGCAAGCTTCGTCCGATTCGAAGGAGGATCGGTCGATGCCTTTCAGGGAGAGCAGTCCTGTGGAGCAGCGTATCGGGTTGTTTCGGGAGTACGACACGGGAGCTTTTTCGGTGACGGAGCTGTGCGCGCGGCACGGCATCAGCCGGGAGACGTTCTACGTTTGGGAGCGCCGCCGCGCGAGCGAGGATCCGCAGTGGTTCGAGGAGAAGAGCCACGCCGTGCAGAACTGCCCGCACGCCACAGCGGACCGGCTGGCACGGCGCATCATCGCAACACGACGACGGTTTCCGCATTTTGGCCCCAAGAAGATCAAGGCCTGGCTCGCGCGCGAGCGGCCGGAGGTCGACTGGCCGGCGGCCTCGACGATCGGCGACCTCCTGAAGCGTGAAGGCCTGGTCGAAGCGCGGCCACGCCGACGTCGGGCGATCGCGCAGGGCGAGCTGATCACGCCGGCGGAGGGCCCCAATGACGAGTGGGCGATCGACTTCAAAGGCTGGTTCCGCACTGGCGATGGCACGCGCTGCGATCCGCTCACCATCACCGATGCGGCGAGCCGCTATCTCATCGAGGTGCGCATCGTCGATCCGACCTGGGCTGGCGTGAAGGGCGCTCTGGAGCGCGTTTTCAAGGATATCGGCCTTCCCGACGCGATCCGCTCCGACAATGGAGTACCGTTCGGATCGACGGGAGCTGGCGGCCTTTCGGCGCTCTCGGTGTGGTGGCTCAAGCTCGGCATCGAGCCACGCTACATCCCACCAGCGAGCCCGCAGGACAACGGCCGGCACGAGCGCATGCACCGCACGCTGAAGGCCGAGACGTCGAAGCCACCGGCAGACACGGCCGCCGAGCAGCAGCGACGCTTCGACGCCTTTCGCCGCCACTTCAACGAGGAGCGGCCGCACGAGGCGCTCGACCAGGTGGCCCCCGTCAAGCTCTGGCGCAGGCCGGTGCGCTTCATGCCAGACCGTCTCGATGATCCCTGGTACGACGCCGATCACGAGGTCCGCCGCGTGCGTCCCACCGGGGACATCAAATGGCAAGGCGAGCACGTCTTCGTTGGCGAAGCGCTCGCCGGCGAACTCATCGGCCTCGCCAAGCACGATACCGGCGGCCACATCGTCCGCTTCTGGGGCCGAGACCTCGGGCTGATCGACCGCGACCGCCGTTTCCTGCGCTTTGCTCCGCCGCGTGCGCGGCTCCGCGTCGCGCAGGAAACGGCGGAGACAACACAGCAGTGATCGAATAGTGTCAGGGATCAGCCCGGTCCAAAATGTCAGGGATCAACCCGGTCGGTCA